>JBKPCC010000023.1:0-52809 GCA_046727215.1 Acidobacteriota bacterium
CTGCGTGCAATCGAGGCTCCCTGAATCGAATACAGACCCGACGCTACCGCGTTTCGGTACTGACTCCATGACACTCAGATCTCCGGTTTGTGCCTTGCGAATCACGCTTCGATGCGATTTGAGCTTTTTGTCAGCTCCAGCAGCGAATGAAAACCATAAGTCGATAACATCTCTTCGGTGCAGCGCCACGTCCAGTTACCACTCGCACGGCCTGGAACATTCATCCGGGCTTCCGAACCCAGATTAAGCAAGTCTTGCAAAGGAGCGATTGCGAGTGCGGCTTTTGAAGACCACGCAAGGCGCATCAAGTCCCAGGCAGCCTCGCTAGTCTCACGTTCCTGCGAGTTCAAATACCGCCAAAAGTTTTCCCGTTGGTACGGTGGTAGCTCTTCATACCATTCCCGACTAGTGGGATTGTCGTGGGTACCCGTGTACACAACTGTGTTGGAGACATAGTTATGTGGCAGGTACGGATTGTTTGCACTTCCGTCAAACGCAAACTGAAGGACACGCGTCCCGGGTATCTGGAACTCGTCACGAAGTTCGGAAACATCCGGCGTGATCAGGCCCAGGTCTTCAGCGATGAACGGTAGGACGCCTAACTCTCTCTTCACCGAGTTGAAGAAATCAGCGCCCGGAGCCGGTACCCATTGTCCTGATTTTGCTGTAGCTGCTCCAGCCGGTACATGCCAGGCGGCCGCGAAACCACGAAAGTGATCCAAACGAATCACGTCCACGTGGGCCAACAGTGAACGGATGCGATCGATGCACCAGCGATAGCCAGTTTGCCGCAGGGCGTCCCAGTTGTAGACGGGGTTGCCCCAGAGTTGTCCCTCGGAGCTGAAATAATCCGGTGGCACGCCGGCTACGAATCGCGGTCTGCGTCCTTGGTCCAGCAGGAATAGTTCCGGGTTGGCCCAAACGTCGCTCGAGTCAGGAGAAACGAAAAAGGGCAGGTCACCAATCAGGCGCACTCCCTTCGCGCTGGCATGTTTTTTAAGCCGGTCGCCCTGGCGGAACAGCAGGAATTGAGCAAAGCGAACTTCATCGATCTCGGTTGCCAGGTCACGGCGGGCCTGAGCCAACGCCGCAGGCACACGCTGGACCAGTTCTGTGGGCCACTCGAGGTAGTAGGCGCCGTTGTATTTGTTTTTCAATACTCGAAACAGCGCGTAATCTTCCAGCCAGTATGCCTGGTCGTGGCAGAACTGTTCAAAGTCGATCTTTAATCCTCGAAACGCGCCGGTGGCGAAATTACTCCACGCAGTCTCGAGTAAACGACGTTTGAATGGCATTACCGTGCCGTAATCGACAGCGGTCTCTGAAGACAGGGATACCGTGAAGTCGTTTGCATGTAATAATCCATCCTCGATAAGCCAGTCCGGGCTGATCAAGAGTTCGTTGCCGACGAACGACGACATCGATTGATATGGCGAGTTGCCGTACCCTGTGGGACCCAACGGCAACGACTGCCACCAGCTTTGTCCCGCATCATGAAGTTGATCGATCCCCCTCAATGCGACCGGTCCGACATCGCCAATGCCATATGGCGAGGGCAACGACGTAACATGCATCAGCAGTCCGGAGGAGCGGTAATCGGATGGAAATGGGGGCAAGCCACGTGGTTGCTGGTCGCCACTCATTAGCGAACTCCCGCTGGTGAACTGAGTGCATCGTTTACCATCTCTTGAGCTTCGATCAAGATGGCGTCCAAGTGGCCTTGATCCTTAAAACTCTCCGCATAAATCTTGTAGATATTCTCTGTGCCGGAGGGCCGTGCGGCGAACCAACCATTTTCGGTTACTACTTTCAGACCGCCGATCGGTGCGCCGTCACCTGGGGCCGTTGTGAGTTTGGCTTTGATGGGGTCGCCCGCGAGTGCCGAGGTAACAACCTGATCGGCGGACAATTGCTTCAGTCTCGTCTTCTGTTCAGGCGTCGCCGGCGCATCGATGCGTGTGTAGAAGGGCGTGCCAAACTCGGCAGTCATTTCCTGGTAGTGTTCGCCCGGATCTTTGCCAGTACGCGCGGTGATCTCGGCGGCCAATAAGTTCGGCACAAGTCCATCCTTATCCGTGGTCCAGACCGTGCCATCACGACGCAAGAATGTTGCGCCCGAGCTTTCCTCGCCCCCAAATCCGAGTGAGCCGTCGATTAGTCCTTCCACAAACCACTTGAAACCTACCGGAACTTCAAAGAGCCGTCGGCCCAACTGTTTTACCACGCGATCGATCATGCTGCTGCTGACGACGGTCTTGCCGACGGCAACCGCTTGCGACCATTGCGGACGGTTGGCGAACAGGTAAGAGATGGCAACCGAAAGATACTGGTTCGGATTAAGTAGCCCGTGGCTGTGGCTTACTATTCCGTGCCGATCGGCATCGGTGTCGCTCGCAAATGCGACGTCGAATCGCTCCTTCAAACCGACCATGCTGGCCATCGCATAGACGGACGAAGGGTCCATCCGGATTTGGCCGTCCCAATCGACTGTCATGAAGCGGAACGTAGGATCGATGACGTGGTTCACGACCTCCAAATTGAGTCCGAAGCGGTCGCCGATGACATCCCAGTAAGCCACGCTCGCGCCGCCCAATGGATCCACACCGATGTGTACTTTGCTCTCGCGTATTACCTCAAGATCGATCACCGATGGAAGATCGCGTACGTACGAATCAAGGTACTGATACGAATGTACGGTTGAAGCGTTCCTGGCACGTTCGAATGGTACTCTTTCAACTCCGCGCAGGCCGTCAGCAATAAAGGCGTTCGCCTTTTGCTCAATCCATTCGGTGACGTGAGTGTCTGCTGGTCCACCCTGGGGCGGATCGTATTTGAAGCCTCCGAATCGCGGCGGGTTATGTGACGGTGTGATGACGATGCCGTCCGCGAGACCATGCTGACGACCGCGATTGTAGTTAAGAATCGCGTGCGAGATTACCGGTGTAGGAGTGTAGCCATTGTTAGCATCGACCATCACGTCGACGCCATTTGCTGCCAGTACCTCCAAAGCGCTGGCAAAGGCTGGCTCCGAAAGCGCGTGCGTATCGACGCCGATATAGAGCGGTCCGTCGATCCTCTGCTGCTTGCGATAGAGGCAAATCGCCTGTGTGATTGCGAGGATGTGTGCCTCGTTGAACGAATTATCGAGCGCGGAACCGCGATGCCCGGAAGTTCCAAATATGACCCGTTGTGCAGGTACTGAAATGTCGGGTTGCTCGGTGTAATAAGCGGTCACCAAACGGGGGCACGTTGATCAGTAGCGATTGGTCGGCTGGCTTTCCTGCAAATTTCGATATTTCCATGTGACTTACCTTCTCATCTAACTATTTCATCGTTGGTGGACCGTCTTCAATAGCGGATCACTGGCGATATCCCGTCAGCACACGTGTCACCACGTTGATTGGTAAACGGTTCCGTCATTTTGGCAACATCTTGCACTGCTATTCTTCTCATTCACACCGTGGCTTCAGCCCGGTGACAAGGCCGCATCCACAAATTCCTTAACCGTTTCAACGGTTTTCGGCGACTTCCAAAGCGTGTACGCAAAGAGCAAACCGTTAAAACGGTTTCGATGTTCTTAACAAGTCGCGGGCCACCGGGCTGAAGCCGCGGTGTGAATGAGAAGCTGAGCTTTGAACAGCTCTTACTCCACCGTAGATCAAACTGACCCGCCCACCCTGTTCTTCTATACCACCGGGCATGGTTCTACCTTCCAGATGTCAGCTGCATATTCAGCGATCGTGCGGTCGCTCGAGAATTTTCCGGAGCCGGCCACATTTAAGATCGCTTTGCGCGACCACGCAGCTGAATCGGCGTAAGCCTCGCATAGCTTCTGGTCTGCTTCCAGATACGACTTGAGATCCGCCAGATGCATGTAGTAGTCGCCATTTGTCGCGCACGGAGCGGGCAATGGCCTCAAAACGCTCACGAGCGCCGATCGTCGTTTCTTCCATAACGTTGTCAAAGACAAGGTGCCGCTCGTAAAGCGCGTCGTCTGCTCCGGTAAACTTAACCGGCCCGCCATATTGCTCGAGCAGCTTCGATATGTCGACTCCCTTGGAGGTTGCGGGAGCCGACTTGATCTTTTTTTCTACTTTCATTGTGCTAGTCCTCTTTGAGTTCTGAGTTGCCGGAAGATCTGTACCATGAGATCAGATCTAAAAAGGCCATTTCCAGTTGCTGATCTCGGTTGATCGATACCGAACTCATGAGCGTATTCTTTGCATGCGATCTGCTGGTTCAGAAATGCTTCACTTACGCTGGCGCCTTTGACTCGGAAACGAGGCATTCGATCGATCGCATCAATTGCCAGGCTGAAGCGATCCGTCTGATTTTGGATTGCTAGTTCTAACGGCGTGTTGATGTTGCCCTGTTCCTTGTAGCCGCGTACGTGAGGAAACATTGAGAACAGTCGCTGCACGGTGTGAGCGTAGAACCTTTCCGGCGCCGGCAACACCCCAACTTTAGGGTACTTCAATAACACTTTAGGGATGATGGTTTCTGGGGCAAATTACAAGACTCAGCCTCTGAGTATCGATGAATACCTCCGTGAACGGCTCATGCCGGTGGAAGGAGCGATTCCGGATATACCCGGCATCAAGATGTACGGAAATTCTGTTCCTGTCGCAAGGGTAGGCGGAGTGAAGGACCCGTCAACGCACGCTCGACACGACGGGATACCCGCGTTCCAACCAGCCTTCCAGCCCACCAGCGAGCGGTCGCACGTCTGTGATCCCTTGCCGCTTTAGTGCGAGCGCCACACGGGCGCTCGTCGCTTCGTTTGGTCAAGAGCAGTAGAGCACCAAAGTCTTTCCATGCGGTAGCTCTCCTCCACGTTCTTCAAGTTTCTCAGCAGGCAATCGCATCGCGCCGGGTAGAGTCCGAGGCTCGACCTCGTCCTCCAGCGCGTGGCGAAGGTCAATGATCACGAGGTCCGCGCCTGAGTCCAACTCCGCCTTCAACTGCTCCGGGGTGATGCGCGCTACGCGCAGCGAGCGAAGGAATCTGCGTCGCTGTGCGTACTTCCACCCAACGTAAGCCGCAAGGCCGCCGACAAAAAGTACGGTCAGCAACCCGCCGAAGCGGGACGCGTACGCGACGACATCTTCCAACTGATCGCTGAACAAGTAGCCGAGCAGTTCGAACGTCCCGATCCAGAGCAGGATGCCTAGTCCGTCAAAGAGCAGAAAGCGTGAGCGCGCTAGCCCGTAAACTCCTGCCATCGGGGTGGCCAGAACGCTTATGCCGGGAACGAGCTTGCCGACGATCAAAATCTTCGCGCCGTATCGCGCGAAGCTGTTCTCGGTGCGTCGTACGCAGTAGTCAGGCTCAAGCGAGATGCGGCAGAGGAACTGAAGGACGCGAGTGCCGCGCAGCCGCCCAATCTCGAACCACACAAGGTCTGCGATCATCGCAGCGCTGAAGGCGACGAAGATCGCCGCGCCGAAGCTCAACTGACCAGTGCGTGCGAGCGCGCCCGCGGCTACGATGAAAGGTGTGGAGGGCAGTGGTACCCCGAGTTGCTGCGCCAGCACCGAGGCGAAAAGCACGATGTAACCGTGCCTGACGAGGAACTGAAGCGTGTCACTCATGCTAGTAATGATTCACGGATACAGTTATTCGCTCTATATATAAAGACAGAAATAACTATGACATCGGTGCGGCACTCCTCCGCGGATACGAGGGCAACGGAACGAACTCTCGATTATCCAAATCAGGCAACTTCATCCTACCTGCGCTCCGTCTGTAAACTATGAAATCGAAGACGTTAGGAGTGAGTGTTAAATTGCTGGGTCAAGCGGGCATCAACATCTTTAGAATCAAACAGCTCACAGACATATCGGGCCATCGCGTAGCGCTCTATTCCACATAGTGTTCGGTCAAGCTTTTTTGCAATGAGCGGGGGACATTCTTCCAGCGCGAAACACATAGGGTGAGTTGTGGCAGATCAGCGGCAAGCACTCGCGCCGACCGCCATTCTTCTAGCTTCTGCTCATAGGACCAGCGATAATATGGTCCGTCATAACGGCGGCTGTAGAATACGGGAAATCTACCTGTCATTTTAACGCCGCTATCAACTATGAACATCTGCAATCCGTTCACAATCGGCCGTTCTCTGAATGGAACTTTTTAAGCGAAACCACTACGGGCAGACCAACGCCTCTCAATACGGACCAGCCGAAAACAATTAAAAGAAGACTCAACACGATCAGCGGCATGTAAAAGAAACGATTCAACCAGAAGTAATACCAATCCGTTATCGGATCCGGAGCGTAACGCTTGATGGTAACCTGATCATGGTCCTGGGCTGTGCCTCGCAAACGCAGCCAATGGCATTAATTCCGCGGAAAAGGTAATCCACATTCCAATTGCCAGTGAGTGGCCGGCACTGACGCGTTGTGCTTTGCGCGGCGCTTTTTACGCATGACCATGAATCAGCCGGCGTAATCGATCGGCAAACAACACATCCATCTTCTGGGGTTCTATGATGGCTGTGACTTCGCCCTCGCCGAACGTCGAATGCATTAGCATCTGTCCTTTGCGGTACGTACGGCTGCGGTCGTAGGGCAGACTAGCCGTCTTAGAACCGCTCGGTATCGAGCCGCTTTTGTATGGGACTCGGGAATCGCATATTGGACAACTAACGCGCGTAATGCTTCCTCTCTTGCTGAGGGAGATTACGACGTGACCGCGCACCTCGCCACAGGTCAAACACATTTGCTCAACTCGGTCTCCAGCTTTGAAAATTCTTTCTTCCATCCGCCTTTCTCCTTTGTTAGAACGATGCAGTGATCAGCGAGCATTCAGTCTCGGGCGTGTGTGTTCTAATCATCGCCCCAACCCTCGCTCTGCAGATCGAAAGAAATTACTCCAACCTGAATCACGTTAAGTCTAACCGCAGCGTTATCGTCATTGGTGACGCCAGCATGAGAACGCAAATAACGAGTCTCCGGCGAGGCGCAACCGTGGTCATCGCCACGCCTGGCCGTCCGCTGGACCTCGTTCAACGCGGGGCAATTAATCTCTCGACGTGTCTCCGTAATGATTCTGATCATCACGGAGACTTTGGGACAACGTTATTGAAGCATATTTACCACCGTGGCTCGGAACGTCGGCCGCTGGTACCGCCACCGCGATTTCCACCAAAGCCGCCACGGTTATTGCCAAAGCTGCGCCCGCTTCCGCCACGGTTCTCCCGCGGTCTTGCTTCGTTGACTTTTAGCGCGCGTCCACCGACTTCTTTGCCATTGAACTGCTCAATAGCTGCGGCCGCTTCTTCCTTGCTAGACATTTCGACGAAGGCAAACCCTCTGGACTGTCCAGTGTCACGGTCTTCGACAATACTCGCTGATTCCACTGTGCCAGCCTGAGCAAACAATTCCTGAAGGTCGTGACTGGTAGTTTGGAAAGCGAGGTTTCCAACATAAAGTTTCGTTGACATTTATAGATATACCTTTCCCCAGCTAGGGATTGAAAAGAAGCTGCGAATCGGATTGGCTTCGGCGAAACGGTAGCGGTCGAAGGACCGGGTTCGGATGCTCTTAATTGGAAGAGCGGCTTCAAAGTGTGAAACAAGCCTGCTCTCGAACCATCCAAAAACGTCCGGCGCTAATCGTCTTGTGCGCGGGGCGCATCACCGTCGATGCGCGAGAGTAGGATTAACCAGTGGGTATGATGCCTTATCCGGGCCCCAAGTTGCAAGCTGGAGAGAGAAGCTCTATATGTCAAGTACAGGATATATTGTAAGTCGACAATATATGTTAGATGTGGTAGACAACTTCAGCCTCTCGCACCACAGAATCGATTGAAGGCACGCGGTGCGTAGGCAACATAGGACAGGATAGGTTGCTCGCATGCGAAGCTCAAATAGCCTTAGACTTTCAGCTGCTCCAAGCTCGCGAAGCGAGAACAGAATCCTGCTGTTGATGTATGATGAATGGTAAAAGTGAAATGTTTTTGGAAGAGTACTTCGCGCCTTCGAGGTTGTCGCGAGGGGATGCAGTGCAAAGGCACGGAGGATGAAAAAATCGGACGACCAGCTTTGGCAAATTATCGACACGATTCCCACGCTGGCGTGGTCCGCCCGTCCGGATGGATCCGCTATCAAGGCGTTCTGCGAGACCGATTTCACAGAGGACCTCAAGAAGATCGATGTTCCGACTCTGATCCTTCACGGGGATGACGACCAGATTGTGCCCATTGCGGATTCGGCGCTGCTGTCGGCGAAGCTCGTAAAGGGCTCCACTCGGAAGGTGTATCCGGGCTTGCCACACGGAATGTGCACGACCAATCCTGAACAGATCAACGCAGATATGCTCGCGTTCTTTAGGGCTGAACAAAAGAACGTAGCGGCCTGATCTCTTAGGACGATACAGAATGATCGACGTCAGGTGGTTGATTCGTTGCCATTTGAGGAGGGGACATTTGTCCTGGATCTCACATGGTGGCCGCGTAGCCAAGACAAGATGATTCCGGCGACTCTATGGAAGAAGTCAAAGGCAAAGGGGCGACAGATCCGTCGCACTTTCAATCCTACCATCCCATTCTCGAATACCCGTCCAGACGTCTGAGTCGATGTGGAGTCGCGATTTGAGGTAAGTAAAAGCGATGCAGGAGCGCGACGGCTGGCGATGGGGACCCGAAACCGGACTATAACGGGGTGGGCACTGAAGAGTGGAACGACGACGGGTTTGTGAAGACCTAGATATATCGTCTGGCGAGCTCAAGGTTTCGAAGGTTTTTCAGTGTGCATACGGTGCATTAAGCCTGTTTAAAAGCTACGGAGAAAATTGTGTCCAGACTAGAGTTATCCTGTCAATTCTGACAATCCTGTCGACTGTCGCACAAAGCATTTCGGGTTCTTTTTAGGGACTTCGAACCAGAGACGGCATCAGCGCCTTCCTTTGAACCCTGATAAAGATGCAGTTACAAACCTTGACCGCTAGTGACGGGCGGTCCAAATGATTTACTATTGACGTTGCCCACCTGAGCTAACCGCTCTTAAACGTAACCGCCTACTAGTGTGCGGCCTACGACGTAGGCCGAAAGGGTGAATGATGAAAGCTACCAAGTACACCGGCTTTGCGAGGGCTACCGCAATTGTAATGACCATTCTTATCGGCGGCGGACAGATTTTTTTTGTCGCCGCAAAGACGACGGCTAAGGATGCAAAAACAAAGCATCGAAAGCTATCCAACGATGAGAAGATCGCACAGGTATTGACGCGTCTAACTTTTGGCATTCGACCCGGAGACTTCGAACGCGTCAAGGCGATCGGCGTCAATGCATTTATCGCGCAACAGCTTGAGCCGGAGTCGATGAAAGATAGCGCGCTTGATGAACGTCTTCGCAAACTTCCATCGCTCACAATTAGTACACCTGAAATAATAGAACAATATACGCCGCCAAAGCCGGCGCCTTCTCCGTCTCCGCAGCCTTCTGTGTCCCCACAGTCAATGCCTGCGGCCGAAGCAACATCCTTGATTGCAGAACAGAAGGGAATCATGGCGTCGTCGCTCACACCATCAGACAGCACCCAGGAAATGAAAATGGGAAAGACTGAGTCCCAAAATCCGATGACGCAGGAAATGAAACCACCAGCAGCCGAGGCCAGGAAGGATTCACCACCTTCTTCAAAACCGCCCATGCAAAAACCGGTGGCGAACCCGCAATTAGTAGTTACCGAACTCCAGCGAGCGGCGCTACTGCGCGCTGTCTACAGTGAACGCCAGTTGTTTGAGCTGGTGGTTAATTTTTGGGAAAACCACTTTAGTATCTTTGCCAATAAGGATGCGGATCGATTCCTGTTGACGGAGTTTGATCGCGACACGATTCGCCCATTTGCTTTGGACAATTTTCGCGATTTGCTCGGCGCCACCGCCCACTCTCCGGCGATGCTCTATTACCTGGACAACTGGCAGTCCAGCGTGCAGCGACACTATCCCGCCACAAAGGACAAACCGGCGAAAACGGTTGGAGGTATCAACGAAAACTACGCCCGTGAATTGATGGAACTTCACACGCTCGGCGTCGACGGCGGTTACACGCAACAAGACGTGCAGGAAGTCGCACGGTGCTTCACTGGATGGACGATACGTAAGCCAAACGAAGTGGGTCTCTTCTTTTTTAATCCCCGGGCCCACGACAATGGCGAGAAGGTAGTGTTGGGGCAGAAAATTCCAGCGGGTGGAGGAATCAGCGACGGCGAAAGAGTGTTGGACATTCTGGCCAGTCATCCGTCCACCGCGAACTTCATTGCGACAAAACTTGCTCGCCGCTTTGTTAGCGATGATCCACCGCGGTCGGTTATCAATCGCGCAGCTGCGACCTTTCTCAAGACTAACGGTTCAATCCGCGAGACCTTGCGCACGATCGTAACGTCACCGGAATTTTTTGCTGTTGATGTCTATCGAGCGAAGTTGCGAACGCCATTTGAATATGTTGCCGCCGGATTGCGCGCAGTTGACGCCGAAACGGATGCGGATCCTTCTGTGGTCGCATGGATAGCTCGTATGGGCCAGCCGGTATTTGGGAGACTTACTCCGGACGGCTATCCTGATCGGGCCACGCAATGGCTCGCTACGGGTTCGATGTTGGAACGTTTGAACTTTGCAATCGCGCTGTCGAGCAATAAACTCAAGGGTACGCACATCGATCCGGCCCGGATTCTCAGCCAAAGTGATCTGCTCAATCCGGCGGAAGCTGCTGAACACTTGTCTCAGGCCATCCTGAGAGGTGATGTCAGCGAGCAGACATTGCGCGCAATTGACAAAATTGCGAGCGAAGGGACCGCGATGCCGGCAAAAACTATTTCTGCGACCGACGCCATGCACCCGATAAACTATGCCAACACAGCAGCGATCGACAGTTCTAAAACGCGGGCAGCTCCACCGTTTCTTGCAGGCGTCCTCAGCATGGTGCTTGGTTCACCCGAGTTTCAGAGACGATGAGCCCTGACGAAGCGGAGTAGGCGCAAGGAGGTTTTTATGGATTCATTCATGCTATTTCTTCCAGAGAATCCGATGATCTGGATTCTCATTGTTGGTGTAGTGTTTCTGCTCTTCGGGGGAAGCAAGCTGCCACAATTAGCGAAGGCCTTAGGCCAAAGCAGACGCGCGTTTAAGGAGGGTTTGGCAGAGGCAGAGCAGGAAGAACAAGATAAAGAACCCAAGCAGGTTCAGGGAGTTAAGCCGCCTCTCGAGGCAATAGATGATGAGACCCTTTTGGAGGAGGTACGCCGGAGGTCGCGTCCTCAAGTTACCGAGTCTAAGAAGTAAAGTTATTTGTTGCCGTTTCTCCCAGCGCTCGCCTGGTCTTCTGGATCAGATCTTCAGTCTGTGGCAATTATTTGAAGTCATATGCAACTCCGACCAATACACCGGCACGGGGACTGGCTGTGAAGTGTCCTCCCAAAAAACCAAACGCCAACGATATCTGTTTGCTCAAGGCGTAATTACCTCCAAACTGCGCTTCGAGTTGGCCCTTGCTGAGGTCGAAGTTATTGGTTACCGCTCCGAACAGTTCTGCCCCAAGTCGTAGTCTCGAAGTAAAGTCATAAGTCAGGGAACCATTCGCAGTGAACACCTGTCCTCTTGTTGTTTGAATGCCGACGAGTCCGGTTGAAGTGTTTCCGGCGAAAAGAATCCCACCGTTTAGCCGTCCTGTCATCTTCTTGGTTAGAGACTTTTGCGCCACTCCATAAAGCCAGTAATCGACAACTCCGGAACCCAGCTGCAACTGTGTGTTGCCAGTTGGCACCTCAATGTAAAACACGGCGGCCAACGCCGGCATCTTGGAGTTTTCACGCTCGTCGTGGAATCTGTACTTTACGCCAAACTGAGTGTCACCAATGCCAGTCGGATTACCTAGTGGCGAAATCCTCGAGTTGTAAATCGTGAGAATTGGAGCGTTTATGTCCAGTTCAACGCGTTTCGTCAGGCCGTAATTGAGTGTGAAGTTAGCCGTGTTTTGTCCCTTGGCGGGATAAAGGGATCTTTGGAGAATATCTACCTCGTCGAAAAACTCGAAATGGACCTTCCCTTTGTCAGTGGTATCTGCGTCATCGGTGTAGAAGGGAAGTTGGGCCTTCACTAGTGGCGCTGCCAACACGATAGACGCCCCGATTAGCAAGCGAAGTGTAATCAGGCGGTTTCGTACGTCGCGTCGCAAGTTAATTCATACCTCAGCGATAACTCTGGACCGTCGTTTGCCCCTAGAATTTTTTCATTTTGGGTGTGCAAGGGCGAAGTACCCCTGCCTGCTGCGCACTATCAAATGAGGCAGATCGCTCTCCGGGCTCATTTCAACCTTAACGCGATGCCATTTACCGTCGCGCTTGAAATCCTTCGGCCGGTAGCCAATCGAATACTGATGACGCAATTCCAGAGCAATTTTTTCGAAGTCTTCGTCCATCTCCGCTGCGTTCTGAGGGAAAAAATCCCTTCCGCCTGTAGTCTTCGCCAGTTCATGCAACAGAACGTGCGCGGTAAAACCAGGCTTGCTCGCGAGGTCGATAGAATTAAGCATGCCGACGGAGTAAAGCATTACCCCTGACTCTTCCAGCACGCGAACGACCTGACTAAATTTGTAGCGAGAATCGTTCTCACCGCCATCTGTAATCAGAAGTAGCGCACGCCGGTCTTGCCTGGCCATTTGTAACTTGTTCACAGCAAGATACACAGCGTCGAGAAGTGCCGTATTGTCGTGGGGATGTACCTCGACGAGTGTATTCAAAAGACTGGTGGTGTCGTGCGTATTTTCAATCAGAATTTGCGATCGGGAGTTGAACGCCAAAAGGAAATAGTCGTCGTCCTCATCGCTGGTCTCGATGAAGTGCTTCAGTGCCTCCTCAGCGTTTTTTATTCGTTCAGGGCGCATAGACCCTGAGACATCAAAAACAATGCCTATGCTCAACGGTCGATCATCGTCACTGAAGAAGTCGATCCTTTGCGGTTGTTTCTCATCATAGAGCCTGAAGGCGTCTCTCTTTAAACCGGGAACGAAGCGACCTTGAGGGTCTGTTACTGTCACATTGAAGGTGATTAAGTCTGTGTTTACGATGAACGGCGCGTCAATTTCCGAGGTCGGCTCCTGTGTTGACGATGCTTGCCTAGAGCGAACGAGGGTCGCTGAAGCAGTTTTGGTCTGTTGAGCGTTCGGTACGGCAGGGCAGCCCAAGGCCGCCAGGGTGAGGAAACAAGCGAGAGAAGAGAACTTAAAAAAACCATTCATGCGTAGACTACTTATTTCTTAACGGCTTCCGCTAGCGCATGCCTGATCTTCAAGACAAGGTCCTCAGTCTGGCTGGCAAACTCGCCACTTGGATCCAGCCTTAGATAAGTTTCATATTCAGGCAAGGCGTCCTTACCGCGATGCGCTTTGAACAAAAGATTGCCGGCAAGTAAGTGTGCTTCCGCAAGGCTGGGATTCAACCGCATTGCCATGTTTACTTCTTGCCACGACTTCTCAAGGTCTGACCTGAAACGCTCGGTATCTTTGGTCGATAAACCGCTGTCCCAATAAACCCTCGCAAGCGTGAGGTGTGCATGCGCCAAATTCTCATCTAACTTTAGACCATCGCTCAAAGTCTTCTTCGCATCCTCATAACGTTTTTGTTGCCGGTAAACCTCCCCCAGGGCGATCTGAGGTTCAGCAACCTTCGGATTAATCTCAATCGCGCGCCGCAATGCATGCTCTGCCTTGTCCAGTTCGCGTTTTTCAACATACGCCGTTCCCAGTAATAGCAGCGCATCGAAAAAGTTGGGTGAGAGTTCAACGGCTTTTTCCAGATGCAGAATGCAATGGTCCAAATCCCGGTTATCGATCAACGCGGTGCGCCCTTGATCGAATTCGTTCTGGGCTTCAGACGATACGTTGGCGCTAACTACTTTGGCAGATCCGCGTCGTGAAGCTGTAGGCGGAACTGGATCCGCGCTAAGCTGGACAAGTACATACTCGCTGCTGGCGGTATTGAGATCGACGTGTCTTTCCTCTTCCTTGAAGCCTGGCAGCCGGACGACCACAACGTATTGGTCTGGCACCAGTCCCGTAAACATAAATTTGCCTGTTCGATCTGTAGTTATCTCTGAGACCACACCGCCGCGAAAACTCTGGAGTCGAACGAGCGCATGATCAACAGGAGCACCGCCGTTCGTGTAACGTACCTGTCCATGAATTTGCAATGGGAGCGAACTTTGCCGAGCTCCAGACTGCGCCAATACCTGGAAAGCAAATAGACCGAGAACCAACTGCATAATTGCCGCAGTGAATAGTGGGCGAGACATGTCCTTCTCCTCCCGGCCAGGACGCTTGGTTAACCTGACAACGTCATAGAAAATAATACGCCTCAAAGATCAAGAAACAAATAGGAGGGGAATAAATTCCCCTCCTTTTTTAAATCTGATCGCTTTAAACGATCAGAACTCAAGTCTTGCGCCAAGGCGCAAGGAAGTAGGGGCGTGGAACGTTCTTGGCTGACCGAAGTCGGGATTCAGTTGACCCGCAGTGCTTTCACGGAATTGGTTAATGATGAACACGCGGCGGTCATTTGTGATGTTGAACCAATCTGCGACAAATTTGAGCGATACTTTCTCGGTGATCTTGTAGGCGTAATCTCCATGCAAATCCACTCGAGTATAGAAGGATGAGCGCCCAAGCTTGCCGCGTCCACCGACTGGGATCTCTCCCGCGTTAAGATAAACAGGATGCGCAAAGAACTCGCTTTGGGGCAAACCCGATTCCATGTGTAGGTTTATTCCGGAATTGAAGCCATGAAGTGCGTGGCCAAGGCCAAACATTCTTCGCTCCTTGCTAAAGAGATAGCTTCCAAAGACATTCGACACGAAGCGTCGCTCAGTGTTGAGTGGGCCAACAGCGAACTGAGTACCCAGCAAGTTAAAGTTCCCTTCAGTAAAGTCGAAGAGTGAGCTTATTCCGGGATCGGTCTGGCCATTATCATTACGGAGATGGCCTTCAAAGTTGCCCCTGAGCCTGGCAAAGCGGAAGTTAGAGAAGAGCTGCCAACCATCTGCGAAACGCCTGTTCAGCTCGATCTCAACGGCTTTATAGATATGCACCGGATCCGGGAATCCATCAGCTTGGCCGTCAGGTGTCACGATGGAGTTGCCATTAGCATCGATTCCTACTCCAGAGAAACACACACCTCCTGGCGCGATCGAGTTGCCGAACGGGTCGGTCGGCGCGTTGAAGAACACTGGTTGCGGACCAATCCCCGCCACACCACTTGGCGTGGTAAGACACCCCGCGGGTGTGTTCAAGACGAAATTTCCGGTTGGATCAAACTGCGGCGTAAACAAGAATGGCTGAAGGTTGACTCCAGCATCAAGGCTCTTTTTGATGTTACCGATGAAGTAGACCTGTCCGATTCCAGCGTTGGCCGCTTCGGGCGACAGTATAGCCGCGTCCTCGATGATCCTTCCCAACTTCCGGTGGATATATCTTGCAGAAAGAACCCAGTTGCCCTTTAGCTGTTGTTCGACACCGAACGTATGCTCGTCAGCGTAGCCGAGTTTTGTCCCCCCTAAAATGAACTCGTTTTCGTCCTGCGCCGAAACCGTCGGAGGGCCTCCCGTTCCACCAATCGCTGAACTTACAAAATGTGCAGCGTCAATTATGGGAGTAACCGTGCCGAACTGATTGAGTATGGCTCGCCGCCGCCCACTTGCGTCAATAAAGAAGTCCGGAGCAAATCGTCCTCCAGTGAAATCTTTCTCAGACGAAAGCGAACGCTCGGCGGCATCCAGTGGTAAGAACTCGAAAAAGCGACCAAAGTTATAGAAGGCTTTTGTTCTGCCCTTGCCCAGCGGATCGACAGTAACGCCTATACGCGGAGCCCACGCATCGGTAAAGGTATAATGGTTCCGCCTGCCGCTTTGGGGAAGAATCGCTCCGGTAATTCCTTCTTGCTCCCAACGCAGACCAAGCAACGCTGTGACGTACTTATTGACTCTCCACGTGTCCTGGCCATATGCCGCATGATAACGCGAGGAAGTATCAAAGACGGGTGCACCAAACTCACCGCGATCCTGGCGAAGGAATACTCTTCGGTCTCCAACACCCGGAATTGTAAGAAGCGGGCAAAGGACGCACGACGATCCTGCGGTCCTCAAAGAGAACGCGGCATTTAGTGGCTGCCCCGCTGCCTGCGGATCAATGGCCAATGTTCCGTCCGCATTAGTTGCCGGAACAGTAAACTTTGGACCACTGCGATCGCGGACACCCGAGTAAGACCCGCGCTGATAAGTGTAACCGACACTCAACGTATGCGTGCCCTTCAACGTCACTAGCTTGGTTGCATCAAGGGCAAGCCGGCTGGTTTTTCCTTGCGTCGGCTCGAAGAATCCCAGGCCGATTGCGGTGAAGTTTCCTCGGCTAGGCTGGGTTCTGTCGATTATCTGGTTGAAGTTTGCAAATCCAGTCTCATCGAAATGGTTCTTGTTCTGGCTAATTGATGCACTGATGGTCAACGGGTTGCTGCCCCCGAAATTTCCAGTGTAGCGGCCAGACATATTGCGGGTGCCAAAGCCAAGTTTGCTTTGCGCCGTTGTGTTGTCGATGTTTAAGGTCCGGAACGAAGACACGTTTGTGGAGGACGGATCGCCGAAGATCGAGAACGCGACCTGGTGTTTGGCTGAAATATTGTAGTCCGTCTTGAAAGCGTAGTTCGTCGTTCTAGTACGATTGACGTGGGTGCCGAGAAGTGTGAATAGCCCGGAATCGCGGCCTGATCCACTGGCAAGGTCCATGGCGTTGCGCTCGGCGCCTTGCACCAGGTCACGATTGAAACTGGGATTTAACGAGCCGAAAAAGAAGAGCTTGTTACGCAGGCCAGGCACATAACCCCCCAGATCCGCGCCGAAATCGTAGTGCTCCTGATGCAAGACCTCTCCGAGTTTGTTAACTGCAAAGTCGTCCTGCTGCCGGCGTGTGGCTTCCAATTGATGTGGCTGGAGGTAACCATAAACAGCACCGTGAAACTCGTTACTTCCGGAACGGGTGATTATGTTGACGATGCCACCCTCGGACTGCCCATACTGAGGTTCGAAGCCGGCCGTTTTGACCTGAACTTCTTTGACCAGTGAGAGGATGATGCCGGTCCCGAGCGACCCGTAAGAGCGCGAGAACGTTCCGATTCCACCGAAGGCTGTGTTGGTTATGTTCACACCATCAGCTACATAGAGGTTGTCCAGGGCGGTTCCTCCGGAAATCGACGGGTTATCTCTGTCCGAGGTACCTCCGACACCCGTAGTGGTGCCAGGCGCTAGAGTGAATAAACTCGACACTCCCCGCGCCACAGGAACACTCGAATAAAGTTGGTCGTTGAGGTTCGAACTTATCGCCGTCGTTGCCTGGTCGATACTCGCACCTGCCGTGACGTTGACCTCAGCCGCAACTTCTCCCGGCTCAAGCTTGATTTGCACATTTTCCGTTTTCCCAACGAACACCACGACGTCAGAGACATTCGTTTTCTTGAATCCACTTTCCTCAGTCGTAACCTTGTAATTGCCAGGTAGCAGCCCGCTGATCTCAAAACGCCCCTGATCATTGGCTACTGAGGTGCGTTCGCCGGTCGGTCCAATAACCGTAATCTTGGCCCCTGGTACCGCAGCGCCATTTTGGTCCACCACGGTGCCGGCAATTGACCCCGTCGTCGTAACCTCTTGAGCAAAGATCGCGGTCGCACTTAGAACTAAGCTCATTACTAAAAATGCCATCAGAATATTTTTCATGTTGCATTTCTCCTCGTTCTTACTGCTCTCAGGTGGGCATTTACCGACTGCCGTAGGTACACAACTTTGGATCGGATCCACAAAGTTGTGATCAGTCCAATCCCAACTGGTTGGTTGATCCTAACTGTTAGTTGAAAAACGCAAAGCCGATGCCGATAGCATGGATGTTTAAGTTCGTACTATGAGGTTTTCCTTGGAAGTGCTTCATGGGATGCGGCTGATTTCCATTTTCCGGAGCAGCATTGTAGAGAGCGCAGTCACACGGCAAGGTTGTTTCATCTTCAAGGTTTTGGATATGTCTACGACCTCTTAGATTGTTTGCTCTCCGCGCGGATCTGTGGCGTTTTTGCAGAGTTACAATTTTTTGGATTTACGATTCGAGGTGTGGCGTTTTTGCGGAGCTACATTTTCTTAGACGCCGCCATCACTGCTTTACGACGATGCCTAACCGCTTGATCATTGCATTCAACGTTGAAAGGCGAATGCCCAGCAGCTGAGCCGCTCTCTTCTGGTTACCGTTGGTGTGAGTTAAAGCGTTGCTGATCAAGCATATCTTGAGATTGTCGACTTCACGATAAAAGTCGATTCCTCGTTCTATCCGGGAGGTAGGATCATTGTTCAGAAGAACGGTGTGCTGAAGTGCCGTCGCGGCCTCAGACAGAGCAAAGGATAGGTCTTTTAGAACGATCGCTAAGACTTCGGCATCGCGACCGTTCGCTGCCGGATGGAGATCTTCGTTGGCGTGCTGAACCGCCGAAGTTTCATCAACCTGAGTAAGCATTGCTCCCCTCAGTACGATCGCGTGGGCGGCGGTACAGCATTTTGGATGCAATTTTGTGGCTTGGAGTTTACCACGCTCTGGCAACGATTCAACGCCTCTGCTCGGGAGCTGTAACCCCATGTCTGGCAAAGATACAGTATTCGCCTTCGTTGCTCGCATTAACGCCCGTGATCTTGGTGGACTCGCGGAATTAATGACTGACGACCATATCTTTATCGACGGGTCTCTGTATTGATTTAGCCAGCTGGTTTCCGGGTCCACTTAATAATCGATAGCGTACTTCCTACAACGGCGATCACAATCAAAGCGTAAACGAAGTATTCAATAACCGGAGAGTCAACCAGCTTCAGGATTGACTTACCAAAATAGATCGCCAGCGCTGCTTCAACTGTGTATCTCACCAGGCGCCCGACGAAAACCACTGTGAGTAATTTGTTACGCGAAATCTGCAATGCGGAGGCGGCCATCACCGCGGGCGTGAATGGAAACGGCGGCGGAACGAGGGTAGCGACGAAAATCGCCCAACCTGCGCGATGCTCTAATTTCATGCGCAGCCGTTCAATCTGTTTTCGTTTGAGAAATCTCTTCAAACCCTGCTCGCCTGCTCTTCGCATTATTGCATCAATGATCAGTACACCGGCCGCAGAGCCGAAGGCGGACATAAGGACGAAGAGAATCCAATTCGCTCCACCTCGGCCGGAACTCACCAGGGCAATAAGAAGCAAATCGAGTCCAAACGGAAGAACGAGAAAGGATGAATCCAGAGCGCCTAGAAAAAACAATCCCATCGGACCGAGGCGTCGAAAGAAACGGTAGAGCCAGTGTCCCCACGACGTGACGATTAAGACGTAATGGAACAGGTGCATATGCTTCCTCTAGTAAGCTGGCATCGAAGCATACGCGATACTGGGTGACAATGTGAGAACAAGCTAGTCGCGTTCCTTTTTGCGAGAGATGAAGGCAGGGAGGCTTCAATCGGATGATGATCTCGGTCATTTGCGAGAGTCCGCGAGGTCTCGAAAACGCCCTATTGGTTACCTGATGCCGGTGAGGACCGTTAGTGATACTCCTTAGCGACCCGCTCTTCGCGTCGCTACACGGTAACGCAAGTTGACGTTTACTAACATCGGCTCGTTAGATTTAGCAGTTGGCCGGTAATAAATTATCTGCGGGGCGGGTCCAGTACGAGTCAACACCGCTGCGTTGGCGCCGGCGTCTTTCTCTTCTTTCGTCCAGGCCTTGCCCGCGCCGTTGTCCAATTCCAGCGAGCCAACTTGCGCGCTCCATGATTTCTCCCAGGCCGCAACCTGGGTCTCCGAGAGTTTCTGCGCTTTGTCGGTGATCTGAAAGCCTGCAAGCGGAGACGGCGTCACTAATACACTCATAACTTCTGCTACCTGGTCGGGCCGGCTTCGCCGGAGCGTAAAGTAAGGAGGAGCGTCATCTTGCGCCGGAATCTCAATCACTTTGCCGGTCTTTACCTGATTGTTGCCGTTGAGAGTGCGCGTCGTCGGAAAGATCAAGTATGGCTCGCCCAGGGCGCCATCGGCATACCGTTCGCGATCAATCACATAAAGGTAACCGTTCCGGGCAGCTTCCAGACTGATGCGCAATCGGTCGCCTTCAGCGAGTTTTGTGGTTGCTGAGATCCGTTCCGGCAACCACTCAACCGCATCCGGACCTTCGTGGACGATGAGTCGTTCACCTGTGTCTGCAGCGGTCGAACGACGCAGGCGCCACACCGTTACACCAACTACTGTATCTCCGGCCACGCTGTTTGTCGGAATATTGGGAGTCATCACGCGATAACTTCGCCCGGTTGGCTTTCTGTTAGCGGATCCTCGTGTCGTTGCGCTCGGTTTTTGCGCAGCAAACGCTGTGTCCCACAAGTTCCGCGTGGTTTCTTCAGGTGTCTGAGCAAGAGCCATTGTGCAAATAATCATGCCCAGGCTAAGACTCAGAACCAAAGCTCTACTTCTTCGTTTGATTTTCATAACCATATCCGATTAACGCCACTCGCCTTGCATCGTAAACGCGGCCCAGTAGTAGGGTGATTGCCACTGCTTCTGCTGCAACAGCTCTATCTGGGCCGCGCGCAGCGACGCGGCGGGCGATTGATTAACTTTCAGCATCCGACGATAGAAGCGCTCCATGAGTTCTGCTGTGGCTTTGTCGTTGACGTTCCACAAGCTCACCACAATGCGACGTGCTCCCGCGTACATGAACCCGCGCGTTAAACCGTCAAGGCCCTCACCTCTGACCTCTTTTCCCAATCCCGTCTGACAGGCGCTCAGTACTACTAATTCGGCAGGCAAATTGAGATTGTAAATTTCGTGCGCCCGCAGAAATCCATCCTGCGGCTTGCCCTGCTCGTCTACAAGCGAGAGCACAATCGCCGAGAGGTCGGCGCGCTCGCTATCGAGATAACCATGGGTTGCAAAGTGAACGTAGCGATATCGGCTCAACTCACCACTCATAACAGTTGTGCGGTTCGCCTTGAAATCAATTGCCTTCAGACTAGTCGCTTTTGGCGCGACGGCCAGGATCTGCTCGGCCTCCTGCCTGGTAAATGGCAGGCGCCTAATTGTTAACTTGCCGGAATCATCGGCGAGGTGCTCGATGATGCGAATATTGGTTGTCTCTTCAATCTGATCCGCTTTCCGGTTTGCATTTCTCGCATTTGCTTTCAGTCGTTCGTCGGCAGCAGAGAAAACAGGATCCGCAATAACTGCGATTAGGTTCGGCGCGGGCTTACGACCAGCCAACCCTTTCCGTTGCACAGCCAAAGCAGTTGCTGAGGGGAGCGAAACTATTTCGTGATCGACGATCAACGGGGCGAAGGAGATGGGGAGATCGGCCGACTGGGAGACGGTGCGATTGGAAGCGTCTCTCGACATCACCCCGTCTCCCTGTCGACCCTTCGTCGGCTCCGGCAGCATAGCAAAAGGGATGTATTGCAACGCTCCGTCCGCTACTATGACCAGCCTCTTTGATCCCAACTCAGAAGCCACCGGGCCAAGGACCATTCGACTCAACTCGCCGATGCTCTGCAGTAGATCCACATCTGCTTGCGCGAGTCGCTGCACGCGTTGCTCGGTACTTTCAAGAGGCTTAGCGAGGCTGCGCGCAGTTAGCTGTCCGTAGACCCGTTGTGCGGCTTTGTTTATTTCCTGCCGCTTGGGCAGTTCGAATGTTTTGAGCGATGTCGGTGTCACTGCCCAGACGTAACTACGTTCTTCGCCAAGTGAGTATTCGAGCAACACCGTATCAGAGTCGAGTTGCTGCTGGACCTCTTTCAGGCCGAGCGTATCGGGCTGCGTTAACGCGGCGTATTGTGGACTGCTCTTGCGTATGGCTGCTTGCACTTGCTGGTATTCGTCTTCGACAGCACTGATCTCCTTATCGAGTGCCATTATCTCCCGCTCATTGCCCTTCTGGGCCTTCAATTGAATCTGTCGTTGGGCCTTGGCATTGATAACCTGACTCAGATTTCGTTCCTGTTCGATCAGCTTCGCATCAACGCCCTGGCGAACATCAATATGTGCTTCGCTCAACATCTCCGTCAGGCTGCGCGCGCGGGCGCGCTCACTTGCGCGCAAGGCTTCCGCGTCCAGTCCTTGCGAGGGATTCTTCGTGTGTTGTTGCATCAAGAGATCAATGTAGAACTCGTAAGCTCTTTCCATCGATGCAAGGTAGGAAGCGCGAAGTTGCTGACTACCAGTACGGGCGCGTACCGTTTCAACGAGGGCTAATGATTCCTCAATGCTCTTGCGAGCGTCCTCAATATTGCCGCGCTTCTGCTGCGCCCGCGCCGTTCCCTCCAAAGCGACAGCGACATTATTCAAGTCGCCAATACTGCGAAAGATTGTGAGAGCCTGATCGAATTTCTCCTGTGCCTTTTCCGGCTGACTTAGCATGTTGTAAACGTAGCCGACATTGCTGAGCGAGATGGCTTCTCTGCGACGATCGCCAATAGCCTGCCGTAATTTCAGCGCCTGCTCGTGATACTCCAATGCTCGCTCCGGTTGCTGAAGAGCCGAATAGCTTACCCCTAACCGGTCCAGCGTGCCCGCTTCAAGTCCTCGATTCCCAAGATCCCGGTCCAGCTTTAAGGCCTGATCGTAAAATTCAAGTGCTTTCCTATGATCGCCGATGTCGTAATAGGCGCTGCCCACAAGACTGGTCATCTCGGCTTCAGTGTTCCTTTCACCAATCGACCGATTTAGAAGGAGAGCTTCTTGATAGTAGTGGAGCGCATCGGCGGGCTCGCCAAGCATCTGATAAGCAACACCGATGTTCTGGAGCGCTCTAGCCTCAGATCGCTGATTACCGAGGGATCGGTGCAACGGAAGTGCCTGCCGGTAATAGTCCAGCGCCCTCTGCCAGTCAGCCATCGTGTTGTAAATCGTTCCAATGTTATTCAGCGCGTTCGCCTCAGCAGAACGATTCCCGCTTGCTTTGGAAAGAGCGAGCGCCTCATTGTAGTGGTCCAGGGCGTTACCGGGATTACCGAGGACATCATCCATTCCCCCAAGGAAGGTTTCTGTCGCAGCTTGTAGTCTGCGATCCCCAATTTCTCGCGCCAGCGCGAGGGTCTGGTTGAAATAGGGTTGGGCCGTCCGGAATTCGTTTAGTTGTGCGTGGGTCAGACCGATCGAAAGTAGTGTCAAAGCTTGCCGGTAGGAATCGCCGGCCGCTTGAAAGAGCGCTAGGGCTTCTTTGTATTTTTCAATTGCTGCTCGGCGCGAAGTTGCCGTCTGTTGCGTCCGCAGCTTTCGTCCCTCTTCGAAACTGGCCTGAGCAAGCACATGATCCCGATCCGCTGGCGTGGCCTGACGCAAGGCAATGATCTTAATTTGATAGCGGCCGGCGGGAGCGCGGATGTTTGTTGAGCCTATTTCCACGCGATAGTAGCCTGCAGCGTCCGCCAGCAACAGGATAGGTTCGGTGCCCCACTGGTCATTTGGACTGTCGGCAAAGGCCACGGCGTGACCGTCAGGACTAAAAACACGTACTACGACATCAATTCCATTCTGCTCAACCAGTGCATACAAGAATTGCCCTTGCTCCAGGCTGACTGTATAAGCATGAGTTTCGCCGCCTTTTAATTCGCGCTCAACAGGTGAAAGAAGTGGAAGCTCGCTCGCAGCCTGCCGCAAGGTTTGCTGAAGGCCACCATGAAGCAAAACGGAGGATCCGTATGTCACCCCAAACTGCTGAGTGAGAAAAAGCAAGCAGGCAAGCAGTACGACTGCTGGTATTGCGATTTTGAGGATGGTCGCAGCCTTTTTGAAAGCAGTGTCAGGAAAAAAGAAAATGTAGGGGCGCGCTGGGCAGCCGTTCTCGTTCATAGACCACACCCCTAATCTGAGCAACTCTACTGAAATGACCTGAAGAAGCGTGGCGCCAAACATAACTAACGTCGGCGTCAGGCCTCTATCGTCATTCGAACGCTCTGTTCGCTTAACGCATCCTGAAGTCGTCCGTATTAGGTAGCGGCCGCCGCTGCGTCTTCTTCCTGGTCATCACCGGCGCCAGTCGACCAGGTCCCCTCTTCGCCGGTAATACTCGGATTATTGTTGGACCAGCCTCCGCTGACGCCTGAGGCCGCAAGCGTGGTCACCTCTATGGTCCACGTCCAACCTTCATAAGGGAAATTTGGAAATGTGAAAGGTGGCGTGGTCGAGGTCGTCGAAGCCAGCTTTGTGCCGTTCGGGGAAGTGAAATCGTAACCGGTACTGGTCTCCTTGATATGGCATCCAATAAGGTCGGAACCGTCGGGGTCTCCGCCGGCGTTGTTAATCGTCCAGATAGATCTTGGCATCGTCAATCCTCCTTCAATGTTGTTGCTGGTTCTATGTGGGTCGAAGAAACGAATATCTCTCTTCGGGTTAAACCTCATCCCTTAGTTAACTGCTTCCTAACTATTAACGCGGGAAATGACCGTGAAGATCACCAGGCTCAGGGTGCCTCATACGAATAACGGCGAAGCAAAGATTTCGAATGAACCCGCCAGGGTCCAGGTAAAAAGCTCAATTACCAATCCGGGGCCTGAGTGCGGGCATCATATTCCCTCGGAAAAAGAAGGTCAATCACAATGAGCGCGCGGCCCAACACGATCGTCATCAATGATGTGCGAGCTTGATGACGTGAACAAGAATATCGCCACTGGCTCGGAGTCTTGTCTCATCCTTCGCGTCATCCCTCTCAACAATTGGTTTCGAAACTGAGTGAGCTTCCAGGAATTCTTTCACGCCTCTAGTTGTTTCAGGATTTTCGATCGCGCCTTTGAACTGTGGATTGACAAATGCTCTTAAAGTCTCTAACTGAGCTATCGCTCCTGCTGAGAAAACTAGCCATAGTTTCTCGGTACCAGCCTGCTTGTCGAATTGAAACCAACTCTTCTCCGGAATCTGAATCTGCTGGTCCATTGCGAGCGCCGCTGACCCGTGATTGGCTGTTGGCGAAGGAAACAAAACGACGAAAGACGGCAAGCCATCTGATAGTTGCGGCCCTTCATTCAGAATGTACAGGTACCCAGCCTGCGGGCTACTCACGTTCAGTCGAACTTGATAGTCGTTCTCGAAATTAATCTCGCTTGCAAGTTTGAAGGGCGCCTCATAGGGCTTGCCGTCGCGATACTTCTGCACCGTGATCCAGTAACTCAGATTGCGGGTGGCTGTCAGGACCGAAGCAGGAGCAGCGACTCCTGGATGCGACGATCTCCAGGCGTAGAACCCAATTACCACTGCGCCGATGATGACGATTGCGCCGACTGAAGCAGCCAATCGCACTCTTGTTCGGGATTGGCGCTCCTCGCGTTTATTGATTCGCTGAGACGAGCCACCTGAAGCTGTGCGTGCGGAAGTATCCTTGTCAGTTGCAGGAGACGTGATGTGGGCGCCAACAGACTCAGACCGCTTGATCTCTGTTTCGATATCGATCTGCTTTCCCAACTTCTTAAGATCGATAAGCATATCTTTGGCGGTCTGATATCGTTCGTCCTTGTTTTTAGCTAACGCCTTGCTGATGATGCGTTCCAACTCGGAATGGATTTTGGTCGAACCGACGCTCGCCAGCGGTGCGGGCTCTCTTTCGATAATGTCTACTATCGTGTGACTGCTGGTCACGCCGCGGAAAGGTGGCCGGCCGGAAATCATTTCATAAATCACAACGCCGGTACTCCAGATGTCGGTGCGTTCGTCCAGCGGCAGTATCTGTGCCTGTTCGGGTGACATGTAGTTAACAGTACCTACCAAACTGCCTGGGGTCGTCTTCACTAAAACTTCCGTCGCCGCCTCAGTGTCAGTGGAAGATCCGCTCTTCTCAGTGAGCTTGGCCAAACCAAAGTCGAGTACTTTTACGATCTGATCGCGACGCCGAATCATGATGTTCTCCGGCTTGATATCTCGATGCACAATCTTCGCTTCGTGTGCGGCATCGAGCGCTGACAGTATTTGAGTCGCGATATCGAAAATTTCTGAAAGTTTGAGTGATCTTCCGCGCAGGCGGTCGCGCAGCGTTTCGCCATCAATGTATTCCGTGGCCAGGAAATGAAGCGTCTCGAATTCGCCAAATTCAAATATAGTCAGGATGTTTGGCTGGTTGAGTGACGAAGCGATCTTTGCCTCTTGCCTGAAGCGATGCATTCGTCGTTTGTCAGCAGCAACATCAGCCGCCAGGATTTTTAGAGCGACTGTGCGATCAAGTCGAGTATCCCGAGCCAGGTAAACCTCGCCCATCCCTCCGGCGCCGAGCTTTTGGATTACCAAATAATGACCAATCAGTTGTCCACTCGTTAAGCGGTCTTTTGCCTGCTCTGGGGCATCACCGTCCAAGTCGAGTAACGCCGCAGCTCTTTGTGCGGCGGGGTCCTGAATGAAATTCTCAGCCTCGGCCCGCTGATGCGAGTCAATCAGCAGTTCGACTTCACGACGCAGCAACTCATCGCCTCCACACTGGGACTCAATGAAAGAAAGCCGATCCTCCGCTTTCAGCTCGATCACGGATTTGAATATGCGGCTTACTTCCTGCCAACGCTGCGGCTTCATCGAGCCACGCTCCCTGTGAGTTCTTTGTAGAGCCACGCACGCGCCAAATTCCAATCGCGCATCACCGTGTTTGCGGAGATATTGAGAACTTCGCCGATCTCTTCATTACTCAGCCCGGCGAAGAAGCGCAGTTCGACTACGTGACTGCGCCGCGCATCTATCTTAGCCAGGCTAGCCATCGCCTCGTCGAGCAAAAGCAACTCGCGCGCTCGTTCTTTGGCTACGACCGCAACTTCGTCCAGCGAGATCTTCACCGCGCCGCCCCCACGTTTGGCGTACTCGTAGCGACGCGCATGGTCGACGAGAATACGGCGCATCATCTTTGCCGCAATTCCAAAAAAGTGCGACCGATTCTCCCAACGAATGTGTCGTTGATCGACCAGACGGAGATACGCTTCATTGATGAGCGCCGTCGTCTGAAGCGTGTGTCCCTTTCGTTCACGTCTTAGATAACGATGAGCCAAACGACGCAATTCGTCGTAAACGAGTGGATATAACTGGTCCAGAGCAGCCTGGTTTCCGTCGCTCCATTCGGCGAGCAATTGGGATATTTCATGGGAAGTCGACGGGGGAGCTGGCATGGGCGCTTTAACTAATCTTGAATAGCGAAATATCGTCTAGTGTAGCACCAGGCCAGCCCTACCGCAGAGGGTCTACTTTAATGACCAGCGTGGCGAAAGGGCGGAATGCACTTATAAATCCCGGCGCTGCGTGACGAAGCTTTTGAACTCGAACGATTTGACTCCACCAAGGTGAATCAACGAATCAATGAACGTAACTTGTCCTCACTTGGAAATGGTTCTTGGTTGACGATGCAGGCAACTCACAGCGCGTAGGAGTTATCGAAGTGAATGACCAACGTGTTCGCGCGTTGGTTGTGACAGAAAATCCTTGACAGGATTGGTGGTCCTGTCTTATACAAGTTAGGTTGCGCCAATGAACTGCGCATAACGAGGAAACAGTTTCAATGTTGATGAGCAGGACATACCAAAAACATTCGACGAGATGGCAGCCGTGTGCCGCCATGTACTTGGTCGTCTGTTCATTAGGTCTGACCTCGTCAGCGATCGATGTTTTTGGCGGCAGACTCGGACAAGAAACGCCTATAGATAGCCGTAATATCAGGCACTAATTCAGCGGGAGCGGACTCCCGCTCCCGAATCTCAAAGCAAAATTCGCGAGAATTGAAGGAGCGGGCAGCTTCCCTCGGAGGCTTAAAGCCCGCTCCTTTAGTTTTTTGATAATCGAAGTACCTTTTTGCGAGAGATGAAGGCAGGGAGCCTTCAACCGGATGATGATCTCGGTCCTTTGCGAGAGTCCGCGAGATCGCCATCCTCAGGAGAAGTGTGCCTCGAAGTGTGTTCGCGGCATTGTCTCTCTCTGCCTTCATCTATTTTTTACCATTTCTTTAGGGATGTAGGCTAACTGGCAAACTTAAGATCAGTTTTCTGAGAGGCGCGAATCTCTCCACGCGAACGAAGAATCAAGGGGGATGAACGCGAAATGGAAAGCGGGCTGATTTTCAATCAGTTGATTTGCGAGTTCGAGTCTCGTCATCCCTGCCAAGTTCGGGCGAATGCTGAAAGTGACTACATTGGCAATCGGAAATGTTTGGAACTGTGGCCGAGAGGTAAGGCACCTGATTGTCGATCAGGACGATGACGGTTCGAGTCCGTTCAGTTCCGCCATGCGTCAGTAGCCAAAGCGGATCAAGGCGCCTGCTTCTTAAGCAGGGGATTGTGAGGCGCGAGTCTCACCTGGCGCACCAATTTCATCTACACTTAGAAAGGAGGTAAGAAATGCCTTACAAGAAGCTAGCAATAGGTGGCGCTCATAGCGAAATTCTTTCGTGGGCGAATCACGAATTCAGCCACGAAGAGCAATCGATGCTGCGCAGTGTTTCGCGCTTGCCATGCTTGTTCAAGCACGTGGCGCTGATGCCTGACGCACACCTCGGCAAAGGCAGCATGGTTGGGTCGGTTATCGCAACAAAGGATGCTGTCATCCCAGCAACAGTCGGCGTCGATATTGGATGCGGCATGATCGCCGTCAAGACGCCATTCAAAAGCGGCATCCTTGACGGTAAGTTGAAAGAGCTCAGACTCGCGATTGAAGAATCAATTCCAGTGGGCTTCCATGATTATCGCGATCCGGTAACGGAATCCGATGACTGGAACGGTTGGGAAAACTTCACTGAGCTTCACAAGGGAGTGCAGGATCGCAAGGCGAAAGCGATGAAGCAACTGGGCACGCTGGGCGGTGGCAACCACTTCATTGAAGTTTGCCTGGATACGGAAAACTTCGTGTGGTTGATGCTGCACTCGGGGTCGCGCAACATCGGCAAGGAACTCGCGGACCGTCACATCTCGACAGCCAAGAGTCTCTGGAAGTTGTCGGAACTGCCGGCTCCTGACCTCGCTTATTTCATCCAGGGCACGCCGGAATTCGCAGCATACTGGGAAGACCTGAAGTGGGCTCAAGGTTATGCGATGAAGAACCGCGAGATCATGATGGCGCGTCTGTTGAAGGTCTTCAACAAGATGTTCAATCATCGCCAGTCGTTTAAGCCAGAGATGGCTGTCAACTGCCATCACAACTACGTTGCTCTCGAAGAGCATTATGGCGAGAAAGTTTTCGTCACGCGCAAGGGCGCAATCAATGCCGGCAAGGACGTCTACGGCATCATTCCCGGTTCGATGGGCGCGAAGTCGTTCATCGTCAAAGGACGTGGCCTGGCGGAGAGTTTTAATTCGTGCTCTCACGGCGCTGGCCGCAAGATGTCACGCGGTGCTGCCAAGCGCCACTTCACGAGCGCAGATCTGGTGAAGCAAACCGCGGGGGTCGAATGCCGTAAGGACCACGGCGTGCTGGACGAAATTCCCGGTGCTTACAAATCGATTGAAGCGGTAATGAAGAACCAGAAAGATCTGGTTCAAGTCGTCGCCGAAATCAAACAAGTGGTCTGCGTGAAGGGCTGATGCAATTTCGGATTTCGAATTGCGGGTTTCATACGATGATCCCACCCCACAACCGAGGCGCTCACCCGTTATGCGCTCGCGGAAGTGATGTAGCTGGAAACATGCGAGTCTTCCAAACTCGATTCGAGAGTTCGAATCTCTCCTTCCGTTCCAATTTTGCGCGCGTCGCCAAGCGGCCAAGGCGCCGGATTGCAGATCCGGTATCGTGAGTTCGAGTCTCACCGCGCGCTCAAGACAGAATCAGCCGCAGATAAACGCAGATAACGCCGATCAGAAGGTCAGAAAGCTGCAACGATACCTCACGCGCAGTTTTTCGAATTCTTATCTGCGCAATCTGTGTTCCTCTGCGGCCCAAATTTCAGAAAGGAGGTGCCGGGTAATGGCACTCAATGGCAGAGTTCTGCTGCTCAATCAAACTTATGAGCCGCTCGGCACCGTCAGTGTCGCGCGCGCGATCATCATGACGTTCAAGAACACGGTCTTCGTCGAAGAATGGGATGGCGACCGCGTGCTGCGTTCGGCCCATGATGAGTTTCCCGTGCCGTCGGTAATTCGCCGGCGCACTTACATCAACATTCGCCGGCGCCGCGAGCAGTCGAGTATGAAGCGTCTGCGGATTTACTTGCGCGACAAGTTCCGCTGCCAGTACTGCGGTAAGAAAAAGGGCGTGGCTGAGTTAACGCTCGATCACATCCTGCCGCGTTCGCGTGGTGGCGACAACTCGCCGGTGAACGTCGTCACGGCTTGCGTCACGTGCAACAACCGTAAGGGCAATCGCACTCCGGAAGAAGCACGCATGCCTCTGCTGACTTCGCAGACGGCACTGCGCGTGAAACTCGAACGTGTAGTGCTTTGTTACTACGCAGAAGCGCGGGCCGAATGGCGCAAGTACCTGTTCATGGATATGCACGATGATCGTGAAGTCATGGACAGGGTGCACAAGGAGCGAGGCTGATCGGCGAAAGGGACGCGGGGACACGGCGACGCGGAGAGGGGAAGGGGGTGAACGCGAGAATGAAGGAGAGAAGGAGAGAAGAAGGAGAGAAAGGAGGTAAAGCGTTCTACGTCATTCCGTGTCTCCGCGTCCCCGTGTCTCCGATCGGGGCGTGACTCATCCTGGCAGAACGGTGACTGACTATGAGCGTGGAGTTCGCAGAGGCGCATCGGCCTCACGCCCCGACCAGAATCCAAGAGGCGATGTAGCTCCAATTGGCAGAGCGGCTGTTTCGTAAACAGCATCGTGTGAGTTCGAATCTCACCATCGCCTCCAAAGCCGGCCCGCGTACCCGGCGTCGGTCTTCTAAACCGAACCTTCGAGAGCTGGGCGGAAAGGCACGAGGTTCAACTCCTCCGCGGGCTTCCAAGATCATTCATGGCTGTGTAGCTCAAGTGGAATAGAGCAAGCGTCTCATAAGCGCGAGGTTGGTGGTTCAACTCCACCCACAGCCACCAATGTTAAGGGCTGGTGATGTAACCGGAGAGCATAGAAGTCCTGCAAACTTCTTGTGAGGGTTTGAATCCCTCCCAGTCCACCAAACTCCTGGCGATGTAGCTCAACTGGATAACAGAGCATCGGTCTTGTAAACCGGACGATAAGGGTTCGACTCCCTTCATCGCCTCCAATCTGTGACGCGGGAATAGAGCAATGGCGGCTCGCTGGTCTCATAAGCCACAATCGGCAGGTTCGACTCCTGCTCCCGCAACCAATTCTTGTGGCGTCGCCAAGTTGGTAAGGCACCGGATTGTTAATCCGGCTATCGAAGGTTCGAATCCTTCCGCCACAGCCAGTTTCTTGACTCGGAGCTCGAGTGACAGAGCAGCGGCCTTTTAAGCCGTGAGGTGCGGGTTTGAGCCCCGTCGGGTCAACCAAAATAGAAGTCAACATTAGATATTTCAAGATTTGGTCCGATGAGGTCAGTACCGTAACGCGGTAGCGTCGGGTCTCTGGTCCACTGCAACGTTCCTGGTGATGGATCGCAGACCCGACGCTACCGCGTTACGGTACTGACCTCATCGGACCGAATCTTGAATGTTCCCCGCGTCTCCGCGTCCCTCTGTCTCCGCGTCTCTCCTTGTGGGATGGTGTAACTGGCAACACGTCGGGCGTCATCGTTTTAAGGTGCTTGTCCAATCGAGCGTTACTGCAAATGGAAGACGCTGAACGCCAGGCGCACTGACAACGAAGGCAAAACGTTGGCCATCTGCAGCCGGATCGAAGTCAGCGGTTAGACTTTGAGTTTTTGCTTCGCTATCAGTCGCCTCGACAACTTTGGCCAGACCAAAATCCATTACTTTCGCTTGTCCACGCGGCGTAACGATGATGTTCTGCGGCTTTATATCTCGATGGATGATTCCGTGAGCATGCGCTTCCGCTAAGGCATCGGCCACTTGACTGCCTAGAGAAAGAGATTCTCGTAAACTGAGAGAGTTCTTTTTCATTCTGCTCTCTAACGTATCGCCTTCGACATACGGCATCACGAAAAAATCGCGACCATCCACTTCGGCCACTTCGTAGATTGAGCAAACGTGCGGATGGTCGAGCTTAGCTGCCGCTCGTGCTTCACGGATGAGGCGTTTCTTGGCTCGATCGTCTGCGAGAGCTTCTCCTGCCAGGAACTTAATTGCGACTTTGCGGTCGAGCAGCGTATCGAGAGCTAGATACACCTCACCCATTCCGCCTTCGCCAATTTTCGTGCGGATTTCATAGCGACCGAGTTTTGTGCCGGCTGTGAGGGTCACGATTCTGCTTTAGACGCGCGTTCCGATTATCGCTCAGCCGTGAAACGCTCGCGCCAGTTTTTGAGTACGCTTCACATCGATCGGATTCGACCATACTCCGCCCTGCTTAATTGACGAGCCAACGATCAAAGCGTCTGCTTTTGAAAACGAGCCGATGTTTTCCGCGGTAATTCCGGAACCTACGAGTGTCGGCACTGAGACTGCTTCAGCCACGGCTGCCACTTCGTCAGGGTCAGTTGGCTGGCCGGTGGCAAGCCCGCTTACGATAACGCCATCAACGGTGAAAAACTCCGCGGCCTTTGCAGTTTCTACAATATCCATATCAGCCGTAATCGCGTGCGCTGAATGCTTTTTCTTTATATCCGCGAAGACACGAACGTGATCTGCTCCTATGGCACGTCGATATCGCAGTAACGCGCCTGCACTCGATTCGATAAGGCCTTCATCGGCGACGTGCGCGAAAACAAAACCTTCAACGCGTACAAAACTTGCGTCGCAAGCGAGTGCCACTGCCAGCGCGCTCAGATTCGCGCCGGCGAGTATTTGAATCCCAAGCGGCAACGCTACCGCACGTCGCACTTCAGCGCCGATGACAGACATGGCAGCGACGATCTCGGGCCCTACATTGGTTTTCAGGTAGGGACGGTCGTGCGTGTTTTCGATGAGAATGCCGTGGAAACCCGCATGTTTGTAGACTTCGGCCTCGTTAACGGCCATCGATCTGATCTTGTTTAGGTCGAACCTGTTTGCAGGAGTTCCCGGCAACGCTTGCAGGTGCACAACTCCGATAAGAGCGCGCTCCACAGCGAATATCGATTTTATGACGGCATTCGTGTCCATGCATTGAGAACCAAATCCACCTCACCGCGTAACGCCGCAACTGGGAAGCCTCAAGTCGATCTTTGCCAACGCATTGAGGAGTTCTTCTGCCAGCCCGTCGCAAAAGTATTCGTTCTCAGGATCGGCGCTCATGTTGATCGCGACTTGTAGCAAGGTCTGCCGGGAGAATCTTCAGCGCAACTTTGCGATCGAGTTTTAGATCCTGAGCCAGATACACCTCACCCATTCCGCCCTCGCCAATCTTCGAGCGGATTTCATACCGACCAAGTTTTGTTCCTGCAGGGATAGTCATCGGTTTGCGTGCGCGGACATTATTTGTCCCTTATATTTATCATCGCTTCCTGGATAAAGATTTAACTTAGGCGGGCGCTTGTTGAATTCCTCATTCAGGAATTTGATTGCGACCTTGCGATCGAGCTTTGTATCCTGAGCCAGATACAATGTGAGTATGCCGCCTGCGCCGAGTTTGGAGAGGATTTGATAGTGCGACAGATGTGTGTTGGGGGAGATTCCGGCCACTTATGTTTTCACTGCACTGGGCGCGCAGAATGATATCCTGTCGGCCCAAAACAAGCCAGCATCAGAACAGATAGGAGCAATCATGAGTACCAAAATGAAAGCAGCCCAGATTAGCAAAGCCGGTGGAGAATGGGAGTTGGTGGAGCGCAACGTTCCAGAACCAGGCGCCGGACAAGTGCGGGTAAAAATCGATGCTTGCGGCATTTGCCATAGCGATTCTCTTGTGAAAGAAGGGCTCTGGCCCGGGCTTCAGTATCCACGTGTGCCAGGTCATGAAGTCGCCGGATTCATCGACGTAGTCGGCGACAGTGTTACGTCATGGACCAAAGGTCAACCCGTCGGCGTAGGTTGGCACGGCGGTCACTGTTTCGTCTGCGAAAAGTGCAGGAGAGGGGACTTCGCGATGTGCATCAATCGCAAAGTCACCGGGATTGACTTCGATGGCGGATATGCTGAGTACATGATCGCGCCGGCGAGCGCGCTGGCTGCCATTCCCGAGAACCTGCCGGCTGAGGAAGCGGGCCCTCTCATGTGCGCCGGCGTTACGGTCTTTAACGCGCTCCGTAATTCAGGCGCGCGCGCTGGAGATGTTGTCGCAGTTCACGGGATTGGTGGACTCGGTCATCTCGGCATTCAGTATGCACGGCAGATGGGCTTTAAGACTGTTGCAATGAACCGGGGAAGAGATAAGGAGTCGCTGGCGGGGAAATTGGGAGCACATCACTACATTGATTCAAGCGCCGATAATGCAGTCGTCAATTTGCAGAAGCTCGGCGGCGCACGCGTTATTCTGGCCACTGCGCCGAACGCAGAGGCCATTTCTGCATTGGTTGACGGGTTATCGGCTGACGGCAAACTCCTGGTGCCTGCGGCGCCGGCTGACCCATTGACGATTGGTGTGCTGCCTTTGATCATGGGAAGAAGATCCGTTGCCGGTTGGTATTCCGGCACAGCGAAAGATTCGCAAGATACGATGGAATTTAGCGAGCTACGCGGCATTCATCCGATGGTTGAAAAGTATTCGCTCGATCGGGTCGCGGAAGCCTATGAACAAATGCTCAGCGGGAGGGTGCGATTCCGCGCCGTACTGATGTTTGGACAATGACGGAGGTAAGGAATGTCTTACGAAAAGGCGCCAACGCGAAATACTCTCCTGGGCGAATCACGAATTTAGCATTGAAGAGCAGGCGATGTTGAGAAACACTTCACGGCACGCGGCGACGAACCCAAAACCTAATGCGCCCAGGCTAATGTTTTTAGCGCCCAGATGCTGTCGGGATATTTTTGCCTGAACAGGTCGGGCATCTCACCAAGAACAGTGTGATCATTCGTTGCCTTGTAGTGGCTCACTCCTTTCCAATACAGGGCCTCGGGTGCAGCGTGAGACTTTGGATATTGCTCGAGCACGCGTGCATATCTTTTTTCGGCCTCACCCCAGTCTTTGTTCATAAACGCCACGCGTGCTATTCCGAGTTCTAATTGCGGGCGAAACTCATTCGTGGGCAAGTAACCCTCAATCCGATAACGCTCTTTTCCATTAGGATCGAGAATTAATATGGTAGGAGTCCACACGACATCAAAGCGGTGAAAGTGAGCGGGATGTTCCTTTATGTGCGCTTCCAGAGGGATAAAGTTGTCATTAATGAATGTGGCAGTTTTTTCATCGCTGTATGATTCGGCTTCCAGCCGAGCACAGGCGCCTCAAGCGGGTGCGGCGCTGAAATCAATTAGAAGAGGCTTTCGTTTCGCTTTAGCTTCGGTGAGTGCTGCGTCAGCATCTTTGTTCCATTGGACCGGCATCTTTTTGTCCTCCTTCTGGACCGTCTGGTTTTATACAATCTGAGGACTCGACTGTAATTGAAGGTCGTGCCATTAGTTTTTTGGATTCTTTACATGTGTTGCAAAAATCTGCTCATACTAGTGACGGAAGAGTTTTGGCAACCACGCAGGCCTACTTCCAATTGCATGAAGTAGTGTTTTGGGATCTGGCGATCTCTGCGAAGCGCTCTTCATAATCCTTCGCGTACTCGTCGACCGTTTGCTTGATCTTCCCAAAAAGCCGGCAGTGAAATCGCTCTTTGGCGACACGATCGCGCAGAAACAGCATCGCATTCGCCTCGCCCCAGTATTCTCGATCTTCCCAGATCTGTACGGGATTGCCTCCCATCTTGCGCGCTAACTCTATTAATCTTGGATCGTTCACGTTGTAACCGTTCTGAAGGAAAATCTGGTTGTAAACTGGAACGAGTTGAACCTGGAGATTGTAAAGGTCTTTCGGTGTAGTCGAAATTTTCATTACGTGACCAAACTCATGTGCGAGCTTTGTGGCCGCGAGGACATGTCCGGTGCTAAAGCTCGGTGACTCGAATGATCTGAGCGCATTCATCACGGGATAGTAAACCGCAGTCGGAAAGCCCTGATCGATCCTGCTTCCGAGCGTAATTGTTGCGGCAATGAGTTCACCCGCGTCATTCCACTTATACTTTCCGGAACCGGCCCCCGTTTCATTCTTGTCGCTAATCGTTATGGTGAGGGTTAGACGGGAATTATGAGCGTACATGTCCCATTGTTGCCGAGCGATGTCCGCCGAAAGAAATTCCTGTTTCCATTCCTGGTATCGCTTTTGATATTTATCGGGAATCACCTCGCGTATTCCACCGCTTGTGTTGTTGTTCGCGTTCGGCGCCGGCAGAGTGGCCGTGCTGTTCACGGCCTTGTTGACAACTTTTCGTGCGAAAACTCCTTCTGCCGAGCCAACGAATGCCATTAGTGCCAATACCAGAATGAATTGAGTTGTTCGCACAAGAAACCTCCTGGGAAAAGGGTGTACGGGAACCGTGGCATTGTAGAACATCAACAGCCTGTATTGCGATGGTTACTTAAGCTTTGGTCTTTTTCTGGTCAGCCAATCCCTCTTCAGATGCGAACGCTCTTTGCGCCAGCGTCAGGTGGTCGGCCAATTCCACGCGGGGGTCGTCCGGTTTTCGAGCGCGAATCAGTCGATAGATCTTTCGATGAAATTCAGCCGACTCCTTCAAGTCAGTTGCACGTTCGACAGTAGCTCGGCGCCTTTCATACATTGCAGCGGAGACCATGTTCATCAATGCGGCCAGGATCTGATTGCCACTCGCTGCCGCAACTGCTCGATGAAAGCGGATATCATGGACCAGATACTCCTGAGGATCGTCAAGTGTCGCATACATCTCAGCCACCTCTTCCGCCATTGTGGCGAGATGATCGTCGGTAGCGTTCTTCGCTGCCATGCCTGCAAGTCCGACTTCAAGCAGTTTGCGTGCGTCAAACATCTCGTCCGGTGTAAACCGGTGCAGATCGGCGAGCATGCGCAGAGGTTCGCTGTCTAACGCTGGTGGTCCATCAGAGATATAGCTTCCTGATCCAGGTCGTGACGTCAAGACTCCGATTGCCGTAAGGAAGCGCAAGCCGTGGCGGAGGCTGGCGCGGCTAATCCCAAGACGTTTCGCAAGTTCTCGCTCCGGCGGCAATCGATCGCCTGGCTTCAGCTCGCCCTTGCGGATCATCTCGCGCACCTGAATCACCACTTGTTCAGCCATCAGCCCGTTCTTTTCCGGTCTGACCACCTGAAATCCGCGAAGTTTGATAGAACTGCTGGGTCTGGTCATTGTTAACGCTTGCTACTTTTGCTGAGTACGTTCTATAGGTTCCATTATATTAGATGTTCCGCTGCCCTCACAGCAAAAAAATTCAGGTGTGAGATGATGATCGAGCTTGACGCGAAATTCCCACCCGTGATAAAAACTGCCCCCAAGTTGCAAGGTGGTCTGACCGCTTAATGTCCCTGGGCAGGGACGGTGAACCAACAAACCGGGATATCCGTTCGCGTCGTTACCCGCTTTCATATGCAGCAAGTAGCGCACGCACCAGCTGTCTGTATTTTCGCACCAAAGCAGAAGGAACAAATCATGAATCTCAATCTCAATCTCCGTCACGTGCGCAGCGCCGCGCTGCTTATCCTCTTTAGCTCCGTGTTCGCAATGGGCCAGGAGTTTCGCGGCTCAATTACAGGAAGGGTGACGGACCCTAACGGTGCGGTCATACCGGGTGCAACCGTAGTGGTGAAGAATAATGCTACGAATGAAGAAGCGACTGCCACGACGAATGACGAGGGCAACTATTCGTTCCCTGTGTTGCTTCCAGGCCAATACAAGCTGGTTGTAACGAAGGACGGATTCAAAGTCGAAGCACGTGAACAAATCGAAATTCGTGTGGCTGATAAGCTGACGATCGATGTCCAGCTCCAAACGGGTAATGTTTCGGAAACGGTGACGGTTATTTCCTCACCGGCGCTGGAAACCGGGTCAGTTACGACTGGCACGATAATCGAACGAAAACAAATCGCTGAACTGCCTTTGTCAGAAGGAACTGCTTATCAGTTAGCAACCTTGGCGCCAGGTGTCGCCTATACAGGCAATCCAATGTTCACCGCGCCGATCTCCAATGGGAACCTGGCTGCCTTCCGCGTGAACGGCGCGCCTGCTCAAAATCAGATCACATTAGACGGTTCACCAAATTACGCGTTCGATTTTGCCGTCGGGTTCTCGCCGCCGGCAGACGCAGTTCAGGAGTTCAAAGTACAAACCAATGTCTTCGACGCGCAGCAGGGCTACTCGGCCGGCGGCAACGTTAATGTCGTCGTGAAGAGCGGAACGAACGACCTGCACGGTTCAATCTATTACTTCAATCGAGATCGAAGCCGCACCGCGAATAACTTCTTCTCGAACCGCAGTGGCCAAGCGCGACCGATCAGGACCTATCATCGTTTCGGCGGCGTGATTAATGGACCAGTAAGAATTCCCAAGGTTTACAACGGCCGCGACAAGACGTTCTTCCTTTTCTCTTACGAGCGATTGCTCGATAACACCGCCGAGCCGCAACTGTTTTCGGTGCCCACAGCAGCGATGCGGAGAGGTGACTTCTCGGGTTTAATAAATGATCGAACAAACGTAAACAGCTCATCCAATACCATTATTTACAATCCGTTTAGTGGCACCGCGAGTGGCAACAACGTTGTCCGGACGTCATTCGGCTGTCCGACGTCCGGCGCTGTAACTGCGACCTGCAACATGATTCCGTCGAATCTATTTAATCCGATTGCGGCCGCGCTTCTTAAGTATTACCCGCTACCAAACGTGACGGGGACTGCGAACGGAGCACAGAACAATTACTTTTCAAATGTCATACGACACGAAAAATATCGTGCGTGGCTAATGCGCATTGATCACAAGATCAACGATCGGCAATCGATCTTCGGCAAGTACTATCACAGCTTCAATCCAGAGGATCGCTATGATTGGGCCGCTGATAATCCGGATAGCTTTATCAACGGTACTTCCATTACTCAGGGCTTCGAAGATCGCACCAATGACGGTGGCAACGTGGACTACACAAACATGATTTCTTCGAGCACCGTCTTAGATCTGCGAGTAAGTTTTAATAAGTTCACGCAAGAACGGCATCCGGCCCTGACACTCGATCCGGCAGCCCTCGGATTTTCTGGAGCCGCACTTTCAGCGTTTCGCGGGTATCAGTATTTCCCAATGATCGAGATGAGGAATCTCGACAACATCCGCCCCATTCGCGCTGATCTGGGCTCGATGCGGTCGGATTGGAATCTGGGACGTTTGCGTCCGTTCATGATGGGTTCGATTCAGCCGACAGTGACGAGGAGCTTCGGAAATCACACTGCAAAACTTGGTTGGGACTTTCGCGTTGTGCGCGAAAACTTCATCAGCAACGGCTATCAGGGCAGCCGCTTGTTCTTTGACGGTACCTACACCGCTCCGGCTTCCAATTCTTCGACAACTTTGCGCAACGCCTTCGGACGAGATATTGCGGCCTTCCTGTTAGGAATTGCCACTACGGGATCCGGATCGACGGCGAGCCAACTCGATAATTCAATTAACTATTCGGTCCAATCCCTATACCACGGATTCTTCTTTCATGATGACTGGCGTGTAACTCCTAAGCTAACCCTGAATCTCGGACTGAGATATGAATTGGAAGGCGGCTTAAGCGAGCGATTCAATCGGATCCAACGCGGCTTTGATCTGTCCACCCCAACGCCAATCGATTCGGCAGCTCGTGCCGCGTACACGACCGCGTACAACGCGAACCCGAGCAACTTCCTTACGCCACCGGACCAATTTAAGGTCCTTGGCGGGTACACGTATGCCGATAGCAGTAATCGCGCCGCGTGGAACATTGATCACAGCAATTGGGAGCCGCGCATTGGCGTCTCTTACGCAATGAATCAGAAAACAGTTCTTCGCGGTGGTTTTGGAATCTTTATGGCGCCGCACCAGAGCGAGATCAACGCACTTGGTTTGCAACAGGGATTCGCGGGTACCACGCCGTTCGTTGCATCGAACAATAACGGTCTGACATTTGTTGCAAACCTATCGAACCCATTTCCAACGGGAGCGATGGCATCTCCCGGATCAAGCCAGGGCTTGCTCACGTCAACTGGAATTGCAGTCGGAACCTCTGACGCTCCAGCGTTGCCGATCGATCGGAAGAATGCGAAATTTGCTCGTTTCATTGTTGGGTTCCAACGAGAATTACCTGGGCATTTTGTCCTTGAAGCGAATTACGTGAGCTCTTGGGGCTATGACATGCCGGTTAACCGGAACTTCAATTTCGTCCCGAGATCTTTCCTCGGCACCGATGTGGCAAGTGATGCGGCAGCGAACACTCTGCTTTCTGGAAATATCCCTAATCCGTTTAGGGGTCTACTGCCATCGACGAGCCCTTTCAACAGTGCCACCACCATAACTCGCGCACAATCTTTGTTGCAGCTTCCTCAATTCACGGATGTATGGGTTCAGCAGTACAACGGATCGAACCGCTATAACGCGTTGCAGCTTCAGGTAACGCAGCGACTTTCGAGAAATCTGACATTCACAGCGTCATATACACATTCTCACCTGACTGAGAAACTCGATTATCTGAACCCGACGGACACTAGTCTGGAATCCCGAATCTCACCTGATGACCGGCCCGATCGGTTTACTACTTCGGTGGTTTATCAAATACCGTATGGACACGGCGAACGATTTGGAAAGGATGCCAACTGGTTTGTTAACGGTATCCTCGGCGGCTGGCAGGTAAACGGCACCTACGAGTGGCAGAGCGGCGAGCCTTTCCTCTTGAGCCCAACGCAGGTTTGGTACTACGGGGGTGATGTCGAGCAGCTAAAAGCCCTAACGGGACAGAGCAACGGCCAGGGTCAGAAGTACGGGATTGATGTTTCCGCGTTTCAGATCCCGTTGGTGAACAACGTTGGCATCGTCAGACTGAACAACTTCAACACGGGACTGCGGAATGTTCCCACCGCGCTTGACGGTATGCGCAACCAGCCGTTCCTGAACGTGAACCTGTCACTTGCGAAGAACTTCAGATTTACTGAGAGGACTAAACTGCAACTGCGCGCCGAAGCCATTAATGCTTTCAATCACCCCTACTTTGGTAGCGGTATCGGACTCGATCCAAGTAACGCCGGGACGTTCGGAATTGTGACTACTCAAAGAAACAATCCGCGAGATATTCAACTCGGCGTGAAATTCGTGTTCTGATGAATCCCCCGTTAAAAAAATAGCTAGAGCCGTTGATTACGGCTCTAGCTAACCTTCAGTCACAGCGTACCCGAGAGTGATAAAAGGGCAGTGAAGGGAACATTGTATTTCATTCTCTGCATGCTGATGATCAATGTTTTTTCAGCACAGTCAAAAAGAGCGGTTGGTCTCAGTAACAGGTACACACCATCACTTGAGCCCGTTGCAGAGAGCAACGCTTATAACATCACCGTTGCTTCTGATGGGACAGGCGACGCGACAACTTTGCAACAGGCAATTGATCACGTTCCTCAAGGCAACACACATCGGTTCGTCATCCATATTAAGCCCGGTACGTACAAAGAGCAGATCAAGATTTTGCATACTCAGCCGTCCGTCACATTCAGAGGTGAAGATCCCTTAAAGACCACGATAACATTCAATCTGAGTGCGAGAACGTCGGGCGACACTCGGAATTCATACACGGCATACATTGGCGGCAATGATTTCCGCGCTGAGAATATAACTTTCGAAAATACCTACGGCACCGGGTCGCAAGCTGTTGCCGCGTACGTAAATGCCGATCGAGTCATCTTCCGCAATTGTCGCTTTCTTGGGTGGCAAGACACGCTTTTCGCAAACGGTGGGCGTCATTATTACAAGCACTGTTACATCGAAGGACATGTTGATTTTATCTTCGGCGATGCCACGGCGGTGTTTGCAGACTGCACAATATTCAGCAAAGGGCCGGGATACATCACTGCTCAGTGGCGCTTGAGTGACTCGGAGAGGAATGGTTTTGTTTTGCGCCATTGCAAGTTGACGGGCAATCATACTGCCAAGGTTTACCTCGGGCGGCCCTGGCGTCCATACGGTCGCGTGGTTTTAATCCAGTGTTGGATGGACGCACACATCAGACCAGAAGGGTGGGACAATTGGCGTGATCCGGCGCGCGAGAAGACTGCGGTATTTCGTGAGTACAAATCCAGTGGCCCAGGAGCCATACCTTCGCAGCGTGTTGCGTGGTCGAGGCAATTGAACGATCGAGAAATTCGGCCGTTTGAAACGAGAACTTTTTTGAAGGGAACCGACAACTGGAACCCGTATAAGTGGTAAGTATGCGAATGCGCAACGCAACAGGCTTCGGCCGGCTTTCGATCATGATCCCGATCCTGATTCTGGCCTCGGTTCAAAGTCTCGCTGCGTTACCTATTAAGTGGCGTGATGCACTCGATCAACCGCGCGACTGGTACAGCAGCGACGAAGCTGTGCGGATCTCCGATAACTTAATCGTATACCAACGGGATTCTGGCGGCTGGCCGAAGAACATTGATATGGCGACATCGCTGACTGACACCGACCGCGCTGGAGTCCTCAACAAGAAATCAGAAGCAGATTCCACCATAGATAACGGCGCGACTTACTCACAATTAATCTTTCTGGCGCGAGTCTATACAGCAAAACAGTTTTCACGGCATAAAGAATCGTTTTTGATTGGACTCGACTACCTGTTGAATGCACAGTACGACAATGGTGGCTGGCCACAGTATTTTCCCCGCAAGAAGGGCTATTATGAGCACATCACGTTCAATGACAACGCGATGATCGGCGTGATGCGCCTCTTGCGTGACATTGCACAGGGCCGCTCGGATTACTTGTTTGTCGATGAAATACGGAAACAACGTGCGGCGAGAGCAGTTGCTAAAGGCGTTGAGTGCATCTTGAAGACTCAAGTGAAGGTGCGCGGACGCCTTACTGTATGGTGCGCGCAGCATGACGAAAATACCTTGGCGCCGGCGCCGGCTCGCGCGTTCGAGCCAGTGTCGTTGAGCGGCGACGAAAGCGTCGGCATAGTTGAGTTCTTGATGGGAATCGAAAATCCCGACCCCGCAGTCATTGAAGCTATCAAATCAGCTGTGGCTTGGTTCCAAAACTCGGAACTGAACGGGATACGCTGGGTCGAGACGGCAGCAAGAGATCATGTCGTGGTCCGGGATCCAAATGCGCCGCCTCTTTGGGCACGTTTCTATGACATTGAAACAACCCGGCCCATCTTCACGGGCCGCGACGGAGTGATTAAATACGATGTCGCGGAGATTGAAAGTGAACGGCGCAACGGCTATCGCTGGTACACGAACGCGCCTGCAAAGCTTCTTGGCAAAGAATATCCCGCGTGGTTGAAGAAAATAGGCCAGATAAAACCTACTATCAGCTAAGGATAAATTTAATGTTGGACCGACGCAATTTCGTCAAAACTTTTCTTGCCGGGGGCGCTTCGTTGCTTGTTTTGAAGGAATTGAACGCAGCGCAACCGCTTGCAGGCTTTAACGTTGCCGGCAAGCTTGGTCAGGCCGATGATCCCTGGGCACAGATCCCGCAGATTCTTGCGCGCATCAATCCACCCGCATTTCCGAACCGTGATTTCGTCGTCACTAAGTTTGGCGCGCGCGGGGATGGCAAATTCGATTGCACGGACGCATTTCGGAAAACAATAGAGGCATGCAATCGCGCCGGTGGAGGTCGCGTGGTCATACCAGCAGGGCAGTTTTCGACGGGCGCCATTCATCTCAAGAGCAACGTCAACCTGCACGTCTCGAAGGATGCGACGATCAGGTTCGATCGCGATCCGAAAAAATACCTGCCGGTTGTCTTTACTCGTTGGGAAGGCATGGAACTGATGAACTATTCGCCTTTCATCTATGCTTTCGAAGAAAAGAACATCGCAATTACCGGTGACGGCGTTATTGATGGCAATGCAGACTGCACTCATTGGTGGCCGTGGAAAGGCCGTGTCAAGTGTGGTTGGAAGGAAGGCGATCCTGAGCAAAGTAAGGCGCGCGAGCTGCTTTATGATTACGTTGCGAAGGGAACTCCTGTAGCGGAACGGGTTTTCGGTGAAGGCTCTTACCTGCGCCCTCAGTTTATTCAACCCTACAGATGTCAGAATGTCTTAATTGAAGGCGTTACTCTGCGTCACTCACCGATGTGGCAACTTCATCCAGTGCTCTGCACAAACGTGACCGTGCGAAACGTGAACATTGAGCGCGAGGAGAAAGCGAACGACCAAACGGGTCCGAACTGCGACGGGTGTGATCCCGAGTCTTGCAAAGACGTGCTGATAGAAGGCTGCACATTCGCCACGGGGGACGACTGCATCGCCATCAAAGCCGGTCGCAATAACGACGGTCGCCGTGTCGCCGTTCCTTCTGAAAACATCATCATTCGTAACTGCCGCATGAAAGACGGCCACGGTGGCATCACCATCGGCAGTGAGATTTCGGCTGGGGTGCGGAACGTGTTCGCTTACAACTGTCATCTCGACAGCCCGAATTTGAACATTGCGATCAGATTTAAGAACAACGCCTTGCGAGGAGGCTTGCTTGAAAACTTTTTCTTTCGGGATATCGAAGTTGGCCAGGTCAGCGATGCGACTATAACGATCGACTTCAATTATGAAGAAGCGTATAACGGCCCGTTCACGCCAGTCGTGCGCAATGTTGTCGTCAGTGGGTTGAAGAGTAGCAAGAGCTTCCGCGCACTTGATCTTCAGGGGTTAACAAAAGCGCCTATCTACAATGTAAGACTCGAGAACTGTACGTTCGACAACGTTGCGAAAAACAACATCGTCAAGAATGTGCAGGGCCTTGAGTTTCGAAACGTGCGCGTGAATGGAAAATTGATCGCAGAACCGGCACGTGTCGGGTCAGCCGTGATTAATGTCATTGATGGAACATCGGCTCGTTATCGCAGCTCGTTAGGTATCGACGGTTGATTCGTGTTAGCCCGCGTGTTCATGCTAATACTACTCACGTTCGCAGCGGTGAACGGCCCCACGTCCGCGCAATCCAAGCCCATCACGATCTTCCTTGCCGGTGATTCCACCATGGCGAAGAAACTGCCTGAGAAGCGTCCTGAAACAGGTTGGGGCGAGATGCTCGCTAGATTCTTCGAAGAAGGCAAGGTCGTCATAGACAATCGAGCTCAGAATGGGCGCAGTACGCGCACGTTTATTGCCGAAGGGCGCTGGCAAGCTCTGATTGATGCACTGCAGTCCGGCGATTACGTCTTTATCCAGTTTGGGCACAATGACGAATCAAAAGAGAAGGTGGACCGTTACACGCCACCCAATGACTTCCGAAATAATCTAATCAGGTTCGTGACTGAAGTGCGTGCGAAGAAAGCCACACCGGTCTTGCTCACCCCCCTCATGCGTAGGAAGTTCGACGACCAAGGTAAGCCCGTGGACACGCACGGCGAGTATCCGGACATTGTGCGGAGCGTTGCATCGGACTACAAAGTCGCTTTGATCGATATGCATCGCAGTAGCGCGACACTGCTGACGCGGTACGGCGCTGAAGCATCGCGAAAGCTCTTTTTACAACTCCAACCCGGCGAAGATCCCAATTATCCAAAGGGCATTGAGGACAACACTCACTTTAATCCCCTCGGTGCAGAAATCATGGCAGGCCTCGCAGCGGAGGGCATTCGCGACCAGAGATTGCCGATTGCGACATTCATGAAGCCACTGAAGTCTGTTCAGGAAGTCGCTCGATGAGGAAATCTCATTCACAGGCGAGGCTGTGTCAAAAGTGAAAATCCCCCTCACGGCAGTGAGGGGATCGTTCAAGTCCAGGCTACAATACCCGGCCTACAGAAGTTTACGCGCTTGCGAATGAACATCGATTTTTCCAGCTCAAGATCGTTCGCAAGCACGTAAACTTTTTCGTTTGGACCGATGATAGAAAGGACTTTAATATTCCCTGCCGTGAGGGGATTTTTGACAAGAGTCTCTGCGGGTTGGTGAGATTCGATCTCAACGTGTTGAAGATGGGACCAGCCGCGCTGCCCAGCCGCCGCCGCCCATCATGTGAATCTTGACTTTCGAACTTCTATCGACTTCCAGGACAGCCTTTTTAAAGTCGCTGCCGTACCGATCTGCATTCGGTCCGTCTTCGAACGACGTGATCTTGAAGCGGCCGGGCGTAAGAAACGACAAATCAATGTCCACGTCGCGTGACGTCCAATCCGTCATTGCTCCGATGTACCAATTACTTCCGTTTCTTCTCGCAACGACCACGTAATCTCCCATCTGTGCACCGAGCACCTTTGTTTCATCCCAAACCGTCGGCACTGGCCCAAGAAATTCCATCACTTCTGGCTCTCTTAAATAGTGTGAAGGACTATCGGCGAGCATCTGCAGCGGGCTTTCGTACACGACGTACATCGCGAGTTGATGACACCTCGTACCCAAACTCATCGGCCGATCGAATACCGCTGCGAAATTTTTCTCATTGCCGCTGTTAACCATTGCACCCGGTGTGTAATCCATCGGCCCTAGAAACATTCTGGTAAAAGGCAGCGTCACGTTATGTTCGGGATTGGCAAACTTGCTCCACTTGTTCTGTTCGAGTCCCCGAACTCCTTCGGTGTTGATAAGGTTGGGCCATGTACGGACCATAGTCGCCGGCCTGATCGCTCCGTGAAAGTCAACCAGCATCTTTCTCTTCGCTGCTTCTCTACAAAGCTTGTGATAGAAGTTTATTACCTTCTGATCGTCCCGCTGCATGAAGTCGACCTTTAGGCCTTTAATACCCCACTTTTCAAACTGGTCCATTGCCGGCAGAAATTGATCATCAAGAGTTTTCCAGACCATCCAGAGAATGATGCCCACGTTCTTGCTTTTTCCGTAGGCGACGAGCTCTTCAATGTTCATTTCCGGCACGACTTGAAGCACATTACCGAGTTTGTACCAACCTTCGTCAAGAATTATGTATTCGATGCCATACTTCGATGCGAAGTCGATGTAGTACTTGTATGTGCGCGTATCGATACCTGACTTGAAATCAACACCGTAGATGTTGTTTGCGTTGTACCAATCCCAGGCCACCTTTCCAGGTTTAATCCATGATGTGTCCTTCACTTGCGAGGGTTTCGCCAGCAGATACACCAGCTGATTCGTGATTAGGGCGCCATCATTCTCTGCTATGCCGATGATGCGCCAGGGAAATGTTCGAGCTCCCTTTGTTATCGCAATGTAATCTGCGGCCGCGGTAACTCTTATGTCGCGGTCGCTGCCTCGACCGGCGCGGGCTTCCTCTTTCAGCGGGTAAGGTGGAAAAACTGCGGTGAGGCTGTTGTTTGTGTTGCCGTGAAACCAGAGTCCGGGGTAATCGTCAACGTCTGATTCGGCGACCACTAACTTGACATTATCTGGAGCAACCAGGACAGCGGGCACGCTCGCTAATGAGTTATTCGCTATTTGATTAAGCGGCAGTTGAACAAATTCACGTTCGTTGTGTGAAAAGAAACTTTCTTCTACTGGATAGTAGACGTTGTAGTTGCCGGCGAAATTGAAAGTGGCTTCTTCACCGTACACTTTGATTTCTGTTTGCGGCAACGATGTCTCGAGTCGATAAGCAACGCCTTCATTGTAAGCGCGAAACGTGAGGGCGAAGTTGCCTGTGAATGTGAGTCTCAACTCATTGTAATGCTCTCGAATCTTAGCGAACTTTTGCTTTACGACTGGTTCGAGTGTTCGGTCAATGGCCCCGATTTTTACAGAATCTACTTTCGCGTTTTTTCCGAGCGTGTGACGATCCACATCCAGCGAAATCGTCGAATTTTGAAGCAGCAATTTACCGTTAATCAGAACATCGTAAGTGATTTGTTCATCAACGCGGATTGTTACCTGGATCCGGTTATCGGGGGATTGAAGTTGGTGGGAAGTGACCGCCGAAGCGCGATCGGCAAAACCACAATAAAACAGTGCGGCGAGTGTGACAGCGAGATTTAAGTACGGCTTCGTTGGATGGCGTGGGCGCATAGATCGTTTGTTTCTTGGTTCTTTCGTGTGGTTTCGTGGATCGTCATTCTCGCGCGCGATAACGCCGATCCACGAAACCACACGAAAGAACACGAAAAGAACAGCGAAATACGCTAATGACTCTCGCGCGTTACGTCGACTCCGCTTCCGCCAACCAGGAAATCGAGATCCGCACCGCGATCAGCCTGGAGAACATGCTCGTAGTACAGCTTGTAATATCCTCGTGTTGAAGGCGGCTCGGGAGCCCTCCAGGCGTGGCGGCGATCTTCAAGTTCAGAGTCGGAAATTGCGAGGTGCAGTCGACGCGCAGCAACATCGAGTTCAATCAGATCTCCTTCGCGCACGAGTGCCAGTGGTCCACCTGCGGCCGCTTCCGGGGCAACGTGCAAAACAACAGTTCCATAGGCGGTGCCACTCATCCGGGCATCGGAGATCCGCACCATATCTGTCACGCCCTTCTGTAACAGTTTCGCAGGTAAGGAAAGATTTCCAACCTCCGGCATTCCCGGATAACCGCGCGGACCACAGTTTCTTAAGACGAGTACGCTTGTAGCGTCGACTTCAAGGTCTGGATCGTCTACGCGGGCATGAAACTCTTCGATGTTGTCGAACACTATTGCGCGACCGCGATGCTTCATGAGTGACGGGTTCGCAGCAGATGGTTTGATCACTGCGCCGTTTGGGCAAAGATTCCCGCGCAAGACGGCGATGCCACCTTCCTTCGTGAGCGGCTCCGAAATGGGCCTGATTACGTTCCGGTTGTAACAAGGTGCATCTGCGACATTTTCGCCGATTGTCCTGCCATTCACCGTTAAGGCGTCACGGTGGATCTGATCGCCGAGTTCACGGATGACCGCCGGCAATCCACCAGCATAGTAAAAATCTTCCATCAAAAACTTTCCAGATGGCATCAGATCGACAAGGCACGGAACCTTACGACCAATCTCGTCCCAATCACTCAGTGCGAGCTTAATTCCCAGGCGACCAGCTAACGCGAGCAGATGGATCACAGCATTAGTTGAACCACCGATGGCCCCTACGACACGAATCGCATTCTCCATTGATTTACGAGTAATCACCTGCGACATCTTTAAATCTTCGTGAGCCATTTCGACGATGCGACGCCCGGCCAAATGGGCCAACGCATACCGGCGAGAATCAGGGGCGGGAATTGCTGCGTTCGTTGGCAGCGCGATGCCCAGTGCCTCAACGACACTTGCCATTGTCGAAGCTGTCCCCATCGTCATGCAGTGTCCCACCGACCTATTCATGCAACCTTCGGCCTCGAGAAACTCACACTCAGTCATGGCACCGCAGCGAAGTGCCTGACTGAACCTCCAAACATCAGTGCCTGAGCCAATGTCCTGACCGCGAAATTTGCCGTTAAGCATTGGGCCGCCGGAAACCATGACCGTCGGCAAATCACAGCTAGCAGCCCCCATCAACAGGGCGGGCGTCGTTTTGTCACAACCTGCAAGTAGAACGACCGCGTCTATCGGATTTGCGCGTATCGATTCCTCCACGTCCATGCTCACAAGATTTCTAAACAACATTGTCGTCGGTCGCATCAACGTCTCACCGAGAGACATAACCGGAAACTCGACAGGAAATCCTCCGGCTTCGTACACGCCGCGCTTCACGTACTCGGCAAGCGTGCGAAAATGTGCATTGCAGGGCGTTAGTTCAGACCATGTGTTGCAGATTCCGATTACTGGTCTTCCATCGAAAAGGTGATCGGGAAAACCCTGGTTCTTCATCCAGCTACGATGAATGAAACCATCACGGTCCTTTCTACCAAACCATTCTGAACTTCGAAATCGCATCGCGGTATCCTTTGTATCTAACGGGCAGCGACTGTGTCGTGTTGTTTCAGGCTTAGAATTAATACGGCACCCACTAACGCCGACAACGATAGATAAGCAATGCCGCCAACAAAAGAATTAGTAAGATTGCTCAAATAGCCGACCGCATATGGACCAGCAAACCCACCGAGATTCCCGATAAGGTTGATGAGGCCAATGGACACGGCGGCGGCGCTCCCTGTGAGAAAGCTCGTTGGCAGCGCCCAGAAACCAGGGAGGTAACCGTAGATTCCAACCGCGGTGACACAGAACATGGCGACGGCTAACCAAAGATTGTTTTGCATCAGCACAGCGAGAAGTAGTCCAATGCTCGCGGCCAACATCGACAATGCAGTGTGCCAGCGCCGCTCTTTAGTTTTGTCGGAAGACCAACCCACGATCAGTATCGTCACCAAGCCCACGCAGTACGGAATTGTTGAGATCAGGCTAACATTAAGATTGGACAAGCCTGATTGCTTCTTGATGATTGTGGGTAGCCAAAAAGTGAAACCGTAAACCGCTGTCACTATGCAGAAATAAGCGACTGCGAGAAAGATGACCCCGCGCTGCCGAAGAGCCTCAAATATGCCATAGGAACGGACTGCATCTTTAGCCTGCTGCTCGCGCGTTAATTCAGAAGTAAGCCAATCGCGCTCGGGTTGAGATAACCATTTGGCCTGATGTGGCCGATCGGTCAAGTAAAAAATCGTTATAAAACCGAAAATGACTGCGGGAGCTCCTTCGATGATGAACAACCATCGCCAGCCGGCCAGCCCGAACCAGTTAACGCCGAGCAACAAACCCGATAGTGGGGATCCCAACATGTTCGATAATGGTTGGCCCGACATGAAAAGCGCGACTGCTTTAGCTCTGTCTTCGTATCGAAACCAGTGACTCAAGTAAACGATCATTCCGGGGAAGAAACCTGCCTCTGCCACGCCCAGCAAGAAACGCATGATGTAGAACTGGTTCTTTGTGTGAACGGCTCCCATCAGCATTGCGACGATACCCCAGGAGATCATTATGCGAGCCATCCAACCTCGCGCACTCCATTTTTCGACAAGAAGGCTTCCAGGAATCTCAAGGAGAATGTAACCGATGAAGAAAACACCTGCTCCAAATCCGAGCACGTCATCCGTGAAACGCAGATCCCCTTTCATCTGAAGGGCCGCGTAGCTTAGGTTGACTCGATCGAGATACGCGATTACATACAACATGAACAGATAGGGCATTAGCCGCGACATAACGCGGCGTCGTGTGCGTGCTCCAACCGAGTCGGATTGGAAATCGACCTCAGTTACCAGTGAATTGCTGCTGGATATTGAACTCATGCCAAACGACCGCCACGAAGAAGCACAAAAAGCTCAAAAAGTTGTAGTCGAGGTCAGCTGTGCCTTTTGTATTGCTTTGTAGCTTTGCACTCGGTTCATGACTTGTTGAAGTCCCTTCAGAAATGCTCGCTCTGTATCGTCCGCGTTTAGTACTGAAGCGTGAACGGACATCTTTTGCAGCGCACGTTTCCAACATTCGGTGATTGCCAGGCGTCCGCTTAGAACAACCTGTTTATCGACGAATATTCCGTGAGCCAACAGGGCATCGAGGTCACATGCAATGAACGCGCCTACGAGAAAAGCAAGTCGCTCTTCGGCAGTTCCTTCGTTCTGGAGTTCCAATAGTCTCACGCGAAAAAGTGTTCGTGGTAAACCTGCTTGCCGGCATTCGGTCATGCCAGCTTCGACCCACTTCCACGGTAGTTCGTTGGGAAATTCCTCGGGAAGGGAACTGGCGAGAACGGTTTGTGTGCGAGCCGCGTCAATCAATTCCCCTGATAGCGATGTAACGCTCGAACAAATGCGACCACTGGAATCAACCTCGATCGCTTTCCAGTGCGATCCAAGATTCAGCACGACACCAGGGAGCGATAAAACACGGGAAGTAATCAAGCCTAGACAAAGTGTTTCTTCGCCGCGCATCACGTCCTCGGTTGAGTCGTTCCTGGTTGTACGTATCCCGGGCACCAATAGAAACGGTAGCTCAGTAATCTCACGAAAGTGATGCCATTGTGAGCTGCTGACAATCTCTTTGAGACGTGCGGGTGCGACGACATGCGGAATTTCTTTCAGACCCAAGTCAGAGGTAATCATGCCCGCAGCGCCAATGCACTTTGGCTGATGAGCTTCTCCAGCCTTGCTCGTCACCTCTGCCACCATCTCTCGTAACGCCGCCGCGAGCCTGCCTGTAGAGCCTTCAGTTGCTGTAAGTCGTACACCGATCGGTCTTATTGAATGTGCTAGGACTTCATCTCCACACAGGAGCCAAACACGGGTGTTCGTGGTTCCCATGTCGAGACAAATCACATGCTGCTCTGAGCAAGTGTCCATACTTCTAAAATGGTTTCTTGGTCTTTGGCTTTTGTGACCAAAACCAAAAACCAAAAACCTTTACGCGATGTGGGCACCCTGGGTCTCGACGTACACTGCGTAAAGTGATTGACTCGCAGTGATGAACAAACGATTTCGCTTTACACCGCCGAAGCATAAATTACTGACAGTTTCAGGCAAAACAATTTGTCCGATCCTTTGTCCATCTGGCGCAAAGATATGAATGCCATCGAAACCGTCGCCACCCCAGCCCGCGGTCGCCCAGATATTTCCGTCGAGATCTGCGCGGAGACCGTCAGTTCCGCCGTTAACATCTTTGTCTTTTACCTTGAGGCTCATCAAAGCGAACACCCGAGCGTTCTTGAGTCGTTGTTCATCGATAACGTCCCAAACAGTAATGCTACCGGGACGACCAGTATCAACAACGTAAAGCTTCTTGTAGTCAGGTGAAAAGCAGAGCCCATTCGGTTTCTTCAACTCGTCATTGACAAGATCGAGTTTGGAGGTCTTGGCATCTATC
>JBKPCC010000024.1:0-11912 GCA_046727215.1 Acidobacteriota bacterium
ATTCGCGGTAGCGTCGGGTCATTTTCCATATCGACGCCTGAATCTGCAATGACTGACCCGACGCTACCGCGAATCGGTAACTGACTTCATGACCCACAAGTTGAAACTGCACCAGTGCCCATTGACGTGTGAGCTTGCAAATATGCTCACATGTAAGGCATGATACTCCTCGGTTAATCCTTCTCTCGCGCATCGACGGTGATGCGCCCCGCGCATAACGATCAGCGCCGGCGTTCTGGATATTCGAGAGCAGGCTCATTCAAACTACGAAGCCGCTCAATTAAGAGCATCCCGAACACGGTCCTTCGACTGCTACCGTTTCACCGAAGCCAATCCGATTCGCAGCTTCTTTTTCATTCCCAAAAGGGGAAAGGTATATCTGTATGTCTACGAAACTTTATGTTGGAAATCTCGCTTTTCAAACCACCAGCCAGGAGCTGCAGGAGATGTTTGCTCAAGCCGGCACGGTTGAATCGGCGCGCGTCGTGGAAGACCGCGACACCGGACAGTCACGCGGGTTCGCCTTCGTGGAAATGTCCAGCAAGGAAGAAGCCACCACGGCTATTGAGCAGTTCAATGGCAAAGAGATCGGTGGCCGCTCTTTGAAAGTCAACGAAGCTAAGCCGCGCGAAAATCGCAGTGGTGGCGGACCTGGTTTTGGCGCCAAGCGCAACGGCTTTAGCGGTGGCTATCGCGGCCGTGATGGTAACACGAGCGGCAATCGCGAGCCGCGCTGGTAATAAGCAGCGAGCAGATCTTTTCTATCCCTACGGCGAATTATGCGCTAAGGGGGTAGAAAGACTGCGCTGCAACTCTACAAACTATCGCGACGATGGATGTCGCGAATTAAGGAACTTCATGAACTTTTCTCAACTGGGACTTGCACCCGCACAAGTGCGCGCTTGCGAGGCCCTCGGATATAACGAACCGACTCCAATTCAGGAACAGGCGATTCCCGTCGTGCTGAGCGGCCAGGACCTAATCGGTTGTGCCGAAACCGGCACCGGTAAGACAGCGGCATTTCTACTTCCCATCATTCAAAAGATCAGCCAACGTTCGCGCCCCGGCATTCGCGTGCTTGTGCTTACACCGACGCGTGAGCTGGCGCTTCAGACTCAAAAAAATTATGGCGAATTAAACCGCCTAAAATCCAATCGCAGTGTGATCGCGATCGGCGGCACAAGCATACGAATCCAGATTGCCGATTTGCGACGCGGCGCGGCGGTCCTGATTGCCACGCCTGGACGTTTGCTAGACCTAACAGAACGCGGCGTGGTCACTCTATCTGAGATCGAAGTTTTGGTTCTGGATGAAGCCGATCGCATGTTGGACATGGGATTCCTGCCCGCGATTCGGCGCTTGCTTTCGATTCTGCCAACCAAACGTCAGACGCTATTGTTCTCAGCAACGATGTCTTCGAGCATTGAGCAACTTGCCCGCTCGACAATGAAACAACCGAAGCTGATTGAAGTAACTCCGCGTGGTCGTGCGGCGACTACGGTCGATCAGATTGCTTATCAGGTGGCCCAGGAATCTAAGACCGCGCTGTTGCTGGATTTGCTTGAAAGAGAGCGCGAACCGTTTGAACGAGTGCTGGTGTTTACTCGCACACGCCGCGGAGCCGAGCGACTTTCACATGTTCTGAAGGCACGTGATCACAGCGTGAATCGCATTCACGCTGATCGCACACAACCGCAACGTGAAGCGGCGTTGCGCGCATTCAGATCCGGGCACGCGCGCGTACTGGTCGCGACCGATATTGCTTCACGCGGATTGGATGTCAGCGCGGTCTCGCATGTCATTAATTATGATGTGCCGACCGCCCCGGAAGATTACGTGCACCGAGTAGGCCGCACCGGAAGGGCCGGCAACCAGGGCAAAGCCATCACGATTGTTGCGCCAGTTGACGAGTTGTCGATGCGAGCAATTGAGCGACTGACAGGTCAAGCAGTGAGGCGCATAGTGCGGGCAGGATTTGGTGGATTGAAACCCATCGCCACGACCGCAGTTACAACGTTCCCGCGTTTCGCGCGCACAAGCGGCAGCTCAGTTCGGTCGTTTCGACCGCGACGCGCAAGGTGAGCGTGATAGTAAACCGTCATGGAAAGCCAGATAGTCCGGCTTAGGGAGCCATCATGCAAGAAAAGCACAGTTTCACCATCGGAGATCGAGTCGACTATATATGCATTACCTGTGGCGAAGAGCGCGGGCATATAGTCGCCTCCATTTCGAAGAAGGGACAGATCACGCGAGTTAGCTGCCCGATATGCGGGTCACGTGTTCCCTACAAGAAGGGCCTCACGCGTCGGGCGTCGATGAAAATCGGCGCACCATACGATCGAACGCACATCTATCGCCGCGGAGAAACCATGATGCATCCGACGTTCGGCGCAGGAGAGGTAACGGCAGTCATCGAACCGTGCAAGATTGACGTTCTGTTCGCGGATCGAATCCGACGTCTGATTCATGAACGTGTTTAGTGGAGGACATCGGTCGAAAGCGACAGGAGAATGATGAGTGTACAGACGGTTTTCATGGATCTGCATTGAACGCACTTGTAGCAACGCACTTTTATGAAGTGAGGCTTATTCACCAATAGAAGGCTTCTGTGCTGCACCATTGCGGGAGCGCGAGCGCGCCGTGCGATTTGTATCAGTTAGGTCGTCAATATTCCAGGAGGTCGGTCGTCCCTCAATGTGAATACCGCCCGTTCTATCGGATTCGTAGACGTATGGGCCAAAGAATTCCCAGGCTGAAGGCGTATAGAGAACATAGCCGCCTCGAAAGACCACATGTACCACAAAGTCTCCTTCCGAAGGTAAGGTATAAATACCTCTTTCTCTTAACTGCTGCATTTGTCCTCCTAAACTCTGTTATTCATCTACTCCAGTGAACCTTCCATCGAGGACCTGATCCAGGCAAGGTTGGTTAGAAATCACTACTTTCTAGAAACTCTTTCTTAGTTCATCCTTGTAACGCTGTACAAGTTCGGTGAGGAATTGGGCACTGTTGAAGCGAGGACGTGCGTGTACCTCGAGCAGGCAGCTCACTCCTAACTGATATGAAGAAACCGTTCTTGGCGAGCCATAATTCTCCGCACTGATAATTTGCGTAATCCCGGTCTTACAGAGCCTCCAGTACACGGCCCGCATAAGGGCGGCTTCTCCACTCAAAAAGCCACGCCCCTTTAGCACGGTAGCGCGATCGCGCCAGACGCTGTTGCAAATCTCCTGAAACTTCTCCGAGTTTATAGTCATCACAAACTGCTCCCCGCGAGCCAAACAATTTTTGAGAACCGCGTTTCGCTGTCCGGTAAGTGGATCGTGCTCATCGATGAGCATCCGCGGATGAGATTCAAAGATACCTGAATAGTTTCAGGTACCTAAGAGGCCCGCAAGCGGCTTCGATTTCACAACAACCTTACGCCTGCCGTCGTGTATATGTCAAACATGATATATAGTTTTGATAGACAATATTTTTCGTATGTGTTACATAGCTGTTCGAAAGGAGGCACGATGATTGGGATTCGCATCGATCAGCTGCTTAAAGGGCACGGGCGAACGTTCTATTGGCTCGCCAAAGAGACGGGCATCAGCCACACGACGCTATGGCGTTTGAAGAAGGGTAGAGCACTAGGAATTAACTTTCTGACCTTGGAAAGGTTATGTCAGGCACTTGATTGTCAGCCCGGCGATATGCTCTCGCTTACAAATGAGAAAAAGCATCGCACAAAGAAAGATCGCCGAAGTCGTACGCCGCGCAAGTTCGCCTGACTTTCGTAAATGGCATGCTTACTGGAAAAAGCACGCCCGCTCTTTAGATCACCGCGGTTAATCAACGCTCCCCAGAGAGGAGACAGCAGCTTCCCGCTAGCATATATCTACCACATGTGCAAAATATTCGTCCGTTGAATATATTGCGTTCCTGTTATATAATCTGCCGTGATTCAACTTCGTTATGATCATTTGTGAATTCTGCCTGAACTATACCCCGGACGGCCTGTGTAAGCTTGGCCTGAACATACCCAAAGGAATGACTTGCCGCGACTTTCAACCAGGACTACAGAAGTTCTGTTCCGATCCGCAGGATTTCATAAGTCAAAGCCAAATAATCCAGATGGCCACATTCTTCGGACTACAAAAGACGGAACTCAAGAAGGTGAGAGAAATGGCGGATCGAGAGGCGAGCGTGCGATTGTAGACGTAGATGTCATCAAATATCGTTGTGGCCACCAACGATAGAAAGCAGTAAGGATTGGTTGAATGAATGGTCTACGAGTTTATGTCGACCGGAAGGTAACAGGAGTCGGTGACAGTGATCTGGTCTTTTATAGCCGGCGCTCTCTAGGTCCATATTACCGGTGGTCTTACGAGGACAGACTCGAACAGTGGCGCGTTGCGCGGATGCACTCATGTGACTTTTCATCAAAGGAACTCTGCACGTCCAGGTGGAGAACCGTCCCTTCGTTGTTACAGGTTAGGTTAAAAGTCCATTACGATGAATAAGGAAGCAGATCAAACCGCGACGCCCGCGCGCTTCCCATGATGATGGATTCCTTCCTTACGGTTGCTTACTGCTTGTTAACCAATCGATTCAAATTGCAGATGACGCTCGTTGCACAAAGATTCCGGCGAAGTGTTGGCGATGGCCGTAGAAGACAATGAACCACAGGATGGTTACGACAATCGCCAGCGCGATGCCGGCTGGATTTAGGAAGAAGTGATATAAAAGGATGTTCACGATTACTGGGCCAAGCAACACCAGCGCTAGGGGCACAAAACGGTTCACCAGCAAGAGCAGGCCGCCAACGATCTGTAGACCCGCCACAACCCAATAGTAATGTGACAGGAAGAGCGCACCCATGAATTGTCCCGCCAACCCGGTTGGCATCGGACCCATGTGGAGGAAATTCAAAAAACCGTTCAGCCCAAACACCACAAAGAACAGCCCGAGTAAAAACCGAGCGATCAGAATTACGATTTTCATTCTTGTCTTCCTTTCAGATTTTAGTCTTCTTCGAACACTCAAGAACTAATCTCGGCCATCCGATCCAGTTGGTATCTTAGATTGCTTGCCGGATTTCGCCTTCCGTGTTCATTACAAATGGTCCATCGCGTGCAATGAGTTCGTTTAGACTAGGATTCTTTTTCGGCAAGTAGCTTCTGAATCAGTCGCTCGGCCTTGTCATAGTCCCCTTCACCAACATGCATCCAGCGAATTCGTCCTTGCTTATCTAACAGGAATGCGGTTGGCCAGGCTTCGACCTTATAAGCGTTCCATGTTTGGTAGTCGTTATCCGTAACTACCGGGTAACGAATCCCCAGTGAAGATATTTCACGGCGTAGGTTTTCGACTTTTCTTTCCTCATCGAACTCAGGTGAGTGCACTCCAATTACGGTGAGGCCTTTCTCCCGGTAGCGATCATCCCAGCTCTTAACGAAGGGCAACGTGTTACGACAGTTATAGCAGCCGAAGGTCCAGAACTCGATTAACACCACGCGACCGCGCAGATCCTTTAGTTTTAGCGGTTCTGAGTTTATCCAATCACCACTGGCCAGATCTGGAGCATTGGCGGATTCGGAACCCCTATATTCAACGGAACTGTGAAAGGAACTCAGCAATAGCTTCGTGAGCCCGGTAGCATAGGCAGAGACCCCCACGATAACGACGCCGATGAGGATTCCGATTAACATGTTTCTTCGGCTGTCCATTAGATCCTATTCTCATCGCAAGTGACGATCCCTGCAATGATTCGCAAGTCCTTCTTCAAGCACCAACAGAGTCGACGGAAATTTTTCTTGCTCTTCGACTTTCTACTTGAGCGCTGAAAAGCTCGTCGGATCCATGAAGTAGCTGTCGATATGGTTTGCGAGCGCACCATTCGTCTCAGACTCGGCCTTTACCTTTTTCCATTCCGGATCGGCCTGGAATGCAGCCCAGTTCTTCCGGGCCTCCTCGCGGCTCGGGTGCTCCAAGATGTACACAAAGAGGTTCTGTGAGTACGGTGCGTCTTCCGGACGCCAAAAGCCAACGCTCTTCATGTTGTGTCTCCTGAAAATAGCATCGGTGTGATCGCCAAACCGAGCGATTAGAGCATCCATTTTGCCCTCGTTAACGTGATACATGCGCAGCTCGTAGACATGCTGCGAGTCTTCGGATCCGCCGATATAGCTAAGACCTAGAGTCACCGCGGCGCCACCAATGAACCATAGAAGAGACGATGCCTTGATACCGATGAGTTTGGTTGCTACTTTCATTGTTGCTATTGCGATGCTTGTAGGATCCATAATGTCCTCCCATCAACTCTCGTTCTAATGAGTTCGCGCGACGAGTCGGCATCAACTGAGAAAGATGCTTGCAAGTCAACCTTAAGCCAAAATCTGGTCTCGCATGCCGCCGTACCTAAACGCACGAGGCAGTTCCTTTTCATAAAGATCGTACGGGAACCCGAGTTCAATCCCGCTTGCTTCATCAAGCGTCTTTACTTGATCTGATGAAAGCGTCAGTTCGAAGCTTGCGAGATTGTCCTGCAATTGAGAAAGCTTGCGCGCGCCGATGATAGGAATGACCGGCACGGGACGCGAGCGGAGCCACGCCAATGCCACCTGCGCGAGGCTGTGACCGGCTTCGTCGGCGACACTCTTTACAGCGGCGACGACACGGTCAGCTCGGTGTTGCTCAGGCAGGAAGTCCTTCATCATCTCGCTGCTCAACCGGGCCTGCTCGCCTTTCTGGTCGGAAGACGCCTGGCCGTGGTACTTGCCGGTCAGCACGCCACCAGCCAGCGGTGACCACGCAGTCACGCCGATATTCAGTGCTTTCGCCATCGGGATCAATTCCCGCTCGACGGTTCGTTCGATCAAGCTATATTCGATCTGCAACCCGATGAAAGGAGACCACCCGCGCAAGGAGGCCAGCGTGTTGGCCTGAGCGATCCACCAGGCTGGCGCATCAGAGATGCCGACGTACAGCACCTTGCCCGCGCGCACCAAGTCATCCAGCCCCCGCATGACTTCTTCGACTGGTGTGAGCTGATCCCAGATGTGAACCCAGTAAAGATCAACATAGTCGGTTTGCAGTCGTTTCAGACTTGCTTCCACAGCTTGCATCATATTCTTGCGTTGGTTGCCTGCCGCGTTAGGGTCTGTGCCCGGGGAGGCGTTGGTGTATTTCGTGGCCAGCACCACACTCGCGCGGTGGCCCTTCATGAACTCACCGATGAATGATTCGCTCTCCCCGTTAGTGTAGAGGTTTGCGGTATCGATGAAATTGCCACCGGCTTCGCGGAACGCGTCGTACACCTTTCGCGCTTCGTCCTTTGCTGTGCCCCAACCCCATTCCTCGCCGAAGGTCATCGTACCGAGCGCTGCCTCCGAAACCCGAAGCCCGCTGTTACCCAATAGTCTGTATCTCATATGAATCTCCTTGATACCTCACTGATTGCCCGTCATAGGGAAGCAATCGAGTCGACAATCTCACTTGTGGTCACGATGGCGCCGGCGTAGTTCGGGATATTGACGTCGAGAGCAGCGTGCATTTCCACGTCCGAGTAATCCGCGGTCGCGTCTCTTACCATCGTGACCTCGTAGCCAAGCTCAGCGGCATAGCGAACTGTTGCCTCCACACACGTGTGTGCTATGAGTCCGATCACGATGAGCTGATGGATACCGTGTTTCTTGAGTTGCAAATCCAAGTCGGTGTTCGCGAAGCCACTAGAACACCAGTGCTCCTGGGCCACGATGTCGCCCGGTTGAGGTTCGAACTCACTGCGAATCTCGCCACCCCACGTGCCGTATTCGAACGCCTTGTGTGACCAGGATCTCTTCTGGACCGGCGCAATGTATTTCCAGGTTTCATAGTCGCCTGGGCGGTATCGACGATGCAACGGATAGAAAACGCGAAGCTTCGCCGCGCGCGCAGCATTTAGAACGCGCTGCATATTGGGAACACAATTATTTGCTTCCGCCACACTCTTCAAGTGACCCCAGAGCTTGCCTCCATCGGAAATGAAATCGTTGTACGGATCGATGACGAGAAGCGCGGTGATCTCTTTGACAAATTTCAGTTCTGCCATATTCTCTCCACCAAAACACTCACCAGGCGAATTTGTTGATGCGAGCATCGCAGACCTCAAGCCGCGTTTGCTGACGCGGTGAAAGTCGGCGCATTCTTCCTGACGAACTCCTGCACACTCAGCGGCGCTTGCCCCGTCAGCGTAAGCACGTCGTTCGACATCCGGTCATAACGTCCCGCGCGGTGCAGATCGGCCATCGTCACGAGGTGATTCACCAGGTGAACCGGCAAGCCGTTCTGGAGCAGCCCTTCCCGCCACGGCCCAACCGGAATGTCCTGAAAGGTGATCGTGCGGCCCAGCGCCTTTGAATACTCTTGTGCAAAAAAATTCATGTTCTCGGACTGCGGACCGGTCAGTTGATAGATCTTGCCAATGTGTGGCTGCGGATTGACGAGCAGTGCGGCGACCACCCGGGCAACGTCTTCTCCTGAGATCGGCGAAGTCTTGCCCTCGCCGAACGGTAATCTGATCTGATTTGAATTCGCAACCGATTCCGAGGTGAACATCAGGAAGAAGCCTTCGAGAAACACTGTCGGCCGCACGTGCACTACCGGCAGACCGGACCAGTTAAGCGCCTGCTCGGCAAGCCACTGCAGCTTGTGCTGCGGGCTGGCGGTGGTTTCGGTAATGCTCATCTCTGAGAGGGTCATCTGCGACATATTGATGAACGCCTTCACGCCGTAATGCTTCGCCACCGCCGCCACATTGACCGTCGCGGCCAGATAGGCATCCGAAACCGACATGCCGAAGTACATTGTCTTGCAGCCGCTGATCACCCTATGCATCGAGTCGAGATCGAGCAGATCGCCAATCACTACCTCCGCACCCATGTCGCGCAAGGCCTGCGCGCGTTTGTCTTCACTGCGCACCATTGCCCGCACCGATTTGCCTTGCTTCAACAGCAGTTCGGTAACTGTGCGCCCTACAGCACCGACCCGGCCCGCCGCGCCGGTGACCAGAATGGGACTTGCCATTTCTTCCTCCCTTCCTTTACCTAACTCGACCGTCAGATATTTAACCGCGCGTCGGTCCTATCGCGAGAACGTCCCATTGATCGCTTCGGCGATCGCGTCGGCGTACTCGTCGAGCACGAAGTGGCCGCCGTCGAAATAGCGCAACTCGGCTGTCGGCACAACACGCTTCACGAATTCCGCGGCCGCAGGCCAGATAAGAGGGTCATTTCGCCCCCAGACGATTAGCGTCTTCGGCTGCCGGTCCTTGAGATACGCGTTCCATTCCGGGTAGTGCGGGATGTTCGTCGCGAGGTTCATAAATAACCTCGACATGAAGACCCGATTCGCCGCGATCGAGAACGCATAGGCGTCCATCGCCCAATTGTCCGGATTCAGGGCGTCGGGCTCGCGCGCGCCCTTTTTGTGAAGAACCATGCCGCGGTCCACGGTGGCAAATTGCTCGGTCTCTGCCAGCTTCTCTGGGGTTTCAGGGCCGCCGAGCCGCTCGTAGACTTTCAGGCGCTCGGGGTTCCAACCCTCCACTGAAGTGGTGAAGTTCTGAAAAATCAGACCGGCGATCCGCTCGGGATGGGCCATGGCGATCCGCATTCCGATCGGGCCGCCGATATCATGCAAGTACAAGATGAGTGGCCCCGCCGCGCACTGGGCGATGAACGCGTCGATGACCATGGCCACGTCGTCGAAGGTCGGTCGCAGGACGGTCGGGGCCGGCGCTTCGCTGAACCCCATGCCGGGGAAGTCGGGCGCGATGACATGAAACCGATCCGCCAGACGCGGAATGAGGTCGTGGAACTGGTACGACGAAGTGGGAAAACCGTGCAGCAGAACGATGTTCAACTTCGACGGGTCCCCGGCCTCGCGGTAGAAGAGCCTAACGCCCGCAACGGCGGTGGTCTTGAAGTACATAAAGCTCTTTCTCCTTACCGCGCCGGCTCATGGTCAGGGATCGAACTGTTTTTGCGACTGCCTCCGTGCCAATTCCCGTTTGATAGGTTGACATAGAAATCTCTCGCTTTGAAACTCACCTATCCGCGCTTCTCGCTTCCTGGAAGCACCCTGACCTCTCAAGAATCTATTTGCGCAGTGATCTGAAACCCGCGCGTATTTCACCGACGAAAAACTCCGGTTGTTCCCACGCTGCGAAGTGACCACCTTTTGGAAGTCGGTTGTAATGAATCAGCTTGGGATAGGCTTTCTCAACCCAACTCCTTGGAGGTGTGTCGATATCATCGGGATAGACACTCACGGCGACTGGGATGGCGACGTGTTTCGGGGCGAAAAAAGCGAGCTTGTTTTCCCAGTAAAGACGGGCCGACGAAACCCCCGTGTTCGTCAGCCAGTAGAGTGTGATGTTGTCGAGGATGTCGTCTCGCGTAAGGCCTTCCGACTTTCCATCGAATACACGCGCGATCAACTCGTAACTCCATATATCGTGGTCGATTATCCAAGCGGCCAAGCCGACGGGTGAATCTGCGATCCCGTACAGCGTTTGGGGTCGGTTCCCCATTTCCAGCGCGTAGCCCAGGCCCTTTCCATAGAAGAAGGCGAGCCGGTCATACGCGTACCTCTCCTCGGCTGAAAGGTTGGGTGGCGGCGGAGCCCCGGTAAAGGCCACCTTGTCGATTTCGGGTGGAACGGCGCCAGCCATGTTGGTGTGAATTCCGAGCAATCCGGGAGGCGCCTGCACTCCCATCAAGTCGACGATCAGCGCGCCCCAATCGCCGCCTTGCGCCACATATCGCGTGTACCCAAGCCGCTCCATCAGCACGGCCCACGTACGCGCGATTTGCTCCGGGCCCCAGCCGGGCGTGGTCGGCTTGCCCGAAAACCCGTAGCCCGGCATCGATGGAATGACTAGATCAAAAGCTTCTTCAGCCTTTCCACCATGGGCCGTTGGATCGGTGAGAGGGCCGACAATCTTCAGTTGCTCGATTATCGAGCCGGGCCACCCGTGCGTGACGATCATCGGTAACGCATTCTGATGTTTCGAACGAACGTGAATGAAATGAATGTCTAGGCCATCGATTTCGGTGATGAAGTGTGGCAGAGCTTTCAGTTTCGCTTCGGCCTTGCGCCAATCGTAATCTGTTCCCCAATAGCGGGCGAGTTTCTGAATCGTCGCGAGCTGCACGCCTTGCGACGCATTTGTGACTGTCTCCCGCTCAGGCCACTTAGTCGCGTTTACGCGCCTGCGCAAATCGGTAAGTTCCGCTTCCGGAAAGTTCACTTGAAACGGACGAATAGCGGTTTTATCGGTCCCCTCGCTGACTTTGTGTGTAGCACTGGTTTCGGTCATAGTGTCCTCCTTTTGAGTTCTGGATTTCGGATCGGCATGATGCGTTTCATAATTCTTCCTCCCTTCAGTATGGTCGTGCTTCAGCCGACTTCAGAAGTCTGAAACTACGTTTTGACTACTGACTCCATTTCTCATTCTCACCTCCAAGCGATCAGAATTTGTGCGGTGGCCCAACGTACGGAAACTCGTCCAGCAGATCCTTGTGTGGCCCGACCTTATCTCCTGTTACCTTCCCGTTCGTTAACATTGAGAGGAAAGGATCGACAACATCATCGGTGAGTGTCCGGCCATTTTGAGGAAAGGAACTCGGACGTCGAGTGTCATAGGAAAGAATGTCAGGCAACAACTTTCGCGCCAGTCCGATTGCCTCCTCTCGCGTATAGCCTCCCGTATTTTCCAATTGATGCGCGAAGACGCCACTGAACCGATCATCATCGGCCGGTTGCCCGTTGAGATACGCGTCCCTCTCTTCTCCGGGCAGAAAAACTGCTTGCATTGGTCTCGCACCGCGCTCTGCCTGGCTCCAGCCTTCTCGGGTTTTTTCCACTGTGCGAGCCCACACTCCAAC
>JBKPCC010000025.1:0-42969 GCA_046727215.1 Acidobacteriota bacterium
TCCGTGAAGGCCACTAAATAGCTAGCGATTTGCACAAGTAGGGAAACCGTTGAAACGGTTTTCCAGGTCTCTCAGGCGGCCGCTGACCCCAGGCTGAAGCCTGGGGAGAATGAGAAGTTGGTTTTTTCACAGCTTCGGGCAGTGAGGGGATTGTTCAAGTCCAGCCTACAATACCCGGCCTACAGAAGTTTACGCGCTTGCGAATGAACATCGATTTTTCCAGCTCAAGATCGTTCGCAAGCGCGTAAACTTCTAATTCCAGTGTGTTGTAGAAAGGACTTGAACGATCACGCACACTGCCGTGTGATGGATTTGTGAAACAGCCTCGATGATTCGACATTTACTATCAAAATTCCGCCTCGTATTTCGCGCGCGTAAGGAAAAGGCGTCGAGATCCAGCCGGCCGTTGATTGGCAGGACTGCCGTGGCCTGCACCGCTCTCAATCCAGATGGCGCTGTTCTTGTCGACGGTGAACTTTGGGTTGCCAGATCAGTAAAGGGCCGGCTTATTGCCGACGCCACTAAAGTGCAGGTCACTGGATCAGTTAATCACACGCTCCTCGTGACACCTCACACCGCTTGACCCCATTTCGTGTTCCTTGGTGTGATTTCGTGGATCGGAACTCGGTTCGCGTTGAATGGTACTCAACCTTCACAGACTGAAGTCTGTGCCACTTAAGCGCGTTCCGTGGACGGTTGACGCTCGCGTAGAATTTCCAGGAATGACGGTTCTCGGTTTCAGGAAGGTGAAACCTTCTGGCACAGAACGTGCTCTATAGCTCGTCGGCACGCACGGGATAGAACGAAAAGTCGACCGTGCCCCCGCCGCCAACAAGCCTCTGAGCGCCGCCTGCCGCTGCGCCAGCCACCTACCGAGCATCCCTTCAGTGTTTCCCCCCAAAACATGAACCCAGTCAAAACTGGCTGGGTTCTCCCGCATTCTTATGGTCAATTACTTCATCTCCTTGTCGCCCTGCGGTGACTGATGCCGCTTGGACGTCAACTCACGGCTACGACTTCAGTTCACTCCATCAGTTTTTCAGTGTGCAAAACGACGGAATTTGTCACTTCAGCAGTGACGTTTTCTGTCGATTTTGACCGTTTGTCTATCGATTTGATTGCCCCTGGTATGTAGTCTTGACCGGGTCGGAATTTTTTTCTATTCGACGCGAACCGCGAGCTTTCCGGGGTGAGATGATAAACTCGCCTCAATGCAGACGGCCGTTACTGTAGCCCCCAGGCGACGAGGTTCTTTGCGTTCGCTCCTGGCGCAGGTTCGTATAAAAGCGCCCACCTTAACGGACGTTGGCGTGGCCCTCTTCACTTCCCTGCTTCTTGTTCTCTCGTTTCCCGATTTCAATCTCTGGCCCCTTGCCTGGATCGCTGTAACGCCGCTCCTTTTTGCGGTTGCCCGGCGGCCTTCGCCTTCCCGCGCGTTCGCCATGGGATGGATCACCGGTACGGTCTTTTTCTATGGATCGTGTTACTGGCTAACCTATTCGATGATTCACTTTGGCGGCCTCAACACCGTGGTCGCTTACCTCTTGCTGGTTCCGGGAGCCCTGGTGCTGGGGCTGTTTCCAGCAACGTTTGCGCTGGTCCTCGCTTTAGCTTTCAGAAGGTGGAACAACAAAGCGATCTTCTTAGCGCCGGTGATCTGGACCGCGACCGAATGGGCCAGGCTTGGTGTGACGGGCCAGTTATGGAATGCAATCGGCTACTCTCAAAGTTACGAGCCTGCTCTGATTCAAGCGGCCCGATGGGGCGGCGTCTATATGGTCGGCTTTCTCATGATCACGGTCAGCAGCGCTGTCACTTTTGCACTTCTCAATCGCTGCAAACGAGCGCTGATCATCTCGGCCACATGCTTGTTCGGTATCGCCATGCTAATTGCAATCGCGTATGCGACACGCGACGATTCGCATGAAAGCTCAACTACGTCGGACCTGCTGGTGGTCGCAATCCAACCGAACGTTCCTATGAATCCGTCGCAGGCAGCGGCGCACATGCGTGAGCTAATCGAGATGCATCTTTCGGAGAGTGCCAAGGCTTTGCAGCAATTGCCGAAAGATAGACCTCGGTTAGTAATCTGGCCCGAGTCGCCAATGAACTTCGCGTATGGAACCGATCCGGAGCTTCAAAGCCGCCTTGCTGACTTCACGCGTGAGAACCATACCGCCTTGCTTTTTAATTCGCAGGAGCCGGCTCCCGGCAACGGTTTATATAATTCCGCCATCCTCATAAATGAAGAAGGCCGGCAGATCTCTCAATATGATAAGATTCGCCTGCTGCCTTTTGGTGAATATGTCCCGCTGCCACACTGGTTACCGGGATCGTCTTTGATAACTGCCCTCGTCGGCGACTTTGCCGCAGGTGATAAATACACGTTGCTCCAGATCGGACCGGTTAAGGCAGGTGTCTTTATCTGCATCGAGTCGGCGTACCCATCCATCGCGCGCACGTTCGCATCCGAAGGAGCGGATGTGCTGATCAATATTTCTAATGATGGGTACCTTGGGCCGACAGCGGTGATGCGCCAGCATCTCGCGAACGCAATCCTTCGTGCGGTTGAGAATGGCCGCACGTTGTTGCGGGTGACGAACTCAGGGATTAGCGCCTTTATCACGTCAACTGGACAGGTAAAAGATGAAACTGGCAGCTTTCAGACGGCAACGCGCATATGGTCGATAAGTGGTACTCAATCGGTTCCCTCGTTTTATACGCAGCACGGTGATTGGTTTGTTCTGATATGTTCGATCGTTAGTTTGATGGTTCTGACATCGTTGATAGTTCCGAAGGCGGTGAATAGGCGTTATGAATAAGGCTCTTCAGCGGGTCATGCTGCTAAAACCGCGTGAGCAGTTGAGGGTGCGTCATTTTCTCTTGAGAGTTCCCATTTATGCAGCGGTCTGCTTTGCGGGGCATCGGATTTTTGTAAGCCAAGTCTTGCTGTCGAATGTTCTTGTCTCGCTATTCTTTGGATTAGGAATGGTGGGAGTTGAATACTTCTTTTTTGCAGTAACCGGCGGCCGTAGCGAGGTTAAATAACAATCGTATGATAGATACAACGTCGATTCAGGATCTTCGCGCTTCCTACGAGGATCTGCGCCAGCGCGTGGATCAGCTCGGGAGGTTTCTTTGATGTCGCAGCCCAACGTGAACAGTTAAAGAAAATCGAAACGCAGGCTTCTTCTCCCGGTTTCTGGGATGATCAAGAGGCCGCGCAAAAGCTCTTGCAGGAACGGAGCCGCCTGGAAAGAAAGATCGAGCGACAAGAACATTTTCAATCTCAGATCGATGATGCGGGAGTTCTTTTTGAGTTTGCCGAGCAAGATGACGACTCGATGAAGGAATTGCGCGGACTCATTGAGCGCCTTGAACATGATCTGAATCAAGCCGAAATCGAGATGCTGCTTGCAGGCGAGAACGACTCGCGAAACGCAATCTGCACTATCCACCCCGGCGCCGGTGGAACTGAATCGCAAGATTGGGCCGAGATGCTCCTGCGAATGTATTTGAAATGGGCCGAGGGCCGCGGCTTTCAAACTGAGATCATTGACTACCAACCTGGTGAGGAGGCCGGATTGAAAGGCGTCACCTTCCGCGTGGAAGGAGAATATGCTTACGGCCTGCTCGCAGCCGAAGCCGGAGTGCACCGGCTCGTGCGCATCTCTCCATTTGATCAGGCTGCACGACGTCATACTTCCTTTGCTTCCTTGTTTGTCTATCCGGAAATCGACGAAGACATAGAAGTCGAAGTCAACGAAAAAGATCTGCGCGTGGATACGTACAGATCAACCGGCGCCGGCGGACAACACATCAACACCACTGACTCAGCGGTTCGCATTACACACTTACCGACCGGCATTGTTGTCCAGTGCCAGAACCAACGTTCACAACATCAGAACCGGGCGGTCGCCATGCAGGTGCTCCGATCAAGGCTGTATGAGCTGGAGCTGGAGAAGCGACAAGCTGAAACCGCGGAACTTGAGGCGAACAAAGCTGACATCTCTTTTGGTTCACAGATTCGGAACTACGTCCTGGCCCCGTATCGATTGGTGAAAGATGCACGGACCAAGTTGGAGCGCGGGAATGTCGACGCAGTCCTTGGTGGTGACATAGACGACTTTATTAAGGCATACCTTCTCGCAAAGAAGGCGGCATAGGTCGTTGGGCTTCAGTATGAAAGTGCTTCACACCGGAATTCTTCTTTCCTTGCTGGCCACAGTTGGCCACGGACAAACGATTTTTCGCGACGGTGACGCCTTCACTGGTCTCGTCCGATCAGCTCGGATTGAGCGCGCCACGTTTTCAAAACAAGGCGACGAATTAGTAGAGGGACCGCGTGTTTTGCTTCAGCAGGCGACTTACACAGCAGATGGACGAATGCGGAAAACCACTATCTATTTAGCGGACGGATCCCTTCATCGGAACACAACAGAGATTTTTGCGGCTGATGGGAAACAGTTAAGCAGTACGATCTATGACGGATCCAGTGTCTTAATTCAGCGAACCGAATATGCCTACGATGAAAAGCGGTGGCGTATTTCCGAAACGAGATACGGTCCTGACGGCCAGATTGCAGAACGAAAATTCTTTCAACCCCAGGTTGTAGACAATCAACTCGTGTCAACCGCTACATTTAATCAGACAGGCCGTGTGTTGGATTCCGCAGTTAATAGCCGAGATACTCAGGATAACTCCGTATGGGAGGGTTATCGTTCCGACGGTACCCGTCAGAGCGACGTTTACTCACGTTTTGTTCACGGCAGAAAACACGACGAGCACTTCGAGTTCAAAGCTGACGGATCGTTGGCTAGTAAGATTGTATCGGACGTTTTCGATGGTGGTGCGAGTTTCGAGCATGCTGCCTATGACGGCGCGGGAAAATTAATATGGAAATCTGCCAGAACATTAGAACGCGACGACCACAACAATCTTAGAAAGACAGTTACCTTCAAGTGGAACGCAGAGTCAGGCGAGTGGGAACCGATTGTCGCGGATTACTACTCGATCACCTATTACCAGTGAAGTCTACCGCGGACGAAGTTAAGGTTCGGAGCATCTATGGCAACTACACAGTTTGAGGACCGGCCAAGAATCATCACGCCGCGAAACAGCCGTCGCAACGAGATCCTGGCCATCCTGCTTCTAGCGGTCGGTTCGCTGTTGGTCCTTTGCCTGGTCTCAGCCGCTTTCTATCCAAACGATCCGTCCTGGAACTCTGTCGGCCAGGCGCAGACACATAACTGGGCGGGATCAATTGGTGCTGGTGTCGCGGCCGCGCTCTTACAATCGATTGGACTGGCGGCCTATCTACTCCCTGTTCTTTTACTGGCGACTGCATGGCGCCGTTTTCGCGCCAGCACAATTCACGCGCCCTGGTCCAGAGTCACCGGCCTGACCATTCTTGTCCTTGCTGCTTCGGCCTTGTTATCCATTTCGGGCCTTCATCCACTCTTCGATGCAAGCATACAGCCCGGGGGACTGCTCGGAGCGATCATTGCTCAAGTGCTCTCTGCGGGCCTTAACACCGTCGGTGCGACCGTGCTGCTGATCGCAATCGCCGCAACCGGAGTCCTGCTCGTTACAAACTTCTCGTTCGTTAACGCTTACGAGGTTTTAATTAAGCTAATCAGCTCGCGTTTCAGTTTCGTTGGGACGTTACCGCAGAAGTTCAGAGCCTTTCGTGAATCTCGTCGCGAACTGGCTCGACTGCGAAAAGAGAAAAAGCTGGCGCTTAAAGCGGAACAGGAAGCGGCTCGAACCGTATTGAAGAACACTCTCTCTCCCGCGGATCGTGTGGCGGAATTCATGAAGGAGCCGCAACCGCAAACCACAACCCCAATCGTGCGTACTGAAGCGGCGGCGCAACAAGTGCAGCCTTCAACTCCGCAAGTCCAAACCAGCGCTGCCGCGAGTGCAGCGGCAGGCGCGGGACTACAGCGTGCAACCATAGTTGAGAATCCATCAGGACGACGTTCGATCTTTCCGATTGGTACTGCTGCCTCGATAGACGAAAGCCCTGTCGAAGATATGATCAAGGGTGCTTCCGTTCTAAGGACAAAAGCCGAGGCGCCGGCAACTGGAAAACTACCGTTCGATGCATCTCGCAAGGTCTCGTACAGTGATTACAGTTTACCCCCGGTCGAGTTTCTCAATGAGCCACCACCGCACAGTGAGCAGGCAGACGCTGAGTTGCTGGGTCTTGCGACACGACTTGCTGAGAAGTGTAAAGAATTCAACGTTACCGGTCAGATCAAACACATCTGCCCTGGTCCGGTAGTAACGACTTATGAATTTAAGCCAGATCCCGGAGTTAAATACTCGCGCGTAGTGTCGCTGGTGGATGATCTCTGTCTGGCTCTCAAGGCTGAGTCGGTCCGCATCGATCGCATGCCAGGCAAACCGCACGTGGGTATCGAAGTTCCGAACCCTCGTCGGGAAACGATTTACCTACGTGAGGTGATTGAGTCACGCGCATTTCGCGAGTCTGGTTCAAAGTTGACAATTGCGCTCGGCAAAACAATCGATGGCCTTAATTACATCGCTGATCTGGCAAAGATGCCGCACTTGCTGATCGCCGGAACTACGGGCTCGGGAAAATCAGTAGGTGTCAACGCGCTGATTGTATCGATCCTTTATCGCGCCAGGCCTGACGAAGTTAAGTTTATTTTGATTGATCCGAAACGGCTCGAGTTGGGTCTTTATGAAGACATTCCCCACCTCGCGACCCCGATTATTACGGATCCGAAACTCGCTTCAAGAGCATTGAAGTGGGCTGTTGCTGAAATGGAAAGGCGCTATCGGGAATTGGCCGGATGGGGAGTGCGAAACATCGATGGGTTCAATACAGAGATCATGCGTCGCAACCTCGTCAAGGAATATGACGAGGCAGGCGAGCCATGGAAACCATTGCCGTATATCGTGATCATCATCGATGAACTGGCTGACCTGATGATTACGTCCGGCCGCGAGGTAGAAGAGTCAATTACACGACTGGCACAAATGGCGCGTGCTGTTGGTATTCACCTGGTGCTGGCTACGCAGCGGCCGTCGGTCGACGTGATTACCGGATTGATCAAGGCGAACTTCCCCTCAAGGATTTCATTCCGCGTATCTTCGAAAGTCGACTCGCGCACGATCATTGATACAAATGGCGCCGAGCATCTACTCGGCCGCGGCGACATGCTTTTTCTGCCACCCGGAACATCTCGTCTGATTCGTGTTCACGGCGCGTACATCGACGAAACCGAGATCAACCGGATCGTCAACCAGATTAAGACACAAGGACTTCCTTCCTACGACGAAACAATCACGCAATCGGACGAGGAGGGGCTGGGCCTCGAGAACACTGAGGGCGAGCATGATGAGTTGTTCGAAGAGGCTCTGCGAATCTGTGTCGAAATGAAAAGAGCCTCCACCTCGGTGCTTCAGCGACGATTGCGGATTGGTTATGGACGCGCTGCCGCAATTCTCGACATCATGGAACGCGAGGGCTTGATTGGCCAGGCAGACGGCTCACGACCCAGGCCAGTCCTCGGTCGAGCGTATGAGATGGTGGCGCAATGGGATGAGATGGGCGCGGAAGTTTGATCGCATCCGCAGATTTCGCAGATTACACCGATTTAAAAACAGAAGGCAGAAAGCAGTAAGCAATAAGAATCTGCTTTCTGCTTTCTGCTATCTGCTTTCTGCTTTCTGCTATCTGCTTTAATCGGTGTAATCTGCGTAATCTGTGGATTCTGAAAACCAGGTTACAGTTTCGTGAACATTTCCACGGTGCCTGTGGAAAACTCTGTGGACAATTCATATCGCATTCGCCACAACTTTTGATAATTCAACACTTCCAGCAGAATGCACACGTTAGCGGCATGCGGATAAAGTCTTCACGAACACTTGTTTGCATCTTCTTTGGAGTGCGGCAACTTGTTGCCGCTTTCCCCGCGTTAACCGCCTTAGCGCCGCTTTAAAAAGCGCTGACAAGTCAGCGCACTCCAAAAAAAGCATGGCTAATCTCGAACGACACTCGGAGCTTAAAGCCCTACGCCAGTCAGCTCGAGAGATCTTCGACAGCGCGCTGAATGCCGCTGATTGTCAAAAGGCGATTCAAGCTGCCGTGACGTTCGACGGCTCTACCCTAACAATCTTCAATGACAAATATGATCCAGGCGACAAAGACATTTATCTTGTCTCAGTCGGGAAAGCAGCATTGTCCACAGCTAATGCACTTACAGAAATTCTTACCGACCGGATTCATGCGGGCATCATCGTAGGCGCGCTCGGGCATGGCAGTCCCATCATCTTGCCCGCTCAGCAATCGGCACCTATTTCTGTTCTGACAACTGGCGAGGTCGGGCAGGCGATAACGTTGCCGATCAGTGCCCCGTCTGCACGACGATGGCGCGCATATTCCGGCGGCCATCCTTTGCCCAACATTCAAAGTTTGAAAGCAGGCTGGGAAACATCTCGCTTAGTAAAACAAGCCAACGATGACTGCGCGCTGATTATTTTTCTAATTTCCGGTGGCGGATCCGCGATGCTCGAGTGGCCGCGAGCTGAAGACATAACTCTGGATGATCTCCGAAGTGCAAACCGCCTGCTGGTAACGTGCGGCGCAAGCATCGCGGAGATTAATGCTGTGCGTCGATCGTTCTCCGCACTAAAAGGTAGTGGCTTGGCAGCGCTGGCGCCAGAGGCGGATCAGATTACCCTAATCGTTTCCGACACTAACGCCGGCGAAGAGAGTAATGTCTCTTCTGGACCGACTCTGCCGGCGCCGAAGGGTAGTCCATCAGCGAAACACGTAGTCGAGCGGTACGGTCTTCGGGATAAGTTGCCTGCGTCAATTGTGAGACTAATCGAGACCCACCCAGCAAAAACATCTGTCGATTCGGAGCGACTTCGGAAAACCTACCTGCTCATGGACAACGGCACTGCGTTGGTGGCTGCGGCCACAAAGGCGAGTGAACTCGGGTACGTGGTCAAGCTGGCTGACGATATTGTCGAACAACGAATCGACGCCGGCGCGTCACTGATGCTAGATCGCATGCGAAAGATTTTTCAGGCACGAAAGTCTGATGTGCCTGTTTGTTTGTTGTCCGGAGGTGAGTTTGCAACTCCGGTGCATGGCAGTGGTATCGGCGGTCGCAATCTCGAGACTGTCCTGCGTTGCGCGATTGAGATTGCGAGACAAAGACACGCTCCGTGGCGCCATGTGGTGGCGTTGAGCGCAGGGACCGACGGCATTGATGGTAATAGTCCCGCTGCAGGTGGAATCGTGGATGAAACCACGATTCCACATGCCGAAGCCCTCGGTTTGAATCCGTCGCAGTATCTGGAGAATAGTGACTCCTTCAGACTGTTGCAGATTCTCGATTCAGTTCTGCTCACCGGCCCGACCGGCACAAACGTTCGTGATGTGCGGATTTTACTTGGCGTTTAATTGCTTTCGCTGCGGGGGGTTTGAAGTAACGCATTTGTGTTGCTTAGTGGGATTTCGTGGATTCGTTTTTTCGCCGACCTGAAAGATGATCCACGAAATCACGCGAAATTGCACGAATTGTGCACCGCACTCTATCCACACCCTTGACTCATGTAGCCGCTAAAGTTATAACCGTTTTCGGGCTCTGGATTCCTGCGAACTGCACTGCCCACCCCACCCGTTAATTTGGAGGTTCTTAAGTTTGTCAACGCACGTCGAATCTACTCCCGCTCTTCCCATTGACCTGTCTGGTTCTCTTTGCCTGAAGGACCTCGCTGATTTGCTCGCTAAGCAGTCGGATGTGCCGAGCCTCGAACAGCTGAATTCATGGCTGGAAAACGCCGTTATATCCGAAGACGAATTGCGGCCGTACATAGGTTTCAAAGAAGCAAACTACTGGCGTCATAGAATCTGTCGTAACCAGTTCGTTGAGATGCTGGTCCTATGTTGGGGACCTGGTCACAGGACTCCCATTCATGATCACAACGGCTCGCATGGAGCAGTGAAAGTTTTTGAGGGAGTGCTGTGGGAAACTACGTTCAATTACGATGAACAACAAGGGCTCTGTTATAAGACTTCGCGGGAATGGAATGACGGAGACATTACCGGCGCCGCCGAACCTGATATTCACCAATTAGGCAACCCGGATGTTAGCGGCAAACGACTCATCACACTTCATATCTACGCTCCGCCACTGGGAGTTCTAAAGACCTACAAAGTTGGCAGTCCGGAAATTACGACCTACACCCCAGACGATTCGGAACAATAGAGCGCGAATCCGGTGGGATCCCGTAAACGCGCAAACACACAAGCACTCCTCGCTGCTCTTTCGTTACTCTGCTTACTCGCAGTAAGTAATTGCCGTAACCAACAGAGTTCGCCGAACCAGATCACGGTCGCGGCAGCCGCCGATCTTGCTCCGGCTTTTGAAGAAGCTGGTCGAGCGTTTGAACAGCAACATTCCACCAAGGTCATTTTCAGCTTCGGCTCGAGCGGCATACTCGCACAACAAATTGAGAATGGTGCGCCCATCGATCTCTTCGCTTCGGCTAATACGGAATATGTCGAGGAACTGGATCGGAAGGGATTAATTGTCCCGGGAACCAAAGCAGTCTATGCACGCGGGCGCATAACGCTCTGGACGGTTAAGGACAGCCCATTAAAGATCGAAAAGATTAACGACCTGGCGCTACCGGAAGTTAAGCGAATCGCAATCGCCAATCCCGAGCACGCACCTTATGGCGCCATTGCGCGCGAAGCTCTACAGAATGCCGGGATTTGGGACGTGGTCCAACCGCGGGTGATCTTCGGCGAAAACGTGCGGCAAACACTTCAATATGCGCAGACGGGTAATGCGGATGTTGCGATCGTAGCGCTGTCATTGGCCCTACAAAGTGATGGGCGTTGGGTGCTTGTGCCACAAGAGCTTCATCGTCCGCTGGATCAGATGCTGGCGGTGATTAAAGGTTCGAACCAGGAACAAGCCGCACGAGAATTTGCTACTTTTATTAATGGTCCAGACGGTCGTCAGATTTTACGGAAGTACGGATTGACGCTATCGAATGAAGTTGTGCCCCAGCCATAGCTTTCGGAAATCCGAAACACACGTTAGATGAAGAAGTTGTTCGATCATCTGTGGCCAGGCTGTTCGCCGACAAATGTTGTCAGCAGCAACTCACTTCCATCCGTCCGAATTGTAATCGTCCCACTATTTCCAGTGGTCAGTACCTGCGCTCCACTAGCTCGCCAACGATCAACGACGTCCTCGTTCGGGTGGCCAAACATTGACCGTTGGCCTACCGAAATTACGGCGAGTCTCGGATGAGTTGCGTTTACGAAGGCGTCGGTCGATGACGTCCGGCTGCCGTGGTGTGGAACCTTCACCACGTCCGCATCGACCGCTTGAGAGCTGTTTACGATAGCGGCTTCCGCGCGAGCTTCAATATCGCCCGTCATCAGCACTTTTCGGTTCCCGAACACGAGTCTTAACGTAACGGAATCGTTGTTCCGAGACGGAGTCGATGGATCGTCGTTGAAGTTGGGCCAAAGAACCTCTGCGGTAACGCTGCCAAAGCGCAGAAGATCACCAGCCCCGATTAGCTGAATCGGGACATTCTGGCTTAGTAAGGTTGCCGTGAAATTCTGGAACTCCGGGTCGGCGCGCGGATTCCTGCCTGCTAACGCTGCGCGCACACGAAAATTGCGAATCACATCGTTAAGGCCGTCAATATGATCCGCATCGGCATGAGTGACGAGAACATAATCGACCGCATCTAAGCCAAGCGACCAAAGGTACTCAGACACGACTCGCTCGCCGATGCTGCGTCCATTTTGTGTGAACTGAGTTTCGTTACTCGTGTCCTGCTTGGCAACGTTGGTGAAGCGTGGTTGACCTCCTCCGTCAATCAACAACGTCGCGCCGTCGGGCATTGTGACCAAAGCAGAATCGCCCTGGCCCACATCAAGGAAATCAATTCGAAGCTTGCTATCCAGTGTGCCTGCGCTGAATGGATGAAGAACGATCAGGACAAGCAGGAACAATTGAGCCCAGACAAGCATTGGAGTTGTTCGTGTCAGGTCCATTTCGCCGCAAAGAGGCACAAAACGCGCAAAACACGTGGGTACGAACACGCGCTTGGTCGTCCTGCTATTTGTAACACCTAAATCGTTTTCTCCGGTTTCCGAGTTTTTGCGCCTCTTGTGCCTTTTTGCGGCAGATTGAGGAATGGCTAGTGGATTCCACCGCGTTAAGGCTATCGCGAGGGACGTTAACGGCGCATAGTAAATCCAATAAACGATTCCGGCTGGCCCTGAATAATGAGGCAGGCGCAGCGCGGCCAGGCCTACGCGTGCAAATGGGTCGACGCTATGGACCATCAGCCAATTAAAGATGTTCGCGAGTTGAATCAACGGCCCCGCCATCGTTTCGCTCAACTGCGCGATTAGCAAGGCTGCTAATGCTACGATGGCCAGTCCGCCCATGAGCGTACCTACCACGATATTCAAGATGAGTGATGCCACTGACACGCGATGAAAGTAGATGACCATGAATGGCAACAACACAAGTTGGACATTCATTGATACGACAACGGCCGCAAAGATGTAGCGGAGGACTGGCTGCACGTGAAATCGCTCGAGCCGGGACGCAAATGGAGTCTTAAATAATCTGCACCGATGAAGCGAGCGCGCAGAATCGATCTGCCATTGGCGCTCGCTCCAAAACAGAATTTCAGCAAAGGCTCTTACGCTGCGGGAGCAGCTGGGAGGATGTGGAGTGGTACTTGTAGGTCGCCAGGATCCTATTGCCGAAATTTTCTGAATCGTCGGCCAAGCGAGAACCACGATGGCAAGCACTGAAAGGCACGTAAGTTGGAACGAAGGATCAAAAAGATTGCGCGGCTCCCAGAGAAGCAGGACCAGTGCCGTCGCGCCTGCCGCATTTAGAGATGAGGCATGTCGAAACAGCAACTGTCCAAAAGCAATCACAGTAAACATCAACGCTGCTCGCGCAACGGAAGCGTCCGCTCCAACTGCCAGTGTATAGCCCCATAACACGCCGGTTGATACAAAGAATTGCAGTGCTCTCCTTTTCGTGAGCCGGCGCATCAGCAGGAACACGAAACTTGCGATGAAGCTGATGTGCAAACCGCTGATTACCAGCACGTGGAATGTTCCGCCTATGCGAAAGCGCTCGGCCACGTCAGGCGAAAGGCTATGACGATTGCCCAGTAACGACGCTTCGAGCACGCCCGCAGTCGCCGGCGAGAACAGTCGATTGATCTCTTGCTGAACGCGCCGTCGCCATTCATATAACAATGAAAGAGGGAGAAACACAGGAGCATCTATCAGACGTTCAATCAGGAATGGACTCTTGATAACAGCCGTTGCGTCGTAGCCCTTTCGATCCAGATACTCCGTTAGAAGAAACACGCCTGGGTTCCGAAAATTGTCTGTGCGTCGCAAGTTAGTCCGCGCTCGGATCCTCGCTCCATGTTGTAAATCGAGTTCATTGAATGCGGCGATGCTTTGCGGCGTCTGCAACCAGATTGATAGGGCCACAGTTCCGGAGACGGTTATGTCTTTGACATCGTACCGAAGCTGCTCAACATTCAGAGTTACAAACGCTCTTTGGAAGGCGAAGTCGGGTGCCCCCTCGATTACACCAGTGATCTCCACCTCCTTAGCACCAAGTTGGTGTTTATCAAGGAAGTATTTCAGCTGATTGGGAGGAATTAGTTGTTGGTCCTGGGTTTCAACGATCGTGCCGGTCATGAATACCGCGGCAATCAAAAGAATTCCTGGGGTGCGACGGCATTGCTTAACTAGAGCAACAAAAGCCATCGCGGAGAGAAGAACACCGCAGAAGACGATCGCGGCGTGAGGCATTCTTATGTAGTGGGCGACCAGGATGCCGATGGCAAACGCGGTGGCAAGTTGCGCCAGCGGAGCTTGAGCGAATAACGGCTGGTGAGGAGCGCCTTGCATTTACAGTTTTACTCAGAGTAGAGCAACGACAGTGGTGAAAAATTATAGTAAAGCTTTGCATAAAAAGCGAAAATCCCACCAACCCCAATTGGTGGCAAAGCCTCTCAGTAATAAAGCTTCTGCAACTTGAGTGGGGGCGCATCGAACCTACGGCACGCTGAACTTAGCGACTGCCCCTTCCCGCCCTGTTCTATTCAATCTTGATTAATGACTTTTAAGGTGATGCTAATGCGACTAGCGGATGTGCCGCTCGAATCTTCACCCGGTCGTTAGTTGCACGACCGTTTCGACATGATGGGTCTGAGGGAACATATCAAGCGCCGCGACTGAAGTGAGCTGGTATCCATCGGCAAGTAACAGTTTTAGATCTCGCGCCAAAGTAGCTGGGTCGCACGATACATAAGAGATCTTTCGGGGACGCAATGCGAGAATGCGCTCAATCACTACTGGCTCGGCGCCCGTTCGAGGAGGATCCAGCAAAACAAAATCAAACTCCTTCTCCACTAAATCGATCCTGTTAAGCCACTCCGCTACTCTGGCAGTTATAACCGTCGCATTTGTTAATTGTGCGTTCGAGAGATTCAAACGAGCATAGTTCGCAGCAGCTTTGTTAGCCTCAACTGCTGTTGCTCTCGAGTAGCGACGAGCCAGCGGCAGTGTAAACAAACCGACGCCACAGTAGAGATCGAGCGCTGCCTGACCGTGAGTATCTGCGACAGCTGTTGCAATCAGTCGTTCCAGGAGCTCGTGGTTGATTTGAAAAAAGCTCGTCGCGCCAAACCGGTAAACTTCGCCACCGATCCTTCGCGTGACATCCTGATCTGAGTAACCTGCAAGCGGGGGCGCCAAAGCCACGCCTTCATCCCCTGAAACGGCTTCGATTTCCGTCAGGTCTTCCGGCAATTTGTCAGGCAAAAGCGAACGCACATTTTCCAGAGCCTGTTGAAGCTCGGGTCGCAGGACTGCACAGTCAGCGACGTCACAAACATCATGAGTGCCGCGCTCAAAGTAGCCGACTGTGCTGGCATTTGTGTCAACCTGCCAGTTTGCTCGCGCGCGATAACGCCACTGGTGAGGTGACGGAATGACGGAAATTTCCGGCGGATTTTCAAGTCGAGCGATGCGATAAAGACAATCGCGGATAATGTCGCTTTTTAACCGAAGCTGAGCTTCGTAAGTTAGCTGTTGGAAGTCGCAACCACCGCAACGACCAAAATACGGGCACGGCGGTTCTATTCGAAACTGCGATGGCTTAATCACTTCCAGGATGGAAGCGAAAGCGATTCTTCCCCGGAGCCGGTCAATTTTGATTCTGACTACATCGCCGGGAGCCGCGAGCGAAACAAAAATAGTGCGGTCTCCTGCGTGCGCTAACCCAAATCCGCCGGGCAGAATTCGTTCAACTTCAACTTCGAAAGTTGCGCCTTCACTAACATTCATGAAGAGAGTCTAACGCACGAGGCGGACCAAAGTCCGCCCCTTGCACGTGATATGGATATTAGATGTTCATGGACCAGGCGGGTACGGATTGGCGGCCCACTGCTGCGGCGGCGGTGGCGGCGCATAGTCTGAAGCAACGCTTTCCAGATCGAGCTTGATTCCACCAACAATCCCGGCGGCAATGTTGTAGACGAATGCGCCGAGGGCGCCAAAAATGAACCCAAGCACGCCGTAAAATATGGGTATACCAATCATCATCAATACACCCATGATGATCGTCCCTATGCCACCCATTGCGCCATCACGAGGAGCCATGGCCGACATGGCTGCGCCGAAGATCATGAAGAACAATCCGTAAATCACACCAAAGATGAGCCCAAATACAAACATCACCAACGAGTGCATTTTGGCAACCGAAAAAACTCCAACGCGCCTGATCGTCATTTCAGCCATCACCAGTCCTCCTTTAGCGTACGAGAATTCTTCAGGAGCGTCCCTCCGTGGGCGCTCATGTTGTTAACAAGCCCTGGAAACGGAAGAAAAGCGCGCTCACGGAGGGACGCTCCTACAGATAAAAAAGACTGAGCCGGGGCACACCAAAATTTTCGCGCAGTCGTTTCAGTAGCAAATTGTCGAGAGTTTGTTGGTACACATTCGTATCCATGTGTGCCCGGTAAGGTTGTAATTGCTTAACAACTTCACCGCGAATTGATTCGAGATCGTCTGCCGCCACGATTGAATGAAGCGCTTCGGTCACCATCCTCTCGAGGCCCGTTAGCGAGTCTTCAAGCTTGCGAGTATCAGCAACGTTCGCCGTAGCAAAGTCGTCCGTCAAAGCTGCGAGCAGCGACAGTCCACGTTCCAGCGCTTCAGTCAGATTATCTTCCCCAACTTGTTTCCGATGTTTCGCGGCTTCGCCTAACGCAACTTTTAAATGCTCGAGATACTCGAGCACCGTCCGCCGTGAAAACGAAAGACTGTCATCGGCCTCTTCAACGACATGCTCCGCAGAGTCGCCGTTAGTAGTTCCCCCGACGCGCGCTTCCAACCATTCCGCGTATTGTGCTTCAACTTCTTCCTGGCAATACAGTAATGATTTTACAGAACGCTTTCGCGGTTTGGTTTCCCATGAATCGAAAGATCGTTCAATTCCGCGCAGCACAACATGCAGAGGCACGCCGATCTGTTTCCACGTTTCAATAAGCGCCCAGTCAATGGGACTCAGAAGAAGATGCTTGCCACGTCGACGAATAAAGGTGTCTTCAATCTCTGTAAAGTAGTTGAAATAGTTCAAGTCGAACGGCTTCCGCTTCTTTCGTAAACGAGTCTCATTCCTTCTAGCGTGAGTGTTTCATCAACTACCTCGATGACATCAGAGGCTGTTGCGATCAATGATGCGAGACCTCCGGTTGCAATCACGCGCGGCGGACGGTATTCGCTGCCGAGTTCAGCAATCATTCGCTGTAGCACACCGTCCACCAATCCGGCAAAACCGTAGTAAAGGCCCGACTGCATGGCGGTTACCGTCGAGGAGCCAATGACCTTTTGCGGACGCTTGAAATCGACCCGCGGCAGTTTCGCAGTTCGCATGAACAGCGCTTCGGAGGAAATCATTATCCCTGGCGTGATCACGCCGCCGAGGTATTGCCCCACTGCATTTATTGCATTGAAGGTTGTGGCTGTGCCGAAGTCAACAACAATGCATGGAGCACCATATTTGTGTATTGCTGCCACCGCATCCACGATTCGATCTGCGCCCACATCGGAAGCAGGTTCATACAAAATCGTCAAGCCTGTATCAGTTGTGTTATCGATGAACAGTGGAGTCACATGGAAATAGTCTTCCGCCATTTTCTTCAACGTGTAGTTTAAGGGCGGAACCACTGACGCAACAGCGATGGCATCAATTTCTTTGAAGTCGAGACCTGCAAGCGCAAACAAATTTCGGGCGTGTACACCGTATTCATCTACAGTCCGCACGGCATTCGTCGTTAACCGCCAGTGAGCAACCAGTTTCTCACCAGCAAAAACACCGAGAGAAGTGTTCGAGTTGCCAACATCAATTACGAGAAGCATAACTGAGTTCTTTGTCTATTTTGTTGCCGGCGACATTGTCCAGCACGTCTTCAATGAAGTCACACGCGGTTAGTGCGCCGTTTTCATTTCGCAAAGCAGCGCTTACGCTTGATGCGTTCTGAGCATAGTGCGGCCTGTTGAGCAAAATGCCAAGCTCTTTCGCGACGCGCCCTGACTTATATGCATGTCGATAAAGAGTTCTGCTGGTGCCCAGGCGCCTGGCATGTTCGGCGTTATCCGACTGATCGAACGCGAATGGAACGATCAAGGTGGGTATTCCTGCTCGTAAGCCCTGCGATGTAGTGCCGATCCCGCCGTGATGGACCATCAGGCACGCTCGAGCCAACAAAGGTTCATAAGGTGCGTATTCGACAGCGATCATGCTGGACGGCAGTGGCTGTTTAGGAAGATTGCGCTTATCACCAATCAGCAGCACGGCTCGACAACCAAGCGCTTCCGCGGCTGCGACACTATGATCGAAAAAATCGCGCGCCACCCACACAGCGGAAGAGCCAAGTGTAAACACGATAGGCAGCGAGCCGCCGTCCAGAAAATCGAGCAGGTCGCGCGTCATGCCTGACTTGCCGGCTTCATCATAGAAAGCAAAGCCGGTAATTCGAGTCTGAGATGGCCAGTCGGGTTGCGGCTGGGCAAAAACTGCAGAAAAGAGCGCAAGAACGCGCGTAGGCGAGTGTTGACCTTCAAATACCGGATTGCCGTAATCCGGCAGGCCCAGTTCCTCCCTGAAACGATTGATGACCTTCGGCTCATAGCCCCTTTTGGCCACGTCTAGTGCGAAGTTCATGAAACGGGGACCAAGATGCCTCAGGTGTGCTAACCAACGCCAGAATGGCGGCACTGGAGGATCATATGCAGAGAAAAACGATGTGGGCGCCAGTACAGTTGAGATCCACCGCATTCCTGTTTTGTATGCGAGAAGTGATCCAGCATAAGCGACGGGGTGAGTTATTAACAAGTCACTCTCTTCCGCGATGGGGGCGAGATCGGCATAGCTATCACGAACCCAGGGAAAGATAACCTCTTCCAGTAGAAACTTCGTACCGGACTTCGGTTCCATGATGCTATGGATTAGTTTTTGATCCTGCTGGTCCGGTGGTGGCACATCCGGCCGTATTGCAGCGAAACGCAGATTAGCAGCCTCAACTTTTTCCCGATACAGACTCATGGTGGCAATCAGCGGATCATGACCGCGCGCCTTTAGCTCAGTTGCTATCGACATGTAAGGATGAAGATCGCCAAAAGAGCCGAAGGTTGCGATAACGATTCGTTTGCCTGAAGTCATTAAGAATTGGAAGGAGTTCTGCTGTCCTCTCTCAAGGTCGTCACGTCACCGGCATAGACTATCTTGATTTTGCCGTCGGCGGTCCGTAGACGCAATGCGCCATTCCTTTCCAAACCATGAGTCACACCGCGAATCGTCTCGTCACTAGTAACGATTTGAACAAACTTGTCGTTTGCATACGATGATCGTTTACACCACTCTGCGATGATTTGCCCGTCTTGACCGTCATTTAGAAGTTGATAATAGCGAATGAGCGCCGGCACCAACGGCGAAAGAATTGTATCTCGTTTGACTGGTTGACCCGTTGCTTCTTCCAAGGATATCGCAGTTTTGAGCAGTGTCGGCGGAAAAGCTTCGGCAGTGAGATTAATACCGATTCCGAGAGCGATTGCGCGGCCTGTTGGCGTATCAGATGTTTCTGCAAGGATGCCGCAGATCTTCCGGCCGGTGACCAAAACGTCGTTGGGCCACTTGATATCCGACTCGAGACGACATTGCTCGCGCAATACGTCGGTAACGGCGATAGAGGCTAACAACGTTATCAGTGGCCAGCTTGCTTGTGGAATTCGCGGGCGAAGCAACATCGTAAAGTACAAACCAGCGCCTTTGGGCGAGCTCCATTCGCGTCGAAGACGGCCGCGTCCTGCGGTCTGCTCATCAGCAACGATGCACAATCCTTCTTCAGCGCCCTCGAGAGCCAATCGCTCGGCCTGAGAGTTTGTAGAGTCAACAGAATCAAACCGAAGAATGCGGGGAATCAATGTCATTCATCCACGAAAATACACGAAAGCAAACACAAAACACACGAAATTCTTTTTTCAATGCACTCGACGCCTGCCTGAGCTAACATTGCGGCTGTTTCACTACACAACGTAATACACGAAAGGCTTCTCTATGAAGGCATCAGTAGTATTCCTTTCAGCACTGTTGATAGCCGCACCTGCGTTTTCCCAGCGAAAAACAGTTCCATTTTCTGCCAAGACAATCATCGATCTCTCCTATCCCTTCGATGCCGATACTGTGTATTGGCCCACGGCGGAATCATTCAAACTCGAAACAGATTTCGAAGGCGTCACTGAGAAGGGCTATTTCTACTCAGCCTACAGATATGCGGCGGCGGAACATGGTGGAACACACATCGATGCGCCGGTACACTTTGCTAAAGGTCACCCGTCAGTTGATCAGATTCCACTCGAACAACTCATGGGACCAGGCATTGTGATTGATGTCTCGGCCGAGTGCGCTACAAACCGAGACTATCGCGTAACTCCGGAAGATTTTAGAAAATGGGAGCAGCGAAACGGCAGAATACCCGCAGGCAGCATCGTGTTTCTCCGCACCGGGTTTGGAAAGTACTATCCTGATCGCAAAAAGTACATGGGCACTGACGAACGTGGTGCATCAGCGGTTGCGAAACTTCATTTTCCGGGGCTACATCCCGACGCAGCGGAATGGCTCACGCGAAACAGGACCATTAAAGCCATTGGTCTGGACACACCCAGCATCGACTACGGCCAATCAACTCTTTTCGAAAGCCATCGCACCCTATTTGAGAAAAACATTCCTGCATTTGAAAACATTGCTAACCTGGACAAGCTCCCGGTAAAAGGTTTTTCCGTGATCGCGTTGCCAATGAAGATCAAGAATGGGAGCGGTGGCCCCCTGAGAATCATCGCACTCCTTAATTAGACTCTTTGGAGTGCTGCCACTTGTCGCAGCTTTTTATCGCGCATGCGGCAGGCAACACAAAAAAGCTGCGAGAAGTCGCAGCACTCCAAAGAGTGGAATTCCTATGCAAGCAGGAACCTATCATTCATCGCTCCACGCGTGTTTGGTTTTAAGTATTGATTGGTTTCCGGTACGCCTGTCTTTTACGGTGGCAACAGCGGCAACGCTGATTGCCCTCATCGCGGGTTCGACCCTTGCCTGGCTGCTCGCCCGGAAAACTTTTCCTGGCAGGAACGTCGTTGATGCACTTGTTAGCCTTCCGCTCGTCCTGCCACCAACGGTCCTGGGCTACTACCTTTTAGTTCTGCTTGGCAGTCGTTCCGCCGTCGGAGGATTCCTTTACAATCAGTTTGGTATCAGGCTGACGTTCACTGTTACCGCGGCGATTATCGCTGCGACGATTCATGCGTTTCCGTTAGTAACAAAGAGTTTGCGTGCGGCTTTTGAATCGGTTGACACACAACTGGAAGCAGCGGCGCGTACGTTGGGATTGAATAGCCGCAGTATTTTTTTCCGAGTCACGCTGCCGCTTGCATCGAAGGGCGTACTAGCTGCTACGGCACTCGCATTTGCGCGTGCGCTGGGGGACTTTGGTGTGACGATAATGATTGCGGGAAACATTCCCGGCAAAACGCAAACTGCTTCAGTGGCGATTTATGATGCTGTTCAGGCAGGACGAGAAAACGATGCCCTTACGTTATCGGTAATCGTTTCAGCGATCGCCGCTTTGATGCTGTACTTCATCAACCGTTTCGGCGCCCGAGCAAAGTTTTGAGAGGAAGTTTAGCCGCAGATTCACGGCAGATGACCGGGGTCTTCTTTTCGTGTCGTTTCGTGTGATTTAGTGGACCAGTTTTTCGGAGTCAGCAAACACGATCCACGAATCACACTAAAGAACACGAAAAAGGATCGACGTTATCTGCTAAATCTGCGGCTCAAGAAAATTAACCAACTAAACCACGGAAGTTTGCTTCACTTACCGCGTAACCGGGGAAGATGCCTTTCAAATCCCGCGCCCCAAGATGCTTGCCTGCAAGCTCTGCAAACACATCGCGGAAGTCAGTCGTCAACGCTAAATCGCGGCCTTCATACAATTGATCTGTTTTTAGGCCGGGCCACCGTCCGTATACTTTTCCACCGCGCACGGAGTTGCCGAGCACAAACATCGCATTGGCGTGGCCATGGTCCGTACCACGATTACCATTCTCGCGAGCAGTGCGGCCAAACTCAGACATAGTCAGAACAACAACATCATCCATACGCTGGCCGAGGTCAGTTGCCAGCGCAGCAATGGCAGAGCTGAACTGCTGTAACAGGTTTCCCAACTGGCCGCGCGCGTCTCCTTCATTCGCGTGAGTATCCCAACCGCCTACGTCTGTGAACGCGACCTCCAGTCCTACGCCGGCTTTGATCAACTGAGCGATCTGCAATAGTGAATTGCCGAATGGAGTACGCGGATACTGAGCGCCATTCTCAGGTTTGTACTGCCCCGGATTAACCTGCTTCAAATAGTTCACTGCATCGAACGTTTCTCGGCCGGTTCCACCCAATTGATCCACCGCTGCGCGATACATCGAGTCGAACCCCTCCTGCAAACTCGACGATGCGCTTCCGGCACGCACAGAGAAGTCCTGGAGGTTTGACATTGCCAATGCCGGCGCGCGTCCCTGCAATACGCGAGGCATTTGTTGTGACATCGACACAGCGCGAAATATGGAACGGTCTGGATCGGACTTGCTTTGTAACAAACGATTGAGCCATCCATCCGTAGTCGACTTGACTCCCGGTGTCGCAGATTCCATGTAATCCTGCGCATCAAAATGAGAGCGCGTGTTGTCAGGTGAGCCGACGGCGTGCACGATTGCCAATCGCTTTGAATCCCAAAAAGGCTTGAAAGCAGCGAGCGACGGGTGCAGGCCGAAAAAGCCGTCGAGATTGATAGTGCTTTCGGCACTTCCTGATTCTGGCTTATGAATCGCTATCGACGGACGCAGATCGTAGTACGCCGACTCACCAAACGGCACAACCATATTTAGACCATCGACTGCGCCTCTTTGAAAAATCGCAATCAAGGTCTTGCGGCGGCCACCCGTGATCTGACGCGCTTGCGCCAACACTGCACGTTGCAAGAACGAGGGCGCAGAAAGGCAAAAGCCGAAACTCGCCAACGCTACGCCACCAGACTTCATGAAAAATCTACGATTCATAATTACCTCACTCAGTACTCAGTACTCATTACTTTTCTTTATTGCTTCTGAAACTCGGGCGATCCCAGGATTAACCCCACAACCTTTGTAACCGGATCGGTTATGGTCGCTTCACGGGCAGGCTGTTGACGTGGACGAACCGGACGGTCAATTGCCGCAGACGTATCGATCCGCTCAGGCGGCGCAGGCGGCGGCGCAATCGTAAGCGCCTGCTCATTCATCTGCTTTAGAACTGTATCTTTCGTTGCTTGCGACACATCACCAAGCACAATCAGATTAATGAAATGATCCACGGCACCTTTGTCGGATGGCAGACTTCCAGCCAACCGTTTCAAATCCACCCGCGTACCAGGGATACGATTACCTGCTAACGATAGACCGAAGTTCAGGCGTTCGAGCAAAGCGCCGGCGTTCATCCAGGTTTCCGCCGTGTCTGAGTAACCATTAGGTGTTTGAAACCCATAGAGCGGTTGGCCCATCCGGGCGATCCACTGATGAAATTGCGGACCACCGTTGGTATCAGCTCCAAGCGTACGAACGGCACTGACAGCCAGTTCAAATGGTCGCTTAAGTTTGGCGTGATATGCTTCAGGCGAGTTGAACTCGGGCGAGAAGAAGATCGCACGCAGCATCTCGCGTATATCTCCATCCGTCTTTTGGTAAGTGTCCGCAACTTTAGCGACCAATGACGGCGGCGGTGTATCCGAAACAAAGTGGCGCACAAGCTTTGTAGCTATGAATCGCGCAGTTGAAGGATGGTGCGCAAGGATATCCAATACCATTAGCCCGTCCTTAATACCGCCACCGGCCGGAATCTTCTGGCCGAGAACCGTCTTTACCCCGTCATCGTGAAGGCGGGGATTAAAGAAGAAGGTACCAGCATTTTCTCGTGCTTCCTGGCCCATCATCGCCGCAGCTGCGCCTCCGCCTCTCGGTGCGAAGATGGTCCATCCAGTGAAGCACCGCGCGACTTCCTGCACATCCTTCTGGGTGTAACCACCATCAACACCAAGCGTGTGCAGTTCCATCAGTTCGCGCGCATAGTTCTCGTTAATTCCGCGGCGCGCCCGCTGAGCGTTCGCCTGAGGCGCCTGGGGATTCGTGGCTTGCCGTCGCATCATGAGGTCGCGCTCGATCCGGCGATCGCGACGATTTAGAAGCTCTCCCAGGAGGGAATCTCTTGTTGCGGCACCTGGACGCAATGCTCCTGGTCTTGGGCCAACCGGCGCATTGGGGCTGACGCTCTGGAAGTTGTCAAGATAAAAAAGCATTGCAGGACTTTTCGCAGTCGCTAACAAGAGATCAGAAAACTTTCCAAGCGCGTACGGACGGATGGTGTCTCGATCGTACGAGGTCAATAGCCAACGATCGACTCCCTTACCAACAAATACATTGAAGTGATTGGTCCAAAAATCAACCATCACTTCCTGTAGTTGTCTTTCGCTGTATACGGCACGAAGAATTCGCGAAGCCTGTAACTCGGCGACGATTCGTTGTGGCAGTTGCAATCCGTTCTTTGCGTAGTAGTCGCGAATGATCTCCCGGTACTTTTCGTTATCCACTGGATTATTCGGATTGTTCGGAGTGTTTGGACTGTTCGCATTGTTTGCCGCGGGGGGAGGCGACATGGATGGCGACATCTCACTTCCGTTGTCGTTCTTCTGTGTATCGGCGGTTGTAGCACCCTTAGCGTTCTGCTTCACTCGATTTTCACGTGCAGCAGCTAAATCCGCAGGTAACTCTCCCTTACGCTGAAGCTGCTGGAGCAGTTGGTTTGGTTGCGGAAATTTCTGGTACAGCTCAGCGGTGGTCATGTTCAAAGTTGCGAGTTCCTTGACCTTTGACTCGGCAACTGCATCCGGAATCTTTTCAGGGTTAAGCTGTTGGTTAATGTAGCTCTCTAGTCCAATAGCCTTCACCCGCTCGATGTCACCCGGCCGCGCGCCGAATCCGAGTCGATTAAGTACGTGAAAAATTCGTTGATCTTCTGATAGCCGGACGCTCCTGGATTTCTGCTTTTGCTGAGCACTCGCGCCCACCGAAAACGTGGCCGCCAGCATTGCCAGCACCAGCAGCTCCGCAGCCGCGCGCTTTGCCGATAGCCGATATTTGAGCAGTTTCGAACGATTCATGGAGTAATCCTACCTAAACTTTGATGGAGAGGAGAAACCCGCCGACAAGATTTAGACGCATTAGGGGTGCCAATAGTTGAATCTATTGACCTTTTTGTGCCAACCGACCAACTGCATCCCGGAGGGACGCAATCCAGTTGCTGTGGGGATCCCTTCGGGACCTGTCATTTAGGGGTTGGTGGATGGCGTAGTCGCCGGAGTGGTTCTACCCATAGGACGAGGGTAAGTGACTGGACTTCGGTTTCCAGCCGTATCCACAGACCGGACTCCCACGAAATAGTTGTCTTTGGACAGCCCTTTCAATGTGTAGCTTGTTACATTGCCGACCCAGCGACTATTGGTCCAAACAGGCGATGTTGTTTCGCGCCAGACAACATCGTAACCGGCTAGGTCTGGTTCCTTGTTGGCATCCCACTTCAGATCTGTGTCATTTGAAAGCCTGGCAGTTTGTATGATGACGCCTTTCGGTCGAGCAGGCGCCGAGGCGAGTGCGGCAAGAGCTGCGGCATTGATCCGTGCGACGTTGGCAACGTAGTTGAAATCCACGAACTCTGGCAGATCTCCGAATCGTACTCCATTCTCAATTCGCACATTCTGGTGCTGGTGCTTGAATTCCTCGTTTGGTTCGGTGAACCGAACTGCTGCGTAACCGCGCTCGAGAAATGGAACGTGATCACCTGATCTTCCGTAGCGATCGCGCCTGTACACCATCACCACATTCATCGTGGGCGTGTAACGCGATGCAACTTCTCGAATGAAGCGGGCCAATTGCCTCGACGATGAGTCGTTTTCGCCGCCAACGTTGCGGCGGATGATTGCTTCAGCAGCAGTTTCATTCGAAGGCACACCTTCAGAAAAAACTCTTACTGATCGCCGAGCGCGCACACCGTTTCCTCCAAGCGTGTTACCAATGATGTCATTGGTGAACATAGCCCCGATGTCCCAGTTCTTTTGCTTCGCCTGTTCGGCAAAGTAGGCTGCACCAAGCAGTCCCTGCTCCTCGCCCGCCACGGCCATAAATACGATTGTCGCGTCGAATTTTTCTTTCGCCATGACTCTGGCCATTTCAAGCACGGCGGCGGTCCCCGACGCGTCGTCGTTAGCGCCGGGCGCATCACACTTCGCGTCCGTCGGACTGCTGCAGATTGAGTCGTAGTGGCCACTGACTACGTAAAGCCGATGTTCTGATTCTGATTGAGTTCCTTTTAAGGTGGCTACGATGTTCGTTAAAACTGTCGGTTCAGGTATACGTTGCGCCCGCGCCTGTTCGAAAGCCTGTTTCTCCACAGTCATACGGCCCTCGGATTGTTGAGCGACTTTCTGAAACTCTTCATACAGCCAATCTCGCGCAGCACCGATCCCGCGGTTTGGATTGTTCTGCTCTGACAGAGTGTTACGGGTTCCAAACGAGACGAGTTTCCTGATCGTCCGTTCAATGTTCTGAGGATCGATTTCACGGACGATCCTCTGGATTTGCCGGTTGGGCGGCACGGGAGCGCGCGTGGAGGGGCTTGCTTTTGACTGATCCTTACGTGTGCCCTGGCTGTGAGTGGTTGGGAAGATACTAAGTAAGATTACGGTGGCGACCGCCATGCTGAGGGCCGAGGTTGTCCTGTTCAAACCGTTAGCGTCACCTTCCTTCTGGCAGTGTCATCGATCTTTTGGCTCTCGGTATAAAGGAGCGAATGTTCGCGTTGTATTCTCTGTAACGCTAGTGCCGGGCTCGAAACGTGGTGGCAGTTGTTGTGGCGACGATGTTTGCTTGAAATTCTTGGTAGATTGCCGCGGCGTCAGCTCTGGCCGGTGTTGTTTCACCATCATCGACCAGAATCTAATCAGGAGGCTAACGCAACCAAAGAGTGTCGCCAAACTTACGATGACTATCCACGCAAGTGCTGCCGGATGTAAACCCATTTCTACCAGTCGCACAGCACTCGAGAAAATTATGCCCAAGGCGAAAACGATCGTGACTCCCAACACCAATGAAGGACCGGTTAATTTGACAGGCGCGGACGGCGGAGTGACATTCGCAGGAATCGAAAGATTCGCGCCGCATCGGTTGCAGTAATTAAGTTCAACCGTAATCTCGCTGCCGCAAGATGGACAGTACATAAATCCTCCTAACGATTACTCGTACTGTATCACTGTGGACGGCAGTATTAAAAAAGAGAGAGCAATAGGGCAAATGCACACGGCTTCGCCGAAAACAAATTTCTGTAGGCCGGGGTATTGTAGGCTGGAGTTGAACGATCCCCTCACTGCCGAAGCTGGGAAAAAAACAACTTCTCATTCTCCCCAGGCTTCAGCCTCGGGGCAGCGGCCGCCTGGGAGACCTCGAAAACCGTTTCAACGGTTTCCCTACTTGTGCAAATCGCTAGCTATTTAGTGGCCTTCACGGAAAACCGTTGAAACGGTTCCCCGAATTAAAAAACACGCTCTCACCCCCAAGCTGAAGCCTGGGGAGAATGAGAAGTTGATTTTTTTCACAGCTTCTGCCGGTGAGGGGGATTCTCACGTTGACACAATCTCTCCGTTGGTGGCATTTGACAACCCCAGTTTAAGCTCTCAGCGAATCCGATATGCCTTACCTTTCCACACCACAACAATCTCGCCCGACAGTTGCTCGGCAATAGTTCGCAGACCGGGTTCGTCTCCTATTAATGCGCGGTATTGTTCCGACCCCCGGCTAATGTTCATGGTAGGAGTTGAAGACGTGTACACCGTATCGACCCACACATTGTCAATTCGTTGAAAGTTTTTCCCTCCGACACTACGAGTAGCAGCCACTTTCTGCTCCATTACCGATAAACCTGAGATCCTTCCGGCGCTAGCCGCCGCAGACCTTCTCGCCGCCGTGCTCTTGTCACCCGCCTGCTCTTCGCGATTCGCTGCTTCTGTAGGCGCCGTTCTCGTACGCTCCTTTTTCTCCGCTTCATCAGTAGTCTGCGCGACACTTTTTGCGGTTTCCGGTTCTCCTTTGGCCGGCGGAGGCGGTGCGTATACCTCTACTTCCTGCATCGCGGGAGTTGGAGTTGACGCAGCTGTTTCGCTGGATGCTGCATCAGCTGGTTTAGCGTTAGCAGATTTAGTGCCGGCCGATCTTGCTTCTGCCGTTTCCTTTGAAGCGGCGGCACGAGCACTGTCTGCCTTCGCCTGATGAGCTTCTGAAGGCTCAGGCGCGACTGAATTGTTCGACGACGGAGTTGAGTCGCTAGATCGGTCGGCAAGCGCACCATTTAACTCTTTATTTACCGTCTGCGTCGCCGGTTCCGCATTCTGTCGTAGCGCCATCTTTGTTGCAGACTCGCGTTGCATCCAAACAAACACCGCAACGGCGAGGACGACCACCGCCAATGTCGGCATGGCATAACGCATCACCGTCGGAGAGAAAAACTTCGCGAGGAAAGTCCACCGCCCTTGTTCTTCTACTGCTGGTTCCCTGATCGCGCTGCTGGCCCCTGAAGCAGTGGCCAACTGCGCAACGATGCGACGGCAACGATCACAAGCTGCCAGATGGGCCATGTAAAACGAACGAGTAGCTGCAGGCAAACGGCCTTCTGCAAACGAGCTCAATTCATCTGGATCGAGATGTTCCTCTGCGGAATCCTCCCCAAGTAAACGAGAACTCTTAGCCCGTTCCGTTTCTGCGAGCTTCCTGAGCAGAACCTCGATTTCGTTGTTTTCGAACTGTTTCATCCCTCTAATTCGAACCTGTCATTCTTAAGAACGATACCGGATGCCTTACCTTGCGGTCGACGGCAAACCAACTATTAGCGTTCGGATTTTATTCCCTTGCCGATGGAGACCGGCTGCAACATGGATTCGACATCTGTTTGAAGATTTATAGCGACTTCGGCGAAAGCTCTTTCCGTTTCAGCTGCAGTCCAACCTCGCTGTTCAATCAAAATTGCACTCACCTTCCTTCGCAGTTCAGTGTGAATCCTCGTCAGGCGACGACTTGCAGTTGCTTCGTGCACACCCATCAATGCTGCCGCCTCACGTAGCCGGAGATCATCAAAATAATAGAGCTTTACCAGTAAACGATCTTCGTCTGACAACTCCTTAATCGAACATGCGAGTGCGTCCTGGAGCTCTGATCCGGCCACGTTGCGCGCAATGGTCTCCTCGGGATCATACATCGTGGCTGAAGTTCCAACGGCGAAGGCACCTTCTGGAGCGTCCTTCACCAAACGGTCGAGCTCGTTGTCTTCCTCCGTTTGCACCAATCGCGATTGCTTGCGATGTTCATCGATGGCCAGTTGAGCAACGACGGCGCGCAACCAACCTGCAAGCGACCCTCTGCCTGAATAGTAAGAGAGTTTTCCTGCCGGACCGCCGTCGGCCCGTCTCCGCAAGCCATGCAATTCGGCCCAAATGGATTGTGTCAGATCTTCGGCGGCGTCTTCGTTAGAGCTGGCTGACCTCGCAGCTGAGCGAACAGTCGAGGAGAACCGCTCGACCAATTCAGTCCAGGCGTTCTGATCACCAGCTTCACAAGACACAATCAAACAGAGATCATCAGCCTGTAGACCATCGATAAATTCCGCCACGTCTTTTGCTGTCGCCTCGTCGTTTGTGCGCAACAGGTACTTATCAATGCTCTTGCGAATCCGCCCCGTTAGTGCCTCGGCTTTCAACGAGCGGCGATCATCCGCGCGCGCGCGCAACCGCCCAGCGCCTTCGCGAGTTAATTTTTCGATGTCACGTTCGCTCAGTTTCACGGGTTTTATATTCGTGTTGTTTCGTGTGGATCCCGTGTTGCCCGAAAAAATGATCCACTAAATCACGCTAAACAACAGGAAAAGCACAGACTCGAAAGGCAGGATCCTCGCAAAGGTTCGCAATACTTATTGTTATACCACTCCTTTACCAGTGCTTTGATGAAAAATCCGGCGGCAAGTTGCCGGCGGCCCTACAACGCCGCCCGAGGGCGCACCGCTTGCCACCCGTTTTGACAGCCCTTAGCACCTGAGCTAGATTCAGATTCTCTAACCTCCTAACCTTGGATTGTAATGTTGCGCGTCACTGAAATCTTCCGCTCGATTCAGGGAGAATCAACACATGCTGGTCGTCCTTGCACGTTTGTGCGCCTGACCGGATGCCCCATGAGATGTGTTTGGTGCGATAGCGAATACACATTTTCTGGTGGTGAACACTTCAGTATTGAGGAGGTGATGAATCGCGTTCGCAATTTCGGGTGTCGGCTTGTGGAAGTAACGGGGGGCGAACCGCTGGCCCAAAAAGAAGCTTTTGGCTTGATTGGGCGATTATGCGACGAAGGCTTCGAAGTTCTCATTGAGACCGGCGGATTCGTTTCAACGGAAGATGTTGATCCACGCGCAAAGATTATTCTGGATATCAAGTGTCCGGCTTCGGGTGAAGAACCTCGCAATCACTGGCCGAATCTCAAACGATTACGCCCTGAATTAGATGAAGTTAAATTTGTCGTCGCGAACCGCGGGGATTGGGAATTCGCTCAGAGCATAATAGAGCGCCACGATCTGACGCGTTGTGCGAAGGCTGTTTTGATTTCACCTGCGTGGGGCGAAATTGATCTTAAGGCACTCGCCGACTGGATTGCTGAAAGCGGCCTCGAGGTTCGTATGCAGTTACAGTTACACAAATACATTTGGGGACCTGACGCAAGAGGCGTTTGATGGGCGGATCTGACGACAAGGTACTGAGTGTAGCCATACCTGAAGAACCAATCGAATCGCGCCTCGCTGTTTGTTTGGTATCAGGCGGAATGGATTCGTGCGTCACCGCAGCCATCGCACATGAAGAAAACGAAGAACTCGCCTTCCTACACGTCTCGTATGGCCAATTAACTGAAAAGCGGGAGCGACAAGCGTTTGAGCAGCTGGCAGATTACTTTCGAGTCAAACACCGGTTAGCTGTTTCGATCGACCATCTAGCAATGATTGGAGGCTCTTCACTCACTGACAAGAAAATCCCGGTGAGTGAAGCTGATCTCAATTCCCCAATCATACCGACGAGCTACGTCCCTTTTCGAAATGCACATCTGCTTTCGATTGCCACCAGCTGGGCTGAAAAGATTGGAGCTACATCGATCTACATTGGTGCAGTTGCTGAAGATTCTTCGGGCTATCCCGATTGCCGGCCACAGTTCTACGCTGCATTTCAAACCGCCATCAACGAAGGCACAAAACCGGAAACCAGAGTCACTATTCACACGCCAGTAATAGGATTAAGGAAAGCAGACATCGTTCGGAAAGGCCATGAGCTGGACGCGCCGCTGGAACTGACCTGGTCCTGCTATCGAGAGGAAAAGGAAGCCTGCGGGACGTGCGATTCATGCGCACTACGACTCCGCGCGTTTCGCGAAGCAGGAATGGACGATCCGATACCGTACGTGCTTGACAGTCAGAGACTTGCTGATTAAGTTTAGGGTACTCCAGCAGTGCTATCCTATCGTTTACAACTGGTTTCAACCTTAGGGCATCTTACGGGTCTCTCCCGTATCTCTATTGCCCAACCCATCCGTCGGAGGACTCAGTAATGTTTCGCAGATATCTGATCATAAACCTCTCGCTTGCACTTCTCATGGTTGCTGCGATTGGAGCGCAGGCCCAAACAGGCCAACTGCGAGGTCATGTCGTTATAAAACAGGCTGACGGAACGAGTGTTCCAGCCAGCGAAGCCGCTATCGATGTGTACCGCACAGACCTGCAAGGCACATACACAACCAAAACGAACAAGAAGGGTGAATTTGTTTTCGCCGGCCTACCGTTCGTTGGAACTTATATCGTTGCCGCAAGCCATCCGCAGGCTTCACCGTCGTGGATACCAAACGTAAAAGCAGGCCGAGACATTGATTACGAGCTGAGTCTCAGTCCTGGTGACGGGAAGAAACTGACGTACGACCAAATCAAGGCAGCAATCGCTGGCGGTGGCACAAGCTCTTCGACTGCTGGCACTAAACCGGCGGCGAGCGGTGAGAGTAGCGACGACAAGGCCAAGCGCGAAGAGCTCGCTCGGAAGAACGCCGAGATAATGGAAAAGAACAAGAAGATTGAGGAATCGAACGCAGTCGTCGCTCGCACGTTCAAAGCTGGAAACGACGCTTTGATAGCAAAGAACTACGATGAGGCAATCCGTCAGTACGACGAGGGCCTGGCCGCAGATCCTGAACAGGCTGCACTCTTAACGAACAAAGCACTTGCGCTGAAAGCTCGTGGAGTCGACCGGTACAACACGGCTATCCAAGCAAAAGATGACGCTGCCAAGAACTCAGGCCTTGAAGCGGCCAAAAGTGACTTTCGTATTGCAGCGGAAAGCACCGCGAAGGCTATGGAGATCCTAAAGGCCGATGCAACATCCGCCGGAACCGATCCCGCAGCCCAACAGCGATTCAACGCTAACAAGGTGGCGGCGCTTTCGACTCGTGCCGAGACCATGCGGTTGTTCGTGACAAAGGTGGATCAAAGCAAGGTGGATGACGGCATCGCAGCTTATCAGGAGTATATGGCCGCCGAAACCGATGCTGCCAAGAAGGCAAAGGCACATCACGATTTGGCCCAGATGCTCTTCGACGCCAATTCCTTTGATAAAGCGCTGGAAGAGTACAAGAAGATTCTGGCCCAAAACCCCGACGATACCGATGCTTTGGTTAAGTCCGGCATGCTTCTGTTCAATATTGGGGCAATGAACAACAATGACAAGGCAAAGTACCAGGAAGCGGCTAATTATCTACAGCAATTTGTGGACAAGGCACCTGATACCGACAAACTCAAGGATGACGCTAAAGCCATCCTTCAGGAATTGAAGAACCAACAAAACGTGAAGGCCGAGAAAACCACTCCCGCCAAGGGTGGACGCAGACGGCCGTAAGCTAATGAAGCCTTTTCGGGCCGCTTCCAGGAACCCTCCTGGAGGCGGCTTTTTTCTCTTCAGGAACCCCTCAAAATGGAGCCGCTTGAGCGCTCCAAGTCCTTTCAAACAGGCAACATCGCTGGCTTAGAACTGCGCCTATATATAACCTTGACAGTGCTCTTGTTCAACGGGTACTATGCGTGTGCAACGGTGTTTAGCGCGGGCCGTTGCGCGTTAGTCCAGCCGCTGAAATTGAGCGCCGTCAAAGCGTTCGAATTCCCACCTATTTGTGGATTGCCCCGTAACTCTGAGAAACCAGGAACTAAATGTCAGCTAAACTTGGCGAAATTCTCGTCAGAGAGAACCTCATCAGCCCACAACACTTACGTGAGGCTCTCGACTATCAGCGCGAGCACGGAGGTCGTCTCGGATATAACCTGGTCAAGTTAGGCCTGGTTAGCGACGACATGATTACGGCCGTTTTATCGCGCCAGTATGGAATCCCCTCGGTTAATCTCGACCTATTCCAAATCGATGAGTCCGTCCTGCGTCTAATCCCCCAGGAAGTTGCCCAAAAGTATTCCGTTCTGCCGCTGTCGCGAGTCGGCGCCACACTCACGCTGGCAATGGTTGATCCCACGAACGTCTTCGCGATGGACGACATCAAGTTCATGACGGGCTTGAATGTCGAACCTGTAGTCGTTGCTGAAGCCAGTGTTGCTCAAGCAATCGCGAAGTACTACGGCACTTCACGCGAGATTGAACTCGCCTCGGTTGCTTTAGAGGAAGGGGCTCTTGAAGGAGCAGCCTCCAATGGAACCAACGGCGGCATTACTCACGCGGATCTCGTCTCCCTGGACAGCATCGATTTCGAAACCGATCGCACTGAAGCAGTCGAAGTTCTTGACGATAACGAAGAGATCGACCTAACCACGCTGTCGCGGATGAGCGAAGATGCTCCTGTCGTTCGACTCGTCAACGTATTGCTGGTTGATGCTCTTCGCCGCGGAGCCTCAGACATTCACGTCGAGCCATACGAAAAGGAACTCCGCATACGTTTCCGCATTGACGGCGTGTTGTATGACGTGATGCATCCGCCGCTGAAGCTTCGCGACGCATTGATCTCCCGCGTCAAGATCATGTCGAAGCTCGACATTTCGGAAAAACGCCTGCCACAGGACGGACGAATCAAGATCAAGGTGAAGGTCGATTCCCGTTCGCGCGAGCTCGACTTCCGCGTTTCGACACTCCCCACCCTATTTGGCGAAAAAGTAGTGCTTCGTTTGCTCGACAAAGAAAACCTCATGCTGGACATGACGAAGCTGGGATTTGAACCGGAGTCACTGGTCAAATTCCAAAGAAACATCGCCAAGCCGTACGGCATGGTCCTGGTGACGGGTCCGACGGGCAGTGGTAAAACGAACACGCTCTATTCTGCGTTACAGTCATTGAACACAGTCGATACCAACATCATGACCGCTGAGGATCCGGTTGAGTTTAACCTCATGGGAATCAACCAGGTCCAGATGAAAGAGCAGATCGGTCTCAACTTCGCGGCGGCATTGCGGGCCTTCCTGCGACAAGATCCCAACATTATTCTCGTCGGTGAGATTCGCGACTTTGAAACAGCTGAAATCGCGATCAAAGCTGCGCTGACCGGCCACCTCGTTTTGTCGACTCTCCACACTAACGATGCGCCTTCTACGATATCCCGTCTGATGAACATGGGCATCGAACCCTTTCTTGTGGCAACCAGCGTCAACCTTATTCAAGCACAACGACTGATTCGGCGAGTTTGCAAAGACTGCAAACACGAACATCAGACTCCGCCGGAAGCATTAATAGAAGTTGGCTTTTCAGCTGAAGAAGCAACCAAGGTGAAAACTTATAAGGGCAAAGGGTGTTCTACGTGCAATAACACGGGCTACAAAGGTCGAATTGGACTTTATGAAGTAATGGAAGTCACGGATGAAATTCGCGAATTGATCTTGATCGGCGCGTCGGCGCTCGAACTGAGGAAAAAGGCGATCGAGGACGGCATGATCAGTCTTCGCGAATCCGGACTCCACAAAATTCGCAGCGGAGTTACCACCGTCGAAGAAGTTGTTCGCGAGACGGTGGCCTAACGGAGGTGAAAACCAAATGTTGAGAACGATAACCCTTTCATTGTTAATGCTTATTTCGGTGGTGGCCATGTTGCCTTTTGCCAGTACCACCGCACACGGAGTTCGTCAGAGCGTCTCTTCCAGCCAACGGAGGCACTATCGACGTCATTCCCGTGCGTGGTGGCGGCGATATCGCGCTCGCTTACGAAGGAAGCGTGAAGAGGCGACTCTTGCAGCGCATCGCAACGGATTGTTAGGTCCATCACTGACAACGCCAACGTCCGGCTTATCTGATCCCTTGTTGTCACAGATGCCGGCGATTTTGAGCGCAACTACCACGTCAGAAAGTGACCTTAACTCTCGCGGTGGCAAAGCGCAGACTGAACTACCCGGCCAAATCTCGTTAACCGTAGTTGCTCTTAGCCGGCCCATGCCTTCTTACCTGACGGCACGCGAGGAGAGTCGGATGCTGGCAGGCATTAACGTTGCGGAGTTACGAAGAACGGTCATTGACAAGATGATGAGCTCAGGCGGGTGGGTCACAAACGATTTCGTTCGTGATGTTAATGGCCAGAAGGTGTTTGTTGTTACCGCCCAAACTCCTGCTGACGGTCGTTCGCCTGAACAGTCATGGTGTTTCTATTTCACCGAACTGAATGGCCGCATCTATAACTTGACGACGAACACGCCGCCACAGTTTTCAGATCGCATGGCAACGGAAGCAGCTCGCTTTATCGATTCGCTTCGATCTCGCAGCGCCTCAACACCAAGTCGTTAAAAGAATACCGGAACCCAATTTTCTCAGGAGAGCACATCGCCAATGGCAATGAACGAGAGCATGCCACAAATCTCCCTTTCAGAATTACTCCGGAAACTGTCGGAGCTGGGTGGGTCCGACCTCCACATCACCACGGGGTCTCCGCCACAGGTTCGCGTGGATGGCCACTTACGACCGCTGGAGAACTTTCGAGTCCTGACTTCAGCTGACACGAAACAGCTCGCTTATTCCGTGCTGACGGACGCGCAAAAACATCGGTTTGAAGAAGATCTCGAGCTCGACTTCTCCTTCGGAGTGAAGGGACTTTCTCGGTTCCGCGCTAACTTGTTCAATCAAAGGGGAGCTGTCGGCGCTGTTTTTCGTGCCATCCCTTACGAGATTAAGGCGTTCGAACAACTCGGCCTTCCGCCGATAGTTCAACAGCTTTGTGAAAAGCCGCGCGGCTTAATTCTGGTGACTGGTCCAACAGGATCCGGCAAATCTACAACACTGGCGGCGATGATCGACAAGATCAACCGCGATCGACGCGAGCACATATTGACTATCGAGGATCCGATTGAGTTCTTGCACAACCATAAGAACTGTGTCGTCAATCAACGAGAAGTTAATGCTGATACTCACGGCTTTGCTCAAGCACTTCGAACCGCTCTGCGACAGGATCCTGACGTCGTACTGGTCGGTGAAATGCGCGACCTCGAAACGATCGAGTCAGCTTTGAGAATTGCAGAAACGGGTCACCTTACGCTCGCCACTCTGCACACAAACTCGGCAGCGTCAACCATCAACCGTATTATCGACGTGTTCCCTTCTGACCAGCAGTCACAGATCCGGGCTCAACTCTCATTGGTACTCGAAGGAATTCTCTGTCAGGCACTGTTGCCTCGCGCGGAAGGTTCGGGGCGAGCAATGGCACTTGAAATCATGATCCCGAATTCCGCCATCAGAAATCTGATTCGCGAGGACAAGGTCCATCAGATCTACTCAATGATGCAGACTGGACAGGACAAGTTCGGAATGCAGACCTTCAACCAAGCCCTGGCGACGTTATATCACAAGCGAATCATCACCATGGATACGGCACTGCAGCGATCCTCCAATGTCGATGAATTGCGAGAGTTGATGGAACGCGGCACAGGAGTGAATACCGGAAGCCTTGGCGGCGGCCCCGTACCATCCGGGAAGCATCCCAGCCCATATGCCCAAGCGCGACCGATCGGTGCTCGCCCCAGCGCGAACCGGTAGCAGTAGATACTGGAGCCTCTTATGCCCACCTATGTATTTAAAGGCCGCAACAAACTAAACGAGGTTGTCGTCGGTGAACGTGTCGCCGATAACCGCGAAGCGTTGCGGCAGATCCTCCGCAGAGAGCAGGTCACACTCACGTCGATAAAAGAAAAGGGACGTGAGATCGGCATTCCCAAACTTGGCGGTCGCAAGAAAGTTAAGGCGAAAGACCTCTCAATCTTCACGCGACAATTCTCAGTGATGATTGATGCGGGTCTGCCGCTGGTTCAGTGTTTGGAAATTCTCGCTCAGCAACAGGAAAACAAATTCTTTCAGCAGGTTCTGTTGCAGGTGCGCCAGGACGTGGAAGAGGGTTCAACACTGGCTGCGGCGATGGCGCGGCACCCACGTGTGTTTGACCAGTTGTATTCGAACATGGTTGAAGCGGGCGAGACGGGCGGTATCCTCGACTTGATCCTGCAACGACTCTCGACCTTCATCGAGAAGATCGTAAAATTGAAGCGCGATGTGATTTCCGCAATGATCTATCCTACGGCTGTCGTGTTGTTGGCTGTGATAGCAGTCGCCGTGATCATGGTGGTAGTAATCCCTCAGTTCCAGATGATTTTCATGGGCTTACTTGGACCAGGTGAACAGCTACCGCTGCCCACTCGGATCGTTGTAGGTATAAGTAACTTTTTGGCGGGCTGGGGCGGGCTCATAATTTTGATTTCGGTAATCGCAACAGTCATCGCCGTGCACTACTACTACAAGACGCCCGGTGGTCACCGTAACATTGATCGGACTATTCTGAGGATACCTATCCTCGGTGACATTTTCCGAAAGATTGCTGTAGCAAGGTTCTCGCGAACGCTTTCAACGCTGCTTTCTTCCGGCGTTCCAATTCTTCAGTCGTTGGATATCACGGCCAAGACTGCTGGAAACGTAATCATTGAAGAAGCAATCCTGAAAGTCCGCACTGCTGTAGAGCGCGGTGAAAACTTCGCGGATCCTTTGAAGGCGACGGAGGTTTTTCCTCACATGGTCGCTCAGATGATCGGAATTGGCGAACAGACTGGCGCGTTGGACGCGATGCTTGGCAAGATTGCCGACTTCTACGAGCAAGAGGTTGATGCGGCGATCGCCAACCTACTCACGTTAATTGAACCTGTTCTGATTGCCTTCCTCGGTGTCACGATTGGTTCAATTGTGATCGCGATGTATCTGCCACTCTTTACCCTCATCGGGAAACTTTCGACCGGACACTGATCGTGCCTTCCCACCGGGCGATTCCAAAGGAGGCCATCAGTGGGCCTCCTTTTTTCCGACTCGTCGAGAAAATCAATTTCTGCCGCAACAGTAATGTCTGTGGTAGGCTTTGCATCAGATGGTTGAAGACGGAAAACAAAGCTATCAACCAGATGGCCTGGCGAAAAAGCTTCAATGGCTGATTGCTGCAAGACTCGCCACTGCAGTAGTTCTTCTAGCGGTAGGCGCGTTTTTAATCAAAGACAGCGCCGATGACGAGTCGTGGAGTAACAAGCTTCCCGTCTTCTTCACGGTAGTGGTCCTAACGCTGATCTATGCAGGTGCGCAACGATTCTCGAGCCGGTTTCTACTTCAGGCCAGACTTCAATTTGCGTTGGATGTTTTCCTGGTCACGTGGCTGGTCTGGAGCTCCGACGTACTTCACTCGCCCTACACCGCGCTTTACATCGTAATCATTGCGGTTGCGAGTCTGTTCCTCGGCCCGCGCGATGCGATGGTCATCTCAGTAGGGTGTGCAGTGGCTTTCACCGGTTGTGCGTTGGCTGTTATTAATGGCATTGCGAACCATCCTGCAACACCAGTCCTCAAAAGTTCACTGTCTCAATCGATCCAGTCTGTGGGCCTTTTTGATGTCGCGTTTCTTGTAGTGGGCCTGCTCTCAGCCCGCCTTGCCGAGCGGCAATCGCGTTCCGATGTCCGATTGATTGCGGCCACGCAGTCGCTTGCCAACCTTCGGGCTCTGCATGAACGCATTGTTGAATCCATCCGATCCGGCGTTGTCACCACGGATCTTCAAGGCCGTATTTACACTTTTAACGCCGCCGCGGAAGAAATCACTGGACATCGACAATCGGCAGTTCGGGGCAAGGAGGCATCGATCTTCTTTGGCGAGTTGCAACAACGAATTGAAGAGTCCACTCGCGCAACTGAGCTAGGTAAAACGAATCCGCGTTTTGAATCCGATTGTTTCACTGCTGAAGGTCTGCGACTGCGCCTCGGTTATACGATGACGCCGCTGTTTTCCGAGGCGGGCGAGACGACGGGAATGGTCATCACGTTTCAGGACCTGACGCAGATTCGTGCGTTGGAAGAAACGTCCAAGCGACAGGATCGCCTTGCGGCCATTGGCCGAATGGCTGCTTCAATTGCGCATGAAATTCGAAATCCACTGGCGGCAATGCGCGGATCGATTCAGATGTTGCGCTCAGAGATGGAGGGCGAGTCTGCCGAAACTGAGTTGATGGAGATCATTCTCCGCGAATCCGATCGTCTTAACCGAATCATCACCGACTTCCTGACGTACGCCCGTCCGCGATCAATCGTGAATGCCACCGTCGATATTGGCGATCTCGTGAAGCAGACGTTTACATTGCTGCGACACAGTCCTGAAGTGAAAGATTCGCAGATCATTAGTGAAGATATTCCGCGCGAGCCGTTATTCGCTGAAGCCGATGCCGAGCAGATGCGTCAGGTATTTTGGAATCTGGCTCGCAATGCTCTACAGGCGATGAACCAGGGTGGAACGTTACGAGCAGAAGTCAGAAATGGCTCCAAGGGCCGTGTTCGAATTACGTTTTCCGACACCGGTCGCGGAATGTCTCCGCAGCAAGTGGAGCATTTGTTCGAGCCGTTCTCGTCGACAACTGGTGGCACAGGTTTAGGTCTTTCGATTGTTTATCAAATCGTCAGGGATCATGGTGGTACAATTACTGTGCGCAGTCGCGAAGGCCTGGGTACGACGATAACGATTGAGCTGCCGGCGGTAGCAAAAACTGAAGAGAAACAAGCAGCACTAGTGGCCGGTTAGATTTCGTTTTTCCAATTCTCACTTTCCAATACCAAACCGAGGACGAGCTACTAAAAGTATGGCCAACCTTCTCATAGTCGATGACGAGCTAGGGATGCGCCAGTTTCTCACTCATCTTTTGCAGCGTGAGGGACATGACGTACGCGTCGCTGAGACCGGGCGCGAGGCGTTGGCGCGTCTGCGTGAACAAGACGCCGATCTCATTCTTTCAGATGTGCGCATGCCGGATATGGGTGGCATTGATTTGCTGAGGTCCGTGCGCGAGTTCTCATCTAAGGCCGAAGTAATCATGATGACGGCCTTTGCAAACGTCGATACCGCACGCGAAGCATTCCTTCTCGGTGCGTATGACTTTGTGCAGAAACCGTTCGATAACGACCTGCTGAAAGAGACTGTAGCGCGAGCACTGCAGAAAATATCGCTCGTCAAAGAAAAGGAAGCGTTGCTTGCGGAAAACGCGGTCCTGATTCAGGAGCAGCGGACCCGCAACCAGCTAGGCAACATAATCGGCCGATCCGCTCGGATGCAGGCGCTTTATCAAATGATTGAAACGGTGGCGCAGGTACCTTCGACGGTTTTGGTAACGGGTGAGTCGGGAACGGGTAAGGAGTTGGTGGCGCGCGCGATTCACGACCTTGGCCCAAGAGCTGAGAAGCCTTTCGTATCCGTCAACTGTGGCGCGTTTACCGAGACGCTGTTGGAGTCCGAGTTGTTCGGCTATGTGAAAGGGGCATTCACAGGAGCTAATACAAATCGAAAGGGTCTTTTCGAGGCGGCCAATCAGGGCACGATCTTTCTTGATGAGATTGGCGAGATGTCTCCGGCGATGCAGGTTAAGCTGCTTCGTGTTTTGCAGGAGCGCAAGTTCCGGCCTGTAGGCGCAACGGAAGAAACATCAGTCGACACCAGGGTGATAGCCGCAACCAATCGCGATCTCGCTTCGATGGTAAAGGAAGGAACGTTCCGTGAAGATCTTTATTATCGTATCTCGGTTATTCCTATCGAGCTGCCGCCCCTTCGAGATCGCAAGGAAGACATTGCTCAGTTGGCTGGTCATTTTGCGAGTAAGTTCTGCAATCAAACCGGTCGCACGCTGACCTTGAGCGACAAAGCAATTCAGCTGCTCGAAAACTATGCGTGGCCGGGAAACGTTCGCGAACTTGAACACACAATTGAGCGCGCGGTTGCATTGGAGAATACGGACTCGATTCAACCGGAAAGATTGCCCGAGAAGATCACCAACTACAATGCTGATCGAGTGGCCCATGCGTTCACATTTCCGGAAGAGGGCGTAAATCTTTCTGCGCACCTGGACCAGTTAGAGAAGACCTACGTCCTTGAGGCCCTGCGCCGGACAAACGGCAACCAGACGACTGCGGCCGACCTGCTGGGACTATCGGTTCGATCCCTTCGTCACCTCTTGGACAAACACGGAATACGTGGCCTCACCGCGCAGATGAGAGATGAGCGTCGTGGTCCCGATTCGATGCCGCGGAGGAGAGCCACAGACCCTGGTCCAAGGCGACGTGCGGAAGATGAAGCCGAGTTCGCCGCGGGAGCGGCTGATTCGTAAATCCGAATCTGTACGACCACCTAATGTAGCCACTGCCGGAAATTGGTTTCATCATAATTGCGTCGCTGTTATGGGGCACTTTTGTCTCTTCGTGTTGGTTAGTGTGATTTCGTGGATCGTTGGTCGGTCGCATTAAAAGAATGATCCACGAAATCACCCGAAATAACACGAACAAAAGAGAGCGTAGCCAATTGGCGAAAGGCTCATAGAATTCTGCTGCTCGCAAGGCGTTCATCCAAGCCCTGCCGCAATCCGTCAAGCTCAAACTGCCGAAAAGTGGCACCCCTCATTCACGTGGTCCGTTCAGTCAAATCGTTTCTGACCAAATCTCACTCTTCTAGACTGAAATTCAGTCAAAACTCGCATTGGCACGACCCTTGATACTCCCCAGAGCGGCAATGATCGCGTTATGCGCGGCGAAAATGTCCAGCCGGTGGCGCGAGAACTTAATTAACAAATTTCTCGAAGGAGTAGATACAAGGAAATGAACAAGAACAAACGCCAAGAGGGTTTCTCGCTGATAGAGCTCCTCATCGTCGTCGCGATCATCGGCATTATTGCAGCTATCGCGATTCCCAATCTGTTAGCTTCACGCCGTTCCGCGAACGAAGGTTCGGCACAATCATCCATCCGTACCATCCACAGCTCCCAGGCAACGTATCAGGCGACCGCCGGCAACGGTGCGTTTGCAGGTACCCTGGCTGCTCTGAATGGTCAGAACCTTATTGACCCCGTCCTCGGCGGCGGCCAAAAGAGCGGATATGACTTTGCACTGTGTGATGTCAGTGGTACCGGTGCCACCGCTCAGTTCGGAGCCACTGCTGTACCCACGACTACTTCAGGTGTTTCGCAGACCGGTACTCGACGTTTCGCCATCACCCAGGTGGGTGTTCTTCGCGGCGATACGACGATGACCGCACCAACCACGGTTGCCACAATCGATGCGCTGTCGGCATTGGGCAACTAGTTATCAACCAGCAGTTACTTCAAAGAGGGGCGGCTCCGAGCCGCCCCTCTTTCTTTTGTTTTTACTTTGCACAAAAAGCGAGTTTACGCAGTTTCGATCGCCGGGCGCGAGGAACTCGAACTTGAAGTGCTTCGGTCAAGTTGGATTTTTTACCGCGCCCGGCAATTGAAACTGTGCACATTAAAGGAAGTCCTCTCAGTAGGCTAAAGCTGAACGTCCACACAGCTAAAGTCCGGTGGTATCTACGACATCTGCGGGGCATATCTAACTAGGCAAAACCTGAGGAACCACACGGCTTTGGAGCCTGTGTCAAAATTCGAGGAGAGGCCACCGGCTTGTCCGGTGGAGACTCACGCTAGCAGCTATGACGAGCCACGACCGTTGAGCGAAGAGGCCACCGCCTGGTGCGGTGGAGACTCACGCTAGCAGCTATAACGAGCACGACCGTTGAGCGAAGAGGCCACCGCCTTGTGCGGTGGAGTCTCACGATCGCAGCTACTAACCGTTTGATATAAAGATTCACTGGAGCCTCACGCTTGGTCGTAATTGAAGACTGTT
>JBKPCC010000026.1:0-18452 GCA_046727215.1 Acidobacteriota bacterium
CCGCTTTGCCTTTCAACGTCGATTCAATTAACGTTGCCGCACTCATGGCAATACGACTGCTCGCTTTAGATTTGGATGGAACTCTACTCAATTCCAAAGGTGAGCTAACAAGCCGCAATCGTGAAACCATAGCCAAAGTTCGCGAGAAAGACGTCAAGGTAGCACTGGTCACTGGCCGGCGTTTTCCAGACGCTCGGCCTCTCGCGCTCGAACTCGGCATCGATGTTCCGGTAATCGCTCACAACGGCGCACTTACAAAACACGCAGAGACACTTGAAACCGTTGCTATAGTCCCGTTACCTTTCGGCGCCGCTCTTGAGGCTTTACAAATCGGCAGACAAGTGAACGCCGATCTGCTTGTCAGCGACGAACGCGATGGAAGAGGGATTATGGTCTACGACCATTTGAGTGGAAGTAATCCCGCGCTTTTGCGATACGTTGCCTGGGCAAAGCGAGTGCACGGCGAGGAAGGTCAGAACGGCGTGCTTGAAGTTGCATCCCTTGAAGATTATCTCGACCACGATCCAGTGCACGTGGCGTTTTCCGGCTCCTGCTCTGCAATGGCCGAACTTGAACAGATTCTGGTTCAGCAGTTGGCGGACAGAGTCAGAATCTTTCGAACCGCATATCCGCGAATCGATTTCACGCTATTGGATCTCGTTCATCCGCAAGTGTCGAAGGGCGTCGGAGTAGCTGCTGTCGCAAATGAGTTGTGTATCGAACGCGAAGAAGTGATGGCCATTGGCGACAATTTCAACGACCTTGAGATGTTGCGTTTCGCCGGAATCGGTGTGGTAATGGGGAATGCTGATGCAGACCTGCGGCGGGTTCCAGGCCTACACTCAACGTTATCGAACGATGCAGACGGTGTGGCTTTGGCTATCGACGAATTTATTTCTGACTGAGTAAGGGAGAAGACATGGCAAATCGCACGGCAGTGATAAAGACCAATATGGGTACGATTAAGTTCGAACTCCTTGAAGGCGACGCTCCTAAGACCACTGAGAATTTTATTACGCTGGCAGAACGTGGATACTACGATGGTGTCATTTTTCACCGCGTGATTAAGGGCTTTATGATTCAGGGTGGAGATCCGACGGGCACCGGCCGTGGCGGGCAATCGGCTTGGGGCGGACGATTTGATGACGAGATTAATCCGCGCTCAAGCGTTTACCAGCGGGGTTACAAGTCAGGCGTTGTCGCTATGGCTAATGCTGGTCCAAATACGAACGGCTCGCAGTTTTTCATAATGCATGTTGATTATCCGCTGCCTCCGAGCTACACAATATTCGGAAAGGTAACTGAGGGCCAGAACGTCGTTGACGCCATTGCCTCGACTGACCGCGATCGCAATGACAAGCCACTGTCCGAAGTTAAGATGGAGAAGGTTACTATCGAGGCGGCTTAGTTGTCGTAACGAGTTGATTGTCCTTCCGTTGGAAGTTCATGGTTCGGCTGGTTCGTAAGATATTTTCCGTTTTCCATTTTCCATTTACGAAGTCACCTTCGTGTAATTTCGCGGATCATGTTGGTACTTGATGACTGTTTCAGAACTCAGATCGTTGTGGCATGAGGTCAGAACCGGAACGAGGTAGCGTCGGGTGCACGATCCGTCATCATTCAACGAACGACGGCATTGCGGCAACCCCTGTCCGTTGAGTGATAGCGCATAGTGCACCCAACGCTACCGCGTTCCGGTACTGACCTCGTGCCATAACGATCCGAGGCAGCGCTAACAGTCAAGATGTTTTGAAAAGGATCCTCCTTCCTCCAATCCGAACCCCTTCATTCATCGCTTCCAAAACAAACTCTCTCGCTTGCCCAACTGATGCTTTCAATGAGTGTCCCTGGGCCAGGCACGCAGCGATCGCTGAGGCCAAAGCGCATCCGGTTCCGCGAAACTCGCCATTCTGAATCCGTTCATTGCGAAAGACTGTAACCTCACCATCGTCGTCAAGCACATCAATGATTTCACTTGCAGCATCGAGATGGCCGCCTTTAATCAATATGGCTTTAACCCCAAGCGCGCGAATTGATTCGGCAGCTCGCCGCATCGCCTCCTCGTCCCTAATCGGAAAACCTACCAGTCTTTCTGCTTCAGGAACATTCGGTGTCACTACGGAGGCTAGCGGTAGCAGACTGTCCCCAAGCTCGGCCAGAGCATCATCATTCATTAACGGGTAACCGGACGAGGACTTCATCACCGGATCTATGACAACTGCGGGTATCTGGTACTCACGCAGGGTGCGACCAACTTCATGAACAATCTCACGCGTTGGCATCATGCCCGTCTTTACCGCCGAGACTTTTAGGCCGTTGAAGACTGGAAGCAATTGCCCTCGTAGATTATCGGAATCATGAGCAACGAATCCGCTTACTCCTGCTGCGTTTTGAAAAGTGATTGCAGTGGTGACTGCCACGGGATAGCAGCCCAACGCGATTATCGTTCTTGCATCCGCCAGAATCCCTGCTGCTCCCGACGGATCGAGGCCGGCAATCGTCATCACGATTGGCCGAACATTGTCAGCTTCTTTCATTGGTATCTAACTCAGAAAAAATCCCACGAATGCGCTTAGCAACATCTGCCAGTTTAGCTCGCTCCTGAAACAAACTGATCCCGGCGATCCCGGCAGCTCCGGCCTGAAAACAGTCTTTGACATTTTCGAGCGAGATGCCGCCGAGCGCCAATAATGAAAGTGGTCTCACGGACAACGCAGATTGTCGCAGACTGGCTGGGCCAACCGGCGGGCCATAGCGCTCTTTCGATGACGTGGGAAACACTGGTCCATATACGGCAAGATTCGCGCCGTCGTCTCGCGCTTGCAACGCTTCCGCCTCTGAATGTGTTGAAACCCCAATCAGGAAGTCGGCGCCGAACATCTGCCGGACGGTTTTCGCGTTAACCGACGTTTGGGCAAGATGCACACCGTCCGCTCCTCCGGCGATCGCAATGTCTGATCGATCGTTGACCAGCAGCCGCGTCTTTGTGTTTCTGACCAGTCTGCTAGCCTGAACTGTCAGCTCGTACAGCACACGCGCACTGAGTTGTTTTTCGCGCAGTTGAATAAGGTTGAATTCTGCTGTGACTGCTGCTTCAACAAGCTTGATAATTTGTGAGAATTCCTTACTGGCGGGAGTCGTGGCCGAGGTCGTCTCGCCGTTCGTGATCAGATACAGGATGGGTGGCTGCAGCACGAGGGGTATTACTTGTTGGTCCATTAATCTGTTCAGTGCTTCCCTGAAGCGCGCGAACACTTTGTTTGAAGTGGAATATCTCCCAGAACGCTATGCCGATATTGAGAATCCCCACGCCGCTTACGGCTCCGCGCACCCAGCCCGATGCCACAACATGCTGCAGGCCATACATTCCAGTCTTGCGCGCAGCGTAGAGTAAAAAATAATTATTGCCCCAATCGCTTAGGATTCCGAGCGTTCCCTGCGGTACCCACGGTAGCAGTGTGAGTATCAGACCGATCTCGAAACACAGGATAATGTAAAAAATAACGCTAAGCTTTGCGGACATTGAGAGGATACTAAACTACTAAGGCCTAAACGTAAAAGTCTGGAATGAGTCCGGAGTCGAGAGTCTGGAGTCTGAGTCCGGAGTTTGGACAAAGGTCGATCCAAGAAATCATACGAAGTCACACAAAGAGGACTCCTGACTCGAGAATCTCGACTCCAGACTATTTCTTTTTCGTGCTTTTGGTTTTGGAGTGTTCCTTTTCGAGCTTGCGGATCTTCTCTCCGACTTCGCGATAGCCTACATCGATTCCGTATACTTCGGTAAACAGATCCAGCGCGCGGTTATCTTCGCCCATCAATTCATAAACAGAAGCAAGCTCATACCGCAGCGCTTTACGCTCATCATCCGTTTGTCCGCCCGCATCTAACGCCTTCTGAAACCAAATCGCGGCAGCGCGGGGCAACTCTTTTCGAACAAAACAATGGCCCAAAAGATTACAGCATTGTAGATATCGGGATGTTCCGTCGCCAGGATTCACTAACCCGGCAGCTGTTTGAAACTCGTGAATCGCGTCGTCCAGCAGATCCATCTCTTTGTACGCAGTGCCCATGTTGTAATGCGTTTCGTAATCTTCGTTCGAGCTCGGCTGCTCTTCTTCCGCAGCCAAACGAAATTCTTCAAAGATCTCAGCCAAACCCGCATCCAAACCAGGTGCTGCAGGCGCGTTCTTGGTAGGAGTTGCAGGCGCAACTTTTGGCGCGACTTCGGAACTAATCTCAAACGCAGAAGGCGCGTTGGGTTCAACTTGCGGAATGACTTCAAACGCCGGAACCGCCTCTATTGGCACTTCTGTTGCCGCTGGTTTGCTGTCCGCCACTAACTCTTCGGCACCGCCGAACTCGAAAACATCAGATTGAGGCGCGGCTTTAGTAGCAAAACCAGCTTGCAATGCCTGACGGCGCGATTGAATTTCTGGGTGCGAGCCAAACTGTCGTTCAAGCATTTCTAATGTGTCGCCCGCAATATCACTGTAGCCCTGCGCTAAATAGAAATCCACGCTTTCCAACTCCTGGCGCATCATCGCTTCGCGGCGCGACGCGTCATCGCCATCAAGCTGAGCGTGCGGCTGGGCTTCAGGGTGTGAGCTGTTGCCTGAACCTGGCGCTGCGTTAGTTTCAAATTCGGACTCGAACGTCCGTGCACCGGGATCAAAGTTCTCATTCAGGTCGGCAAAAGAAGCGCTTGGATCGTGATGACTTTCCGCAGTGACGACTTCCCACTCGAATTGATCATTTGGTTGAGTTGTCTCGGCAACACTTTCATCCGCGGAACCGGCAAAGGTCTGGAACTCGGGCACTTCCGTAAATCCGGTCGATGGGATGAGCGTCTCCTCCGCCTCTTCCTGGAGTCCGCCGAGTTCGTTCAGACGATCGAGGAACTTCTGTTCGTCTGGCGCAAGGCGAACGAGTTGCGTCAATGCATAACGCTCATCATCAATGAGATCGGCCGCCTGGGCCGCTTCAACGAGCCTCTCGAGCGAGCCACGCAGAGCGTCCATATCTCGTTGCCACCAGTGAATTCTCACCAGTATTCGAAGAGCTTCAACCTGCTCGGGGTTCTGAACGAGAACGTCGTTGACAATTTCAAGTAGCTCTTTCTCTTGGCGACCGGACAGCATCTGCTCAACGATGCTGGTCAACACGCGCGTTGTTTCATCGAGTTGGCCCACCTTCAAATACAACCGGGCAACGGCAATAAACTGCGTATATTCGGAAGGATTCTCCTTAACGATGAGTGCCGTGGCTTCATCGGCGCCTTTCGCGTCTTCCGCTTCAAGCGAGGCATGCGCCAGCATCGGAAGCAATTCTGGATCTTCTGGTCGCTCCTCGAACGCGCGTTTAAGAAGATCTACTGCCTCGTCAGCGGTACCTAGCGCTATGTGCGCCGCCATGATTCCTCTCAATACTCCTGTCTTGTCTGTTGTTAGTACCAGAGCCCTTGAAAAGGATTCGAGCGACTGTTCATAGTTCCGGCTGTCGTAAAAATATCTACCAGCATCAACGAAAGCGTCGGCTGCCTCTGTCTTCATCTCTTCCTTGAGGTAGCCCTCAGCCAACTTCAGCCGTATATCTGTGTTCTGAGGATCCAGATCAGCGATCTTGTGAAATACGTCGAGCGCCTTCTTTGTTTGTCCCGCCCGAGTGTAGGCATCGGCAACCACCAGGTACTGAGCTCGTGCGTCGACGATCAATCCCTGAGTTGCGTAAAGTTCCGCGAGCTTGTGCGCAATGTACGGATCGCGCGGCTTCAGCCGGTCGATCTTCTTGTACATTGCTATTGCTTTCAGAGTGAATTCCTGCTTGCAATAATGTTCCGCTATTCGCTGGAAACACGAAATCGCCTCGTCCGTCTTCGACGCGCGGACGCAGAGATCTCCTAACATGTTGAGGGCAGTCAGATCGCTCTCGTCGTTTTCAACGAGTTGGCGGTACTCTTTGATAGCGGCGGTGATTTTTCCTTGCGAGAGGAATTTCTCTGCGGCTTTTAAAACCTTAGCTTTTTCGAAAGCCATCGGTAGTATTATGCACCGTGAAAACCGTCAGCGGCGGGTGGATTGTCGGCGGTCTGGGCAAGAGCCATATCGCGTGAAGCGACCTTTTTTCGTTCCAAAAAAGGCCGCGAAATACGCTAACATGCGAAAATCAGCGTGTCAACGAACTAGTTTTTCTACTTTTTCGTCGTGAAACCGCCCATTTTTCGCGAGTGAAGAGCTTTTTGGAAGCTCGAATAAGGCCCTACGAAACCAGCGAAAACCGCATGACTTCTCAAATCAAGTCGGCCGGCTCGCAAACCTCCTCTGCACGTTCCGAATCGAATCCGGGAAGTCTCGGCCACTATCTCGCCCTGTCTGGCTTCACCTGTTACGCGATCTTCGCTCCTCATTCCATCGCTGCCGGAGAGATCTCAATTGCAATCGCAATTGTCGGCTGGATCATACGAACGATCGTTACCGGACAGACCGGTATAAAGCGGACCGAATTTGACTTGCCGATTGCGGCATTCCTGGTCTGGACAGTCGTTTCTTCGATCTTCTCTGTCGAACCTGCGATTAGTATTGGAAAACTACAGTCGAGCTGGCTGCCGGCCGTTTTCTACGTTAGTCAGGCTGTGCTGACGAGAAAGAGCGCCGTTCCCCTTGCTTGCATGCTGATCTTGTCTGGCGCCGCCGGGACGGTCTACAGCGTTTACGATCTGGCTCGTGGAAGAGGTGTAACGGTTGAATCAATCAGCAGTAACAGTCCTTTTCGAGCAATCGACGTCCAACCCGGCGATACGATTTGGCGTATAAATGGGCGGCGTATCTATTCAGTTGGTGAGCTCGACCAAGCTCTGCGACAGATTGATCCTGGCCGCCGTGTGGCTGTAAGTCTCATTTCAAGTGGCGAGCAGGTGGAAAGATCGGGATTGATTGTCACGGCGGAAATGAAACAAGAGCCCTCGCCATCTGGTATTACAGGTCTCCAAAGAAGTCATCGATTTCGTGCGTCTGGATGGACACGACACTACGAAACATTTTCAGACATACTACAAATGATTGCGCAACTATCGCTCGGTCTTGCGCTGGCGAATCTGCGCAACCACGGGACGAATAATCGTTTCCGTCTGGCGATGCTTGCCAGCGTTCTTCTCGCAATCGGCATCGCGTTAACAGCGATGAGGTCCGTCCTCGTTGCTTTCGCAGTCGGGGCGGGCGTCGTAGTTTGGCGCTCAGTCAGAGGTCGCGCGCGACTGGCATTATCAGCCGCGATCGTAGTCGTGCTGGTTGTTGGCAGCTTTGTAGTGTGGGAGACGCGTGCCCAACACGCGCTGATCCTTCAGGATCCTAGCAGTTCCTTACGTATTCAAGTCGCGCGTGTCGCACTCTCACGAATCATGATTCACCCAGTCCTTGGGCATGGGATGGATGCGATTCACCTTCACTGGAACGAATGGGGATTTCCGGGGGGCGAGATGGTTCCCATGCATTCAACGCCGCTGCAGATCGCGTTCGACCGTGGTCTACCTGCCCTCTTGTTTTGGCTTTGGATTGTTGGAGCATTCCTGTTGGTTGCCGCGCGGGCAGAGCGTGTCGCAAGCGACGGCGGAGATACCAATCGGTATGGTCTACTTCTCGGAATTTTAGGAGCGGTAACTGGATTCTTTGTCAGTTCACTCGCGAATTACAACTTTGGTGACGCTGAAGTGGCGCTGCTGTTTTGGTTGTTGATGGGCTTAATGGTATCGCTTCGATGCGCGCCTGATGCATATGGAGACGTTTGATGAAAACAATCAACTCGATTCTGATGCTGTGCCTTATGTTCGCGGTGGTCGTGTCCTGCCGGATGGCTGAAAAGCTCGCTGGAGGTGCAAACGCCGGTACCGTCAGTAATTTATGGCCCGATGTCCCGCCATTTGAAGGAGCTACTAAAACGGATCTGGAGATTCCCCTGGGCGCGAGGTTGATTATCCGAGCAGCAATGCAGGGACAAATCAACTTTATCGCTTTCAAAACCGATAAGCCCTCAAGAGACGTGCAAAATTTTTACACGAAGGAACGTATGAAAGCATCCGGTTGGACGGCAAACGAAAAAGGATGCACTAGCGACAGTGATGAGGAGAAGAATCACGGTGCCGTCTGTTTTTATACACGAAACGATGGAACTAAACCTGAAGGACTGGCGATCGTCATCGCGCAGGACGATAAGCAGAAGGAAACGGAGATCTTCTATGTTCGAATAGAGATGCCACCGCCAACGCCTTCACCGACACGTCGATAAGAGGCATGGTACAGGTCCTATGCGTCATATACGTCCTATAGGTCCTGTCGTCGCAATTAAATCACGTCGGCGAAATTCTTTCGTGTCCGCGCGAACCACCAGTAACCAAAAATGAAACAGACCAAAGCCCACAGACTGAAGTAAGCCAGCCCAAACCAATCTGGTGCCGCGCCGTCCAGAAGGATCCGGCGATAGTTTCGTACAAGAGCGGTGAAGGGATTGAGATTCACAAAAAATTTAAACTTGTCCGGCACCAGCGACTCTGGATAGATAATCGGAGTTAAGTACATCCACGCCATCAACAGCAGACTGATCCCCTGCGAAATATCGCGTAGGAAAACGCCGAGCGATGCCATTAACCACGCGGCGCCGAGCGTGAACAGCATCTGAGGCACCAACAGCACCGGTAACAAAAACGTTGTAGCCGGAAACTGATGTTTTATGAATAACGCTGCGATCATTAAGGCAACAGTTCCAAAGATCTGTTGGCCCAATGACGAGAAGGCCTGAGCCACCGGCAGCGTCTCGAGCGGAAACACAACACGCTTTACGAGGTTCGCGTGGGCGACGATCGTATTCGTTGATTGTTGCACCGTCTCCTGGAACATGGTCCATGGAAGCAGTCCGCAGAACAGATAAAGTGCGTAGTCCCAATGCGAACCTGTGGCACCGAATCGTGCTCCGAAGATGCCTGCGAAAATGATCGTGAAAATTGCAATCATTATTACAGGCGTTAAGACTGCCCAAAGAATCCCAAGCGCTGATCCTTTGTAACGCTGGACCAACTCGCGGCGTGCAAGTGACAGTATCAGCTCAGCCCGAGCGGGAAGATCCCACAGGGGTCGCCACACTGCGCGTCTGGCTGTCTGCGCGGAAATCATTTCTTGGATTGTAACAATTGTCGGCTGTTTTTTCGTTCTTTCGTTTGATTTAAGATCAACGAAAGCACACGAAAAGACACGAAACAAGGACTCGCGACTCCTGACTCCCGACTCCTGACTGAGGTGGTACAATCCTGGTTGCCATGTCTCTCGCCTTACGTGTCGACAACGTCTCGAAGCAGTATCGCATTTACGAGCATCCCGGCGATCGGCTCAAAGAGTCTCTAACGAGAGGACATTGGAAGTGGCATCGTGAATTCTGGGCCTTACGTAATGTTAGTTTTGCGATTGAAGCCGGGACCACGACAGGAATCATCGGACCAAACGGCAGCGGTAAATCCACTCTGTTACAGATCATTACCGGCACGTTAGAACCGACGCATGGGAGCGTTTGGTATGACGGGCGAATTGCCGCGCTGTTAGAGCTTGGCGCCGGTTTCAATCCTGAATTCACGGGCATTGAAAATGTTTTCATGAACGCCTCACTGATGGGCTTCTCGCGTAAAGAAACCGAAGACTTGTTGCCAAACATTGAACGGTTTGCCGAGATCGGCGACTTCATATATCAACCAGTTAAGTCTTACTCGAGTGGCATGTACGTTCGGTTGGCATTTGCAACGGCGATCAGTACAGATCCTCAAATCCTCATAATTGATGAAGCGCTTTCAGTCGGTGATGCACTTTTCCAACATCGCTGTCTGCGCCGCATCAAGCAGATGCAGGAAAGTGGCACCACGATCCTGTTCGTGTCGCACGATCCATCAGCCGTCAAAGCACTCTGCTCACGCACTATTCTGCTGAACAATGGACTAGTTGACAGCGACGGTAAACCTTCTGAAGTCCTCAATCGTTATCAGGGCTTGATCATGGAGCGGGAGGAAGCTTACGACGCAGTAACATCCGACACAGTGCCATCGGCGAGCGACGATGGTGAGCTCGCGAAAGTACTTGGAGAAGCTAACACGTCAATGCGTTACACATATCGTCATGGAGATCGGAGCGCGGAGATCCTCAACGCCGAGTTGCTGAATGACAAACGCAAAATTGCGGACCTGGTAGAAAGTGGCGAACGACTAATCGCACGGCTACGGGTGAGATTTAATCAAAGCATCGAAGAGCCCGTGTTTGGTTTTCTCATACGAAATCGACACGGCATCCATGCCTACGGCGCGAATACGGAGCAAAAGGCACTCCGTTTTGGAAGGGTAGACCAAGGTGAAGTTCTGGAAGTAACGTTCGCTTTCGATTGTTGGCTGGGGAGCGATTTGTATTCTGTCTCATTTGCAGTGCACAGCGGGGAGGGGATCAGTTACGACTGGATGGACGGGGTACATTTTTTTCGGGTTGCGACTTCAGTGCCCGTTGAAGGCATCGCGAATCTTAATGCGACTGCAGCCATGCGGCGACTGGGTAGATCGGAAGAGATCCATGACACGCTGCACACTGCCACGTTTCCAGCAAAATGATCGCGGATGGAGTTATCACTGAGGCTTATAGCATTTGTGATAGTAAGAGTGTTCGAGTTGAGGAAGCCAAAGCTTGAGGCACAATGAAGATCGGTTCTATCGTCATTCACTGCTTTGAGTTCGATCGCATGCTGAACTTCTGGCAGAGCGCATTGCATTACGAGCCGCGGGAACCTGCCAGCTGTGGCTGGGTGGTATTGCGCGATCCGAATGGAGTGGGTCCCAACATTTCTCTTCAAGCGCGAGATACACGTCCCCGAACGCGAAATTGGATACATCTGGATCTCTATACAAGTGACCAGGATGAAGAAGTGAAACGGCTAATCAGTCTGGGCGCGAAGCGTTATCCATGGCGCTATCGACCCGGCGCGGATTTTGTTGTGCTGGAAGATCCGGATGGCAACTTATTTTGCGTCGTTAAGAAGAATGTTTCGTAACTCAAGAACAAGCACGCGCCGCATTGTCCATTGAAACTGCTTTAGTTACAATCCGCCCCAGCCTACTGAGGAGACCTCACCCATGAACAACGAAGAAATCGACGGGAAGATAGCTTTCATCATTGATCAGCAAGCGCAGTTCACCGTGGACATGCAACGGTTGCGCGAATCTCAGGCGCAAACGGAACAGATCGTAATACGTCTTGCGGAGGTGACGGATTTACCCATTCGCGCGCGAAAACGCTTCTCCATCTTGAGCTGTGGATGTTCGCAATGAAGTCAGTACGGGGAGCGATAGCGACCCGGTCTTAAGGATCGTAGAGATTGGGGTAAAGTGAAGCCGGTCTGACGTTCGATTGCTGAGGATATCCACACTAGCCGTCGGGCCTGCTCACCTAATGTTTTTCTGCGAATGGGCGTAATTGCAACAATTGATTTCGGACCTCTGAATTTTGGAAGGAGACTGGCACGGGTCCGCGCGTTGAAACTCCTATTGCTCGCAGTCGCGTGCAGTCCGAGTTGCAACATCGAGCAAGATCGGCGAGACGCTCGAGTGATCGCTGATCGGGTTCATTCTCAAATGCAGTCAGGCGATTTTTCCGGGATTTACAGAGAATCCGCGCCGCGATTCAAATCTGTCGGCACCGAACCGCAATTTATCTCGATGATGCAGCAATTCTTTGAACAAAACGGTAAGCTCGTAAAGGCCCAAGAGGTCGCGTATCAGGCGGGAATTGATTCTCGCGCAGGTAGAACACACACACTTACTTTCGATGTCGACTACGAACGGGGACACGCTCGAGAGCGTTTGATCTTCACACGCGATGCCAACGGGCAGATGCACCTTTGGAAGTTCGAGGCTCAACCTAAGGATTGAGACCCCTAAACAGCGAGGCCTTTAGATCGTTTATGTTTTTTGAAGTGATGGACAAAGAGGCAATCACTCCTCGAAATCTGGACTGAATCGCTTGTTTTAGGCGTGGGAGGTTTTTTTCTCGCAAAGTATCGAAACTGGTTACTACTTCCCATATTGGGTGTTGCTCTCCTCATAGCATGGGGGCAGACATCTGAGCTACTTGATCCGTTTAGTGGGACTACCGTCATCAAGGAAGCCGGAAAGACTTATGTCGTGCAGTCTTGTGTCGCGATGGCAATCTCTCTGCTTGGTCCAACGATCGGCGCCATCGTCGGCCGGCAAAAAACGTAAAACACGTGCCCGTTAAAGGGTCGCCGGCTCTTACTTGAACATGACATTCAGACGTCTGTATTACTCAGAACTGCCGTAGTAATTGAACATTAGTATTCAATTGTCAATTGCGTTTTAACGAGTTTCCTTTGCGCCTTTGCCGCTTTCCGTCGTTGCGTGAAATGCTCGGCTACTCAATTGGCACGCAAAGCCGCAAAGAGGCAAAGGCGCTAAGATGAGATTGTCGGTTGAGTGATAGCGCATCGCTCACCCGCGCTTCCGCGCTTCGGTACTGACCTCATGCCGCAACGATCTGGCTTTCTGCGTTGGTGGGATTTTCGAAATTAACTGTGTGCATTCTTGTAATGCTCCGCCAGCAAATCCATACCGAAATCGTTCTTAAAATCACGCCAGACGGAATGGATGTGGTTAGCGTCGTCCTGAACATTATCGTATTCAAGCAGAAATGACGGACCCTGAATGCGATAGTAGTGTCCCTGCGAGCGCTCTGTTCCACCTGCCCAGGCAAAGTAGATATCACCAAAACCAGCCGCGCGCAGGTTTGCTATCCGCGCGGTTGCAATATCAGACGACATGTTACCCGCGTACTCCAGAAGCAGATTCATTAGAATCTCAGCCTGCATTCCGCTCATTCGACTCGCTTGCAACCCAACCGGCTTGATCGGGTCGGCTTTGCGCGAATGACCAGAAAGAATGTCGCTTGGAGCTGACTTGCTAATTACCGCCTGAGCCCTCTGTTGCTGATCCAAGGATTTGAGCAGCATCTTCGCAAGATCCTCTTCCCCGGCCAACGCTCGCACACCCTTTCGTGGTCCATGATCCACTTCCGCAGGGTGAGCACCAAAGAACGACGGAGTAGAAGCGATATGTTCGTCATCAACGAGGGTAAAGTTAAGAGAAATGTGGTGACCCTCGAACCGCCAACCCCATGGTTTTGATGAGCCGGGTTCACCAAAAAGAGCATAGTAATAGAGTTCAGGGTCGCGCTCCGGACCTTGCCCGCGCTCTTCCTCACGCAGGATCGGTTCAAGACTTATGACGGTCGCTGCTTTCACAAGGCCTCGCTGACTCAGTCCTACACGGAGTAATGCATCAGCGAGTTGACGTTGCTTTTGATCCAATTGTTTGTATGTGATCCCAACATGCGGATCCGGCGTGTAATGAAATTCTTGCCGCTGCCTGCTCTGAAAAGGCAGGATTGCCGCGGTTCTCTGTCCAGCGCTTAGGGAATTCAAGAATGCTTCGCCTGCCTGAGCCATTGATTGAGGTGTCTTTATCAACCCGCTTTGTAAACCTGCCGCGCTTAAGTCGAATCCGAGGTGCCGGTCCGATTGCTTGCGCCAAACACCTATCAAACCGAGTCCTGCGACTGCTTGCTTCAAGAATTCCCGCCGCCCTGCTGTATCCATTCTGTTCTCCGATTGCATAGAAGGTAACTCAGCTTTCAACGTAATCTGAAATCGCTCAAGTCAAAAAAGTCTGTCAAGACGGGAAGGGCTAAAGATCACTGGATCAGCGATGAGACAAACAGACCGGCGACGGAGCGGTGCGGTTCCCAACCCAGGCGGGTCTTTCTGGAACAGGTAGATGAAGTGGCGGATAATTAGGTAATGTCCAGTTTAGAGAAACAGGTCATCGATGCTCTGGATCAACTCGAAGTGCCGTATTCCGTCATCGAGATCGATCCGCTTTTCTCAGATACCAAAGAGTTCTGTGGAAAGTATGAATACCCGTTTGAGCAGACGTGCAATACAATCATCGTCACGTCGAAGAAGGGTCCGAAGAAATATGCCGCTTGCGTTGTCTTGGCCCACACACGGCTGGATGTTAATAAGTGTGTGAAGAATCTGCTCGGAACCACCAAGGCGTCGTTCGCCTCTGCTGAAGAGGTAAAGGAGTTGACGCAAATGGAGCTCGGCGGCGTGACCCCGCTCTCTTTACCCGCAGGTCTGCCTCTGTACGTTGACGAGCGAGTACTCAAGGCGGAGTGGGTGATTCTGGGGGGCGGCTCTCGCAGCATCAAGATTAAGATTGCACCCGAAGTATTCAAGTCACTTCACGCAGAAGTCGTTTCCGGACTGGCTTTGTGAATCCGAAAGAAGATCCGGCCAAAGACCCACACGCAAACTCGAGGAACCGTAAACAAAATCCGAGCATTGTTGATTTCACTGCTTAGCGCGAGGACTCATTTCCCGGCAACGAAGGAAGATTGGAGCGAGACATGGTCATCGTAATGTTCCAGGTTGAGATGAGAAAGGACGCAGATCTTGTTGATTACGACGCGTGCTCTCAGCGCATGGACGAGCTGGTGCGCCAGATTCCAGGGTTCATTTCGATCAAAGGGTACGTAGCTGAGGACGGAGAGAAGATCAGTATCGTGCGGTTTGAATCGAAGGAGGCGTTGGACATGTGGCGCCACCATCCTGAGCACGTGGAAGCACAACAGAAGGGCCGGAATCACTTCTATGATTCGTATTCGGTGCAAGTCTGTGAGACTGTAAGAGAGTACGAATACCGACACCAACTACCGTTGTGAACGGTTAGGCGGCGACACCATGGCTTCATCATCCGTTGGTAAGACCCTGGTTTTCTACATCGGTGCTTTGTTGTTTGCTTTGCTGACCGCGTTTTTCATCTTCTACACAGTGCGGCTTTTGTATGTAACCCGTGGCCTGACTTCAATCCGTGTCGGAGGCAAAGGCGCTTACGTTGGAGCGCTGGTTTTTCCTCTGTTGGCTCTCTTGTTCGCTTGGGCCACCTGTCGTTGTATCAAAGCAGCCCGCCGCGCTTAAAGGTCCTACGCTATGCAGATGAACCCGTATCTGAGCTTCAAGGGAAACTGCGAGGCAGCGTTCAAATTCTATGAGCAATGTCTGGGCGCACAACCCGGGCCGCTGTTTCGTTACGCCAATACTCCGTTAGAACACAATGTTCCTGCTGACTGGTCGGACAAAGTTATGCACGGCAGCATCACCATCGGCGACCAGGTTCTGATGGCTGCCGACGTAGCGCCAGATCAATATGAGGAACCAAAGGGCTTCTCGCTATCGCTTCAGATCAAAAGTACAGCTGATGCACAGCGTATCTTTCAAGATCTGGCGAAACAGGGGAGGATTGTGATTCCGCTCGAGCAAACGTTCTGGGCGGCGCTTTTCGGAATGGTCGTCGATCGCTTCGGCATCCCATGGTTGATTAATTGCGAAGGATCAGATCAACCCTTGGAAGCATGAGCGCCTTAAGCGCGCAGTTTATTTAAATGCGTCTGAGAGCAAGCCGGCGACGTTGGTATCCTCCTTTGATTTCAGACTTGCACGCAGGTAAAGATGGAATCAACGAATAGAGTTACGCCGACCCCATATCGAGAGCTAAACAGTGTCTTGGGAACCCTGATGAAGAACGTCCAACGTTTTTTAGAAGCCGATTTTGTAGCTGCGTATCTGCAAGGCTCTTTCGCGGTAGGTGACTTCGACATTCATAGTGATGTAGATTTCATAATCGTTACCGATGAAGAACTATCTGATAATCAAGTAGATGCTTTGCAGGTAATGCACGAGCGCATCTACTGTCTCGAATCTGCATGGGCGCAGCATTTGGAAGGTTCCTATTTCCCAAAGAATGTATTGCGAGATCATCTTGAACGCGGAAAGAAACTCTGGTATCTCGACCACGGCGCGCGTTCGCTCATAAGATCTGATCACTGCAACACTAGTGTGGTTCGTTGGGTAGTTCGTGAGAAAGGCGTCGTCCTCGCCGGGCCTCCACCAATCACACTCGTGAATCCGATCCCGGTTGAATTACTCCGCAAGGAAATAATGGAAGTCATCAGCAGCTGGGGCGAGGAGATCATCACAAACCCGGATCGTTACAGGAACCACTTTTATCAGACGTATATCGTTTTGAACTATTGCCGAATGTTACATGACCTATACACGGGATTCCCCGGGTCTAAGCGTGCGGGAGCTAAATGGGCCAAGACCAATCTAACGCCTTCGTGGTCGCCGTTAATTGATCGTGCCTGGAGTGGTCGGCCGGATCCGGCCTCCTGTGTCAGGCGGGCCGCTGATGCTGAGGACTTTGAAAGCACTTTGAACTTCGTCAGATATGTAATTGAAGAGAGTGTGAAATATGCCTCTCTGTGCGCATCTTGTTAGCCATTGACGAAGAGCAAGTTGAGTAACTCGGTATGCTGATTACCTGTCCGCATCTCCAACCACTGGAGCGCGAGTTGCGCGAAGCAGGCTGCGCTGTGGAATACGAGGGCCGCAGTTGGTGGGAAGCGTCGAGCCAGGGAATGTGGGTGTACTTCCGCTGCCTCCTGGATGAGGCCGCGCTGCGCCAGCGCTTCCACTTTCCCGAGTTAGTTGGCTATTCGAAATATGATGGCCACGCAGCGGGGCAAGAGGCCGGATTCGTCTGCCGAGAGTGTGAGAGCGCGGTCATGGGTGTCCACTCCAGTTATGCCGACGGCGTCACAGTCTTTCGATAAAAAGCGTTTGAAGTGGCTGAAAGGTGAGTAGATATGAAAGCTCTGAGACGAACCCACTTCTTATTTCCGGTGTTAGCGAGCATGCTTTTAGTGCCCGGTATTGTTAAGGCGTGTGCCTGTTGCGCCAACCCGGGCGATTACTATATTGCTTTCCGCAAACCTGGCGATTCTGAACTTGGTCTGATGAAACGGATGCGCTTTGCAGAAAAGGCATCTTTGTATCTTACTCCAGCGGACATAGAGGAAGATGCGAAGGGCCTGGGTAGCCAGGCGGAAAATTACTCTTTGACTGGTTCGCTTATCGGTAATGTGTGGAGGCTAGTATTCCGCGATGGCAATAAGGCGGGCACACTCAACTTACCGTTGCCGGCGAAGATGTTAAGCTACGTTGCGGACATTCACGATGGGCAAGTCAGCGGCGGCGGTGGTCCACTCCTATATAAGGAGTGGCGTTTTGAAGGGCAGGTTAACGGCACAGGATTCTTCCAGCCCGGAATCATTTCTCCGACCAAATATTTTCTCGTGCTGCAGGGCCGTGGCAATGGCTGCGATAACGCCGAAGATTTCACGCATTGGAGATTGGAGATCACCGGAAAGAAAGCGGGTTATGCTTTGTACGGTGAGCTTGGCAAGCCGGCGCCAAATAAGTAGAAGCATTGAGGCCCTGTTGATCGCTCGGTTGAGATAAAGGAGGCGATTTAATGTTTCGGCTGCATAAAAAACCGAGACTCGAGACTAGTCTCAAATGTTCGTGGTGCGACGACGAAATTCCTCACGACACAGAGCTTTTTGGCATTGGAGCGAAAGCGCGTCCAGATATTGATATCAACAAACTGGAAGGCCAGGTTATCGAGATGTTTTTGACACGACGCAATCGCTCCGTTTCAGTGATCGTTGTAACCAAGGATTCGCCGGCGAAGAAGGACGGCAAAGACTTGATGTATGTAACGTGCAGCGAGAGTTGTGCAGAAGCATTGCGGCAAGCCTTATACAAAGAAATTGAAATTGTTGATTAAATAGCGAATTTTAATCCAGCTCGCTTTGCCGACTCAGCGTAGCGAACGGAGCGAGGTAAACCGCCCTTCCCACGACAGAACACGTGGTCCTATGAATAGACTAATCCGGATGCTGATGTTAGTTGCACTGGCAAACGGGATGCTTCAGCCGACTGCAGGCCTCGCACAAAAGGAGAAAGAAGATACTTGTGCCAATCCGATCTATAGCGCTAAAGAGGTTATTCGACGCGCGAAGATAAAGAAGATCACAGAACCAACCTATACAGATGAGGCTCGTGCCAGGGGAGTGCAAGGTACAGTGATAGTTTCTGGCGTGTTCTGTCGAGATGGCAAGGTGACGAACATCGAGGTAATTCAAAGTCTCCCCTACGGACTCACCGAAAACGCGGTTGAGACCACTCGGCACATTGAGTTTTTGCCCGCGGAGAAGGATGGACAATCTGTATCGCAGCGCTTCAGACGGGAGTGCACATTTCATCTTTTGTGATTTAGACCCCCTTCGAATTCTAATTTTGTGTGAAGCGAACGTGAGCGGGGTGAACCGCCCTTCCCGACCTGAGAGACTTTCCCGCTTGAGCATGGATGTCGATCGAAAGCTTAACAAACAGTTTGTGAGGCATTCACCTTTCATTGATGAAATTCGAGTTGGAAAGTCTCTCGGGTCGGGAAGGGCGGTTTA
>JBKPCC010000027.1:0-24029 GCA_046727215.1 Acidobacteriota bacterium
AGAGCCGCACCAATTAATACCTTGGCCACATTGTGTTGTTGGATGCCGCGAAAATGAATGATGAGCGCGGTTGCTACCAGGAGCACAGAAGGCACATCAGTCATCACCTGACCGCCGTAGAGAACAAAGACCGGAGAAAACGTTACAAACAGTGCCGCGACGGTGGCGGAATAAAGTGAGCGTGTGAAATCGCGCGCAAGGATCCAGCATGCGATTACGGCCAATGGCGCTTGTACCACCACCGCAAACTTGAAAAGAAGATACGCTTGATCGGCCGGCAACTTGAAGAGACTGTGGCTTATCAACCACAAAATATGGTTGCCAAAAATAAACAGGTTCCGGCCGAGCGCCATTGAAGACGGATATCCCCAAAGTGAGTACATCGTGTACTCCAAACCGTCCCAATCGCCGATGAATGGATCGAGGAAGTAGAGCACCAACCCGAGTGAGGTAGCGGCAGGTGGTAGCCACCAACTCCAGGCCCTCCAGAAACTGCCAGAAGTTACAACATGACTCTCCGCATCGACAGGACGGTGCGAATGGAGGATCTGAGCCGTTTCAGGCGTGCTGGTCGCTGGGTGTGCTTGGATCACCGAGTTGAGTTTCGACCGAAGATTCCGGTCGCTTTACCATTTTTACGCGATTACCCTGCGCATTGTACTCAACTTCGTCCATGATGTTGTAGATGAGGAGGACGCCTCGACCCGATGACTTGAAAAGATTGGCGGGGTCACAGGGATCGGGTATCTCTTGAACGTTGAACCCGTCGCCTTCGTCTTCCACCGTGAAACAAGCCTCTTTCGGAGAAAGCTCGGCTGTAATTTTTATGAGCTTAGCCGGATTACTTTTATTGCCGTGCTTAACAGCATTCACGAAAGCCTCGTCAAGAGCAATGAACAGATTGGATCTGTCGGGCTTAATCAAACCAAGTCGCGAAACCCTCTCCAGCAGGTATTGCAAGACACCATTCATTAGAGAAAGGTCGCTCGGCAATTCAAATTCAATTTTCTCGTGAATGTACGCAAGTACGTTTGGGTCGTCTACATACTTCAGTTTGTAAGAAAGCGTGCTTTCGACGATCTGTCGCAACTCATCGTCCTTGTAAGGTAACCGCAAAAAATTAGATGCCCCGAGCTTGAATGCCTTAACCAGTCCTGGCCCGCTTCCGTTGGATGACACAGGTGTGAGTAGGGATCTTCGCTGTAATTCGCTGAGTGATTGTGCTGCTTCGGCGTCCTCTGTGAGGTCACTGATGATCAAGTCAAAGCTGTCCAGATCTTTACGTGCCAACGCCTTCTCGCGCTCACCCGTCACGACCACGTCATGGCCGAGTGTTCCGAGCACCTCCTCGAGAATTTCGCGCAACTCATCGTTATTATCGACGATGAGAATCCGGCGTTTATCCATCCAGCTCCAATCGAACAGAATTTCAGAGGAGAGATTGAGAGACTTGGCTCTGCCACCAATAACTTACGAAATCCGGTACTCCCACGTTCGAAATATATCATTCCCGCCACATAACAGGTAAGCAGATTGGCCCGCCCTGGCCCCGCTAAACGCGGTTGTCCAACCGGAAGCTCTTACGCTTTAACGACAGCGATAAGATAAACTGACCTGCTTCTGCGCAATGGCGAAACGAGGAATACTTCAAACCAGAGCCGAATATGTACTGGGACGCTCGCTTCTAGCGGTTCTGGGGATATTACCGCGACCGGTCGCACTGAACCTGGGCGTGCTTACAGGTCGCCTCGGTTACATTTTGGCTGGACGGCTGAGGCGTACCGGTGAGCGCAACCTGGGAATCGCTTTCCCCGAGCTCAGCCCCGGGGAACGGCAAAAGTTGCTTAGGGAATCCTTCGAAAGCCTGGGCCGGATGCTGGCTGAGTTCAGCCAATTTCCGAAACTCACTGTCGACCAACTGCGGGGGCTGATCGAGTATTCCCCGCGCGAACTTGACTATGTACGGCAGGCGGAAGAGAAGGGACGAGGGATCATTTTTCTCACTGGCCACATCGGCTCGTGGGAGATTCTAAGCTTCGGATGGTCCGCGTTGGAGTATCCTATAAGTTTCTTGGTTCGACCATTGGATAATCCATTGCTGGAAGAGTTGGTCGAGAGGACGAGAACGCGATTCGGGAATCGCGCAATCGATAAGAAAAGCGCGGCAAAGCAGGCCTTGCGCCTGTTACGAGAGGGTGGCACGCTCGGGATTCTGTCAGACCTGAATACCCAGGAGTTCGAAGGCGTGTTTGTTCCGTTCTTCGGCAAACTGGCTTGCACTACCGCCGGCATTGCTACACTCGCACTGAAAACTGATGCAGCCGTCATTCCAACTTGGGCAATATGGGATCGGAGCAAGGGTCGATATTGCTTTCACGCGGCTCCAGCCTTAGAAGTTGTTCGAACTGGCGATCACAAAAAAGACGTTGAAGTGAACACTGGTCGCTTCGCGGCTGCTGTTGAAAAAATTGTTCGCGCGTATCCCGATCAATGGTTGTGGATCCATAAGAGGTGGAAGACACGACCGCCTGGAGAACCCGATCTTTACTCGTGACTTCATTGGAAGAATGACCTCGGAACATTTTTACTGATCATGCACGCGTCAGCCGAAGAACCTGCTATCGAACTCGTCGATTCCCAAACACAACGGACAATCGAGAAGGCGTACAACTTTTCGAGTCTTTCAACATTTTCGTGGAAAGAGCAGGTAATGATCCGGGCTGCGGATCTTGCCTTCTTTGCGCTGATAAAACTAATTGGCGCAACCATCAATTATGAGGTTGTGGGATGGGAGAAGTGGCAAACGGTTGCAAGCAGTGGTCAACAGCCAATCTACACTCTCTGGCACAATCGAGTTTTTCTTGCTACGCACTTCTGGCAACGGAGACGAATCGTCGTGATGACGTCACAAAGTTTCGATGGTGAATACATCGCGCGCTTCATCAGGCGTTTCGGGTATGGAGCGGCGCGTGGTTCAAGCACGCGCGGAGGGACAGGAGCGATCCTTGAAATGGTAAGACTAATGCGCGCCGGCTGCCCAGCTGCGTTTACGATCGATGGTCCAAAAGGACCACGGTACGTCGCCAAGATGGGGGCCGTGTTACTCGCGAAGAAAACAGGTCAACCGATTTTACCTTTCACAGTAACGGCTAGAAGGCATTGGGAGGCCAAAAGTTGGGATCATTTTCAAGTCCCACTTCCTTTCACCACCGCACGCGTTGAGATTTCGGCTCCGATCTTCGTGCCGAGCGACGCTACTGAAGAAACGTTAAATTCGAAGCGGGACGAGCTTCAAACTGCTCTGGATAAGATCAATTCGAACGGCAACAAGTGGAAAACGGGAGAAAGTTAGCCGCAGATTTGACGCAGGCCCGAGCGAAAAAACCACCAGACTTTTGTTTTTCTGTGATGCTTTCTTATCGGTTATTCTGCGGTTAATCAATTACTAAAAATCCACGATCCGGCATTGCCTGATCGTGGATTTTTTGTTCGTCTGTCGGGACTATTAAACCGAGCGGTGCTCGGATTGATCCAGACGCCGGTAGGAATCTCCGGACCGTGCCGAGCCAGCGCCCTTCTCAGCATTCGGTTTGTTAGCCGTGGCCATTAGCCATACGGAAATGTTACGTTGCGCCCGCGCCTCGTTTCTGACCCACTGAGCTTCCGATTCGTTCCCCTGCCGGACCAGGTTCTCCGCTATTTCGAACAATTTCGTGGACTTTTCGAGGGCTGAGAGCGCCTGGTGACGAATTTTCCCTGGTTCTATCTTCCTTTCCATAACCACCCGCACGTTCTATTCTCAAACAGATTTGCCGGGTATATGCATTTCAAGCAACCCATGTTCCATTGTTAACTACATGACAGATAGGTTTGCCGATCGTCGGGTTCGTAACAAACCTGCCAAACATCTCAAAGCAGCGGAGTTTGCGCAATCTGCATCATTAGTCATTCGCCAATCCTCTCCTAATCGACAATTCTGAGGTATTCCGGATGAAACAAATACTAGTAGTTTTCATTGTTCTAATCTCTGCAGTTTTTGCCAGTGCGCAAGGTCAGTTGAAACCGCCGAAGGAGACCGCACTCGATCGTTTTCTCCGATATGCAAAGATCGACACTCAATCTCAGGACGATCAGCCGACGACACCGAGTACGCGTAAGCAACTAAATCTGGCGAACTTACTCGCAAAAGAACTGAAGGACCTCGGAGCAGAGAACGTACGCGTTAGTGAGTTCGGAATTGTGTATGCGACATTGCCGGGTAACCTTCCGGATAATTCCAGGGTACCTGTGGTCGGATTTCTTTCTCACATGGACACATCACCTGCCGTGTCCGGTGCGAATGTGAACCCGATCATTCACAGGAACTATCAGGGTGGAGACATTGCGTTGCCGAAGGATCCCGCTCAGGTGATAACCGTTGCTAAGAACCCGATTCTTAAGGAGATGATTGGCGACGACATCATTACAGCCGATGGCACTACACTGCTAGGATCCGACGACAAGTCGGGGATCGCGGCAATTATGACGATGGTGGACACTCTCATTCAGAATCGGCAGATTAAACATGGCACAGTAGCGATCGCGTTCACTCCGGATGAAGAGGTCGGCACTGGAATCGACAAATTTGATATTAAAGGATTCGGAGCTCAAGTTGCATACACAGTCGATGGTGAAGCTCTTGGCGAGATCAGCAACGAGACCTGGAGCGCACGCACTGCAACGGTGACGTTCAAAGGTAAGAGCACGCACCCGGGAAATGCAAAAGGAATAATGGTAAACGCCATGTATGCCCTGGCGGACTATCTTTCACGCTTTCCACATGACATGCTTCCCGAGACCACAGAAGGGCGCGTGGGTTTTGTTCATCCGTACAGCGGCGTTGCGGACGTCGAAGAGTCGACATTAAAAGTCCTGCTGAGGGATTTCGACATCGCCGGCCTGGACACTAAAGAAAAAGTTTTGCGCGATATGGTCCAGGCTACAGAGGCAAAATTTCCTGATGTCAAGATCACTATTGACGTCAAGGAAAACTACAAGAACATGAAGGAAGTGTTGAAGAACTATCCAGAACTGACTGAGAACGCCATGGAAGCGGCCCGACGCGCGGGCCTGAAACCAAGTATCAAAGCAGTAAGAGGCGGAACGGATGGTTCGAACTTAACTGTGCGTGGTCTGCCAACGCCAGATATTTTTACCGGTGGCCAGAACTTTCATGGGAAGCTTGAGTTTAATTCGCGGCGCGGACTGGAAAAGACCACCGAAACCCTGATAAATCTGGTGCAGATTTTTGCCGAGAAAGCGAAGTAGGTCCAACATGTCCCGGCCATCCCACGATGAAGGTTATCGCAGCGGCTTTGTTGCCCTCATCGGACGACCAAACGCCGGGAAATCGACTCTTCTGAACCGAGTAGTTGGAGAAAAAATAGCGGCGGTCTCCGATAAACCACAGACGACGCGTTTCAAGATTCAGGGCGTCACCACGCGACCTGATGGGCAGATCATTTTTGTTGATACGCCAGGCGTGCACAAACCAGGGTACGAGTTGAATCGTCGCATGATGGCCGCGGTTCAAGGCGCGTTGCTGCAGGTTGATTTGGTTTGTTTGATTCGCGACGCTTCAGTTTCGACTGGACAGGGCGACCGATTTGTACTTGAGCTGGTGCAGAGGTCAGGAAATCCAGCACTCCTGCTGCTAAACAAGATCGATAAAATGAAAGACCGCTCGTCATTGTTGCCATTGATCGAATGGTATAAGGATCAATACGACTGGCGTGAGGTCATTCCGATTTCGGCGTTGAACGGTGAGATGATCGATGTTCTCCAAGACGAGATCATCAAACATCTGCCTGAAGGTGCACCATTGTTCGGCGAGGATGAATTGACAGACCAGTCATTAAGAAGTCTCGCAGCTGAAATCGTGCGTGAGAAGGTGCTGCAGAGGACTGGTGAAGAAATTCCTTATGTTACGGCTGTCGTCACCGAAAAATGGGAAGATGTGCGTGAAGACTTCACGCGAATCTATTGCACAATCGTAGTCGAGCGCCCGTCACAAAAGAAGATAATCATAGGCAAGGGTGCCGGCCGGCTGAAGGAAATTGGAATTCAAGCGCGGAGGCAGATCGAAACACTGGTTGGCCATCAAGTTCATCTCGAACTATTCGTCAAGGTTGAAGACGATTGGCGCAACAAAGAACACCTGCTGGATGAAATGGGAATAAGCAGCCGTGCCAACCGTTGAGCAATGGTACGCAGTTGACCTAACGATCGAGGCAGACGCGCGCGAAGCGGTGGATTACGGTTTGATGGAGGCGGGCGCGCTTGGTACTGAATTCAGTGAAGCTGATCCCGCTCTTCCAACCATAACAGCCTACTTCAAATCCTTACCAGATGGTGAAGCTATCCGACTGGAAATTGCAGAAGCACTTTGCATCTACAGCCTTCCCTCTTCCGCCGTCCGTACAATGAATGTGCGCGTTGTCGAAGATCAGGATTGGTTGTCGGCGTGGAAGAAGAGCTGGCAACCAATAGAAGTGGGAGAGCGTTTCCTGATAGCGCCTCCGTGGTCACCGATCTCCGATACGCGAGGACGCATCCTGATTCGGATTGAGCCGGGGATGGCTTTTGGCACAGGAACGCACGAGACGACTCGACTTTGCCTGCGCGCGATCGAGAAATACTTTCAGGGCGGCAGCCTGCTGGATGTGGGCACTGGTACCGGCCTCCTGGCAATCGCCGCAGCAACACTCTTTCCAGATGCTGCTATCACTGCGTACGACACCGACGCCGAAGCCGTTGATATTGCGAAGGAGAATGCAAAACAGAACTCAGTCGACGAAGGCATTACATTTCGCGTGGGCACGATAGACGAGACAACACCTTCCGCTGACCTTGTGTGCGCAAACCTTAGTGCGCCAGCGATAATCGAACTGCTTCCAGTTCTTATCGGTACGGCCTGTGGACGACTGGTGCTGTCCGGTCTGCTCGATTCACAGTTGGAACTGCTTCGAGAAAAACTGGAAGACCACGGAATCAGTGAATTGATAGAAGTCTCTCAAGACGGTGAATGGATCGCGGTTGTTGTTTAAGGCGAGAACACCAAAAGACATGACAACTCAGCGTAGATTCTTTGCTCCTGCAAGTTCCTTTGAACACGACATGCGATCCGTAATCCTGCCGCCTGAAGAAGCGCGACATCTGCGTGACGTATTGCGGCTCAAGCAAGGCGATTCAGTGTATGTTTTCGACGGAACAGGAAAAGAATATGAATGCTCCATCGATGAAGTGCGGCGCGATTATGCCCGGCTCACAATAACTTCAAACATCCAACCAAAGAGTCCTGAGTCACCGCTTGATCTAACGCTCGCGCTGGCGCTGTTGAAAGCGGACAAGTTCGATCTGGTGGTCCAGAAAGCAACTGAACTTGGCGTGAACACTATTGTTCCTGTAATGACACGGCACGCCGACATTCACCTGAGAGATGATACTGATGCGGAACACCGCTCCAGTCGCTGGCGGCGGATCGCACTCGAAGCAACGAAACAATCAGGGCGGGCAAAGGTGCCGATCGTCACCGTACCTCGTGAGCTGAACGAAGTGTTGGAAGACAGGGCTGCTGCGCGTTTCATGTTCTCTGAGCGATCTGGTGACCCGTTTAATAACGTCACTCGTGATCTGGACAATCCGGAAAGCATGATTGCTCTGGTTGGTTCGGAGGGCGGTTGGCATGACTTTGAGGTCAGTCGAGCCCGCAACCTTGGGTGGAGGATTCTGACGCTCGCTGGGCGAACATTGCGAGCGGAAACCGCCGCCATCACAGCCGTCGCGTTATTGCAGCATCGTTTCGGGGACTTGCGATAACAGCTTGTGTCAAAAATCTGTAAAGGTGAAAGAGGGAGATGCGGAAGGGGGAAACGGGGAATAGGGAAAATTGGTGAACCTACCCGTCCGTTTTCGCCGATTCCCCCATTCCCCATTCCCCCACTTCCCCCTTCCCCTATTCGCCGTTGGCTCTTGCCTTTGACGTGAGAAGCGAACGGACGGAAAATAGTCTCACGTTCATCGACAACTTCGTGGAACAACACGTGCAGCAAGCTCGTTTGTAGTTTAAACCGATTTTTCCCGGTGTCGTTATGGCCATCTCAAAGGAAGAAGCAATTCAACAGGCTCGAGCGGATCTGGAAACGCGGCTTGGTATCAGTGATCGGGAGATCACTGTGGAGTCGGTTGAAGACACCGAATTTCCCGACACCGCTCTGGGTGCTTCAGCGCGCGATGAGATGAGTGGCCAAATGATCACCCCTGGATGGCGAATTCGTCTGAAGGCCAAAGGACAGACCTACGAGTATCGGGCCAACAAACACCAGGTCCGGTTATACGATTTTAAGGGAGCTAACTATCGAATTTGATATCTCGGTTAGTAGTATGCAAGGTGTCGTCGATTCGTGTTATTTCGTCTGATTTCGTCGATTGGGTTTTATCGTCGTGCATAAGACAGATCCACGAAGTCACACGAAAGAACACGAAAACACTTGAGTCAGCAATCGTGTCAAAAACATTCGAACACTGAACCAAGGAAGACGTTCAAGCTTTTTGAGGTGTTGAAATGAACCGCAATAATTTCCTGCCACATGTCGCCCTCGCAGTGATTCTGATTCTAATTGCAGCCTTCGCCGGCCAACTCAGGCGATGGCAACAGTCCGACTGGAAGTCTCGGGTGCGGATGTTCCCTGGGGAATCAAAACGGCCCTTTCTTAAAGATCAAGAAATGGGAAGAAGTGATTCCTCTCCACTCGCAGTTCCTGAAGTCCTCGTCAAATTCAAACCTGGAGTGAGCGAGGAAACTATTCAAGCCATTACTTCCCGGTTCCACAATGAAGTCGAAGACGAGATTGAAGCGGTTCCCGGACTCGAGGCTATTGACGATCTCGACGACGCAAATCCTGAAGATGTTGCGGCACAGTATCGGGCGCTGCCGGAAGTTGAATATGCGGAAGTAAATTCTGAAATCAGCCTGATAGAACCGGCTGATGTCGCTCAGTCGGAAGAAACCTACTTCTCACCGAGTGACGATGAACATCAGCATCCACAAGATCCACGCTTCGCGGAGCAGTGGGCGCTAGATAATCATGGACAAGGCGGCGGCACACAGGGTGCTGACATTAGCGCCATCCAAGCCTGGTCAGTAACCACCGGGAGTGACGACGTCGTTGTCGCTGTCATCGATACTGGAGTTGACTACACTCACAGCGATCTCGCGAACAACATTTGGGTCCGACCGGTAAACGTGCCCCCGTACGTCGATCGACGAGTAGGGATTATTCAGGATCTACATGGCTACAACGCGGTGGCGAATAATGCCGACCCGATGGATGAAAACGGTCACGGCACTCACTGCGCAGGCATTATCGGCGCCGAAGGAGGCAACAATCTGGGCATTGCCGGCGTGAACTGGAAAGTCCGAATTATGCCTTTAAAATTCATGAATGGCGGTGGGTTCGGCAATACAAAAGACGCGATTGAATGTATTAACTACGTCATCGATCGCCGTAACAAAGGCGTAAACGTTCGAGTAATCAGCGCGAGCTGGGGCTCGACTATAAAATCGCGAGCGCTGGAAGACATAATCCGGAAAGCTTATGACGCCGGGATACTGTTTGTCGCTGCGAGTGGCAATGCAAGCACGAACACGGATCGTTCACCTCATTATCCCTCGAGCTATAAGTTGAAGAATGTAATCAGCGTGGCCGCGCTCGATCGAAATGATCAGTTGGCATCCTTTTCCAACTATGGTCCTACCAGTGTTCACATCGCTGCTCCCGGAAAAGAGATCTTAAGCACGTGGTTGAATGATGATTACGAAGCGCATTCAGGCACTTCTATGGCGACGCCAATGGTTGCAGGCGTAGCGGCCCTGGTCCTTTCAAAACAGCCGAAACTGTCCGTTGAGGCACTACGACAGAAACTGCTCGATTCAGTAGATAAACTCGACTCGCTGAAAGGTAAGGTGGTAACCGGCGGCAGGATTAATGCTGCGAAAGCGGTGGGAGCGGACTGACAAAAATTGCGAAATTCGAATTGCGGATTGCGAAATTTCGCGAACCAATAGGACCTATAAACCTATTTGACCTATCTAATTCGAAATTCGCAGTTCGAAATTGGAAATTTCTTTAGGGCTGATTTAGTTTTCGCTTTCCTTCAAGAGCTTCTTTGTAAGCGCCGCCTCGCACCTCACCGATTTTGATTGCTGCGTCAAACTCCTTGGCAGCCTCTTCCCGATTCTCGAGAAAAGCGTGGATCCTTCCCATCGATTCGTGAGCCCTGGAAATCAAAGCCCGATCCGTCTCGGGTGACGCGGCCTCGACGGCGAACCGGTAATTGACTAATGCTCGGTTAAGTCGTTCTGCTTGAACAGCTTCATCAGTCGCGTCAGCCGCGGCCAAGCTTGCCGTCTGCGCTAACGCAAAGAAAACCCGCGGCTCACGAGGGTAATCTTTTAACAACTCCTTCAGACGATTCTCGGCGTTAACATAATCTCGTAGCCGCAGTATGTCTTCGATTTCTGAGAGTCTTTTGATGAGCGCCGCCGACCGTGCTGCCCCAGCTTCGGAATAAGCGGGCGTGTCTGCCTCAACTACCTTCGCCGCTAGCCGCGCTTGTCTGGCGGCGATTGCGCGCTGACGAGCCTCTGCGTATTCGGCTGGCCGGCGCAACTCCCGAGCAGGATCAAATGAAGAGATCATATCGGGAAAAAAGTTAGCGATATCGAAACCAGAACTCTCAACATCTTTCAATTGATCAGCGAAATAGAATGACAACACCGCACCGTGCTCGTAATCGTCCGCCAATCGAGCGACTGTCTCGTCCTTAATTGCTGCGATCTCTGACTGAGACGCTTTAGCGATGGCCGCGCGTGCGGCATCGTCACGGGCGTTTACCAACTGAACTCGATTCGATTGTGCCAATGCGAACAGTTTCCTGTTCTCATCAAACCGCGCATCTGCCGCGGCCACGAGCGACCGCCCGACGGCAAGAAACACATCCGGAGTTACTTGTTCCCCAGCTTTTTGGCGAGCATCCAATAACTGTCTAATCTGGTCCCTTCGCGCCGCCACTTCTTTATTGAATCGTAGTACCAATGGATCAATTACGTATTGAAGATAGGCACGTCTCAACTCCGAAGATGTGGGATCGGTGCCTTCCGGGACGATTGCGTAATAAGAATCCCCAATCACGCGAAAATTGATTGCACCAGGAGCGGCGAGTAAATCCGGAACAATGAAAAACCGGCGCGGGTGCTCGCGAAAGCTATACGTTGTAGGTGCGTTCTTTTTCTTACCAGCGGTGGGCGCTTTGTTTGCAACTCGTTCGGTAGCAATTGTGAGCGGGCGGGTGTGTAAGTAGGTCAGGACGGCTTGGACCATGTTTGCAGTTGGCTGCCGCAATCGATCAGTTTCTGCCTGATAAGCACGAGCGTACGACACAAGCCGCTCATCGATTCCTGAGCGGCGATAAAACTCGCGTACCAGTGGGGCAAAGTCGAGGACTTCCAACAGGCCGCCTGGCAAATCTTCGGATCGTTCGGGTGGCTCCAACCCCGGCGGTTGGCCCAAAGCAAGTGCCAGTGAAACATAACGCGCGGACTGGTCAGCGGCAGTTGCAGGGGATGGCAATTTATTCCGCTCGTAGAAAGCTTTTAATCGCCCCTTCAGATCCGGATCGAGACCGACAAGATCTCTTCTAACTTGTGTTCGAAACGCCGAGGGCTCTCTTCCCGGCGCAGTGGCTTCAAAGCCGGCTGCTTCCAGTGCCGTCATCACGATAATGAGTCGCGGATCAACCTGGAAATCAACCCCGTACTCTGAAATGTCAAAACTTGTGGCTGGCCGTTGTGGAATCGCAGGCGGTTGACTCGGCCGATTGGGCGGTGGCGTTTGTCCACTCGCTACAACTGAGACTAAAAGCAGAATTGCCAGGCAAAGCGAATAATTCATGAATTTCCGGGTTTTTGGTGTGTATTCGTAACTTAGTTTCGTGTGCTTTCGTGGTTTACAGATGCCCCCGCCGATCCACTGGATGCCATATCAGCTTTGCTTTCCAATCGCTGACGACGGTACGCCCGCAAAGCTCGCAATGTTAGCGGATAGGCAATTAGGGAACAAACGATGGAAAGAATTAGCCCCCCAATGGTAAAAGGCAACAGTAACTGCCAGCCCTGCGCAAATAGAAGACGGTAATATTCTCCGGACAACAGTTCCGGATGTCTTAACAGATCCAGTCCTTCCTGAGAGATCGAGAACGGCCGACCCAGCAACACAGCGCCAATCGCATATGAAGCCACGATGATGGGAACAATGGTGAGAAAGGGATTGTTAATGAAGGTGCCCGTGTAGATCGCGATCTTATTGAAGCGGAAAACAAATGCGATGACAGTCGCAGCGATTGTGTGCAGCCCGAGAAAAGGTGAAAACGCTATGAAAACACCGATGGAAAAGGCCAAAGCCGTGCGCTCGGGAGGGTCATCAAGTGAAAGTAATCGACGAAACCTTGCTCGGAACATACGTTGGACAGGCATTGCGCCTGTCATTCCCTAGGCAAAATGCCTGTCCAATATTGAGTCAAACCGCAATTACTATCGCAAGCGGTCAGCCTGCGGAGATGAACGGCCCAAGCTGACAGCTCGCGCCTCTGCCGAGGATCACTTATTCACTTAAAACTGTTGAGCGCCTCAGCCTCGTTGTCGTAAGCATCAAAAACAGTTAATAGCTTTGTTATTACCAGCAAGTTCTGAATCTTATCTGTGAGATTCAACAACTTAAGTTGTCCACCCTGGCGGCTAACGGTTGTGTAATTCGCGATCAGTTCGCCAATGCCACTCGAATCGATGTAGTTCACTCCTCCAAGGTTCAGCAGCACCTTCTTCTTGCCGCCATCGATCAAGCGGCGGACGGAATCGCGCAGCGCCACGGCGCCCTGGCCAATTCTTACGGCGCCACTCATATCCAAAATCGTAACGTCGCCTGCCTGCCGCTCTTTCACATCCAGCTCAGCCATCTACATTCTCCTTTGCTCGTCTGCGACCAGCATTTGATGACAGCCGCTTATTTGAAGCTGCTCAACGCTTCAGATTCGTTTTCGTAAACGTCAAAAACGGTCAGAAGCTTTGTAATTGTCAAAAGGTCCTGCAACTTCTGGGTCAGATTGAGTAGTTTCAATTGTCCACCATCCTTGTTGATGGCGGTATAGCTCGAAACCAATTCGCCAATGCCGCTCGAGTCAATGTATCCAACACCTGCGAGATTCAAAAGAATTTTCTTCTTACCTTCCTCGAGCATTCGCCGCACAGCGGTGCGGAGCGCCACACTGCCTTCGCCGATGGTGATCTTTCCATCCATATCAAGAACAGTGACGTCTCCGGCTTGCCGCTCTGAAATGTTTAGCTCTGCCATGTTAGAACTCTCCTTCTGGTATTTTGAGAATCTTTACCGTCGCGTCCCTGCTCCGCACTTAAACCGCGTGTGGCGAATCGCGAATCAAAAGATAAATTAAAATCGCTTAACCATTCTTACTGTGGTACCACCTTCCGGCCGGATGACCCAATCGACCTCGTCCATAAAACTACGCATAAAAAAGATTCCGCGTCCTGAGGTCTTCAACAAGTTCTCATCTGCGGTTGGATCGGGGATAGTTTCGGGGTTGAATCCTGCCCCCTGGTCGTGCACTTTGATCTCCAAGGCACCAGGGGAACTCATGAAACTAATTTCGACGAACTTCTTTTCGTCCTTTTTGTTTCCGTGGAGCACAGCATTGGTCACGGCCTCACGAACGGCCATATCGATTCCAAAAGCAGCGTTCTCGTCGATTCCTGACCGGCTCATTAGGCCTGCGACCGCCGCGGCGGCTTCGGCGATAGCCTCGATGCGGCTGGGCAATTTGAGTTCAGTCGTTTCTACAGTCACGACTATCAGGCATGGTCTCTCTCAGGAGCCACGAGCGAGGACCTTGGCTGCTTTCTGGAAACCTCCAAAGGCTACCGGAAGACCGACGGTGTAACACGCTATGTATTGCACTGTCAAGAAATGCCAAGAAATACGGTACTCAGAACGGGGCGGGCGGCGAGCGGAACCTTTAAAAGACTAGCCGCAGATTTGCGCCGAATACGCAGATCAACAAGAGAGACGAAGTTACAATTCGCGGAATTCTCTGAGCTTCATAATCTTACCTGATTTGCGTCGTTTGCGTTAATCTGATGCGGCTAAGTCTTTTCTCCCATCAGCTCGATACAGTCGCGGTTCTAAGGTCGACTGCATTAACATTGGCCCGAATGAAAATAAGGCCCGCGTGCAGGCTCAACGGAAACGTAACCCTTCCAGGCGACAAATCGATTTCGCATCGAGCAGCATTGATCGCTGCCTGTGCCGAGGGAACATCACGCCTGTCGAATTTCTCAACCAGCCTGGATTGTGCTTCCACCCTCAATTGTTTACGTCAACTGGGAGCGTCCGTGAGCGTTGACGGCGATGTAGTGCGCATCCATGGAAAAGGACTCGCAGGTTTCTCTCCACCTGAACGCGCGCTCGATTGCGGCAACAGTGGCTCAACGATGCGGATGCTCGCCGGAGTGTTAGCCGGGCAAGAGTTTTCTTCTGAACTGACCGGTGACGAATCATTAAAATCGAGACCCATGCAACGCATCATCGATCCGCTCGAAAGAATGGGCGCGCAAATCCAATCCCAGAACGGTAGACCACCTTTGCGGATCTCCTCAGCCAAGCCACTGAAACCTATTCGTTACGAATTACCGGTTGCCAGTGCACAAGTGAAGTCGTGTGTACTTCTTGCGGGCCTGTATGCAGATGGAGAGACAACGGTCATTGAATATGTCAGCACACGCGACCACACGGAAAGGATGCTTGAGTGGTACGGCGCGTCGTTGCGAGTGGGCGAGGGGGAGGAGAGAGAGGCGGAGAGGGCCCGAGTGGGCGAAGGTGGGAAGAGCGAGTGGGCGATTTCCGTGACGGGCCCAGCGCGGCTGACGGCGCAGGATGTTCAGATTCCAGGAGACATATCTTCGGCAGCTTTCTTGATTGCCGCGGCTGCGCTGTTGCCGGATTCGAATTTGACGATAAAAGGCATTGGCCTTAATCCAACAAGAACACAGTTTCTCTCGGAGCTGGAATTACTCGGCGCGAAGATCACTCTGTCCGATGTACAGGAAATCAGTAATGAACCAGTTGGAACGGTTAACATTGGCGGCGGAATGCAACACGTGCAAAGTCGCAGCGCTGGAAAAGTGAGCGGGCACGCCGTCGCACAACTCATCGATGAGTTACCGCTGTTAGCAGTCATGGGAACACAGGTGAGTGGTGGAATCGAGGTTCGCGACGCCAGGGAGTTACGCGTGAAAGAAAGTGATCGCATTGCAACCACCGTCCAGAATCTCCGGGCCATGGATGCTGACGTTGAGGAGTACCCCGACGGCTTTCGCGTTGACGGCCCAACAAGTCTGAAAGGAGCGCGAGTGGATTCGCATGGTGACCATCGAATCGCAATGGCTTTTTCGGTTGCAGCTTTAGTTGCCGAGGGCGATTCCGAGATTGTAGACGCCGACTGTGTAAATGTGTCTTTTCCCGGTTTCTTTCCGTTACTCGAATCGCTAGTCGAACGTTAGTCAACTGATGCCTGTCACTCGCTCAATTGTCATAACAGGATTCATGGGCTCGGGTAAGACGAGCGTTGCGGAAGCGTTGGCTGAACTTGTTCGTTGCTCAGCAATTGATCTGGACACTGAGATCACGCGTCAGGAGGGCCGCACTCCTGCTCAACTCATCTCGGAAAACGGTGAAGCTGATTTTCGCAAAATTGAGACGTCTGTGTTGCGACAGGTTCTCGCACTAGGAGCTCCGATCATTGCCCTCGGCGGCGGAGCGTGGACTATCAGTAAGAACCGTGACTTGCTGAAAGAATTCAATGCATTCAGCGTTTGGCTAGATGTTCCATTTGGAGATTGCTGGAAAAGGATCGCTGCAACGCGAATCAATCGACCGCTGGCCCCGGACAGGAAGAAAGCGAAGGCCTTGTACGACTTCAGGCGACCCTTGTACGAACTGGCGGAGTTACGAGTTGAAGTTTCCAGAGGGATGAATGCAGAGGAACTTGCTAGACAAATCGTCGCAGGTTTACCGAACGACGTTATTGCGGCGTTCAGATGACACGCCACTGGATTGCACGTGATGCTCCCCTTTTCCTCGCAAGCCGGCCTCCAATTCGCTAAACTCGTCTGAATCTATTGAGTTGGCAAGGGGATACACTGGTGTTAGAATTCGCCAACTTGCGAATGCGCTGTACCTGATTCATAGCTGTTTATTTTCTTATTTTTTTGATGCCCCTGAGAAAGCGCTTCACATGAGTTCACCCCTGTTCGTGCTCACCGCTTCTTCGACCGAAGCCAGTGAATGGAATCATAGTATCTGGCAGCAAATGCTGTCGGCCACCATCCCAGTTAAATACAGCAGTACCTTCTTCAACAAAGCTGCATTCGAAAACGAATCATGGCCAGATGGGCGGGCCAAGTATGTTCCTAATGGCCTGCGCATGGTCGAGACTTTGTTGTTGCGTGAATACAGCGAAGACGACGTGGTTGTCTGCTATGTCGATCAATTAGAGCGGTTCGTTGGGCCCGAGACCAAAGTCCTGGCTATCCATGCTCATAATCCACTGGGCATCTCTTACGCAACGGACGTGTATTCAAAACTCGCCGGCGAAAACCTGATGCCGGTAAATGCGCACGAGTTCATCCGTATCGTCACACACCCGATCATTCAAAAATACAAACCGAAGATCGTTGTGGGCGGCCCAGGCGCCTGGCAGTTGGAAAAGGCAAACCGGCTCGACGAGTTCAAGATTGATTATTTGATCGACGGTGAAATCGAACGAGTGTTTGGCGATCTGTTCCGCCGCATAGTTTCAGGCGATCCAAGCCTGCCTCGGATTGTGAAGATTTCGAAAGAGATGCAAGCGACAGTGGAAGAGATTCCGGTGGTGAAGCATCGATCGACTTTCGGCGTGGTCGAGATTACGCGTGGTTGTGGTCGCGGTTGTCAGTTCTGTTCACCCGCAACCAAAGTCGGACGATCGTTCCCTCTCGAACACATCATCAACAGCGTAAGAGTGAATACAGGTGAAGGCGCGACGGAAGTAATGGTTGCTTCCGAAGATATGTTTCTTTACGAGCAGCTACCTAACTTTGAAACGAACGTACCTGCACTCGAAAAACTATTCCAAAGCATTATCGAAGTTCGCGGCATTCAAACGATACAGACTTCGCACATCACGATGGCGCCGGTCGTAAGAGATCCGACGATTATCGAACGTTTGACTCCACTGCTGGTCCCGTATTCTCACCTGCGACACAAAGCTTCAACCGATCCCAATAAGTGCGTCGCCGATCCAATTATTGGATTGGAGACTGGTAGCCCGAAGTTATTCAATACGTATATGAAGGGTAAGGCCTACCCGTATCGTGCACACCAGTGGCGCGATGTCGTGGTGAAGGGCATGGAAATCCTGAACCGCCATAACTGGTTTCCGTTCTGCACGTTCATCATCGGGCTTCCCGGCGAAACTGACGAAGACACTAAGCAGTCCTTGGATCTATTGTTTGACCTGCGCCACGCGAAGGGAATGTTTGTTCCCACCTTCTTCGTGCCTTTAGAGAACACGAGGATGGAAAAGAAGCACAGCGCCAAGTTGATCGAGATGACCGATCTCCAGTGGGAATTCTTCTTTACCTGCTGGAAATACAATATGGAATTCTGGCGCGGCGGCAGTAAATCGAGTCTGAAGTTCTCGCTCGGCGTACCCATCTATTACACGATGCTGGGAAGGAAACTGTTCGGTCATGCAATCAAGTATCCGCTGCTACGGTTTGCGGGAATGCCGGACAGGCTAATGCGTCGCAGGTTGTACCTCGACTTTACAGGTTACAAACGCAACCCGCTAGGGATGGAAAGATTCGACGAGGAGATCATGCCCGCTTTCCAAACCGTGCGTGAAAAAGGCCTGAACATGATTGATGCCAGTCAGCTTCATCATATTGCACCGGCGGCGAGTCTAAGCGAAGGTGCGCATGCCGGCACTGACTGACCTCACTGATATCAACAACCAGCGCCGGATGAGATCATCTATGTCGTAGCCTCCCAACCCTCAACCTTTGACGTGGATCGAAGTGTTCAGAGGCTACGACCCGACGCTTGGGCGTTACGGTAGTGACCTCATGCCACAATGATGCGAGTCTTTAGAACTTCAGCTTCACTGCGAACTGAAGCTGCCGTGAAGATCCCGAGTCGCCCGTCGGAAAACGCGTGTTCGTGATCTGACCAAAGTTCGCGCTGCCTACAACGCGACCAGGCTGACCAAAATTCGCGTGATTGAAGATATCGAACACCTCCGCACGGAATTCAACCTGACTTGTCTCAGTCAGCTTCGTCCTTTTGATTACTGAAAAATCAGTATTGTTGAAGCCCGGTCCGATCACGACATTGCGTCCTAATGAACCGAAACGACCGGCTGGAACGATGAATGCGTTTGTATCAAACCATCGATTCGGCGTCCCCAGAATCGCTATCGGTCCATTGACGTCCGGTCTGACCGTATTAAGCGTGCCAGTGAATGTCGAATTGTTAATTACGATCGTTACCGGGTTTCCACTCTGTGATTGAACAATCGTGGAGAGCTGCCAACCGTCGACCAATCGATTTCCGTGAAATGGCAGTTCGTAAAGTCCACTTACCACAAAGCGGTGTCGGGCGTCGAAGTCCGACAAGCCCCTGTTGTCTCGCAGGTTATAGCTGTCTTGAATAATAACGCCCTGACTGCTCTGGGAGTTGTAATCAATTGACTTCGAATACGTATACGAAGCATTGAACTGGAGATTGTGGGTCAGTCGCTTGTCTGCCGTTACCCACAGCGCGTTGTAACTGGAATTTCCCGTGCTCTCGACCTGCGTGATGTTGCCGAGCGGCACACCTGGACGAATTGGACTGCTTAGCGATAACGAAGAAAATGGTCTGGCGCCGCCGTTTACCGGCTGATTGATATTTCTGGTGATACGCAGGTGCGTTCCCTTGGTACCAAAGTATCCAACTGTCACAGCAAGGCTCGGCCTGATTTCGCGTTGCACGTTTAAATTCCACGATTGAACATAGGCGTTGTCGAAGCCTTCATCAATATTATTTGGAGCCAGGCCCGACAGACCCGCAACGAGTATTGCGTTGTCAAAACGGATTGGACCCGTGAACGTCAACGGTGTGGCCAGCGGCGGATTTGCGGCCAGCGGTGTGACGGCGTTCGTCACAGGCTGGTCCACAAGCACGGCATAGGCCGCTCTAACGGATGTCTTTCCATCCTTGAAAGGATCCCACGCGAAACCTAAACGAGGTTGGAAGTTTTTATTGTTGGTGTGGTAAGCCTGATCCACTCCTGATCCCAACCGAACAAGCGAAACTGTCGCTGGATCAAACACAACGAACCGATCAAATCGTTCTGTGGGAGACATGTTCCAGTCGTAGCGCAACCCTAGTTCCAGGGTGAGGTTCGGTCTCAGCTTGTAATTGTCTTGAGCGTAAACCCCGAGAGAACCCTGTGCGATAGCGCTTGAACGGTCGCCAAGAGTCACACTGAATGAATTTGCCGTGCCGGCAATGAAACTATTTACATTCGGAAAGGCAAATTGTCCTGTGTCCAGCGTGAAGTTGTTGTTGTAGAAGCGGCGCCACTCACCCCCGAATTTTAGCGAGTGCTTACCGCGCAGGTAACTGAGCGTGTCGGACACTACATACGTCGTGTCGGCTCGACCCTGAGGAAAGTTGAACGGGCCGCCCAAATTGAAGTTGAAGCCGGTAATGCTGATTTGCGGCAATCCGATTGACTGGTTCACGCCTTCATTAATGAAAAAGTCCGCGGGATTTGCCTGGAAATTCGGCGTGAACGTTATGTGAATTCGATTAAATCCAAAGCGAACCTCATTGACCAGCGATGAACCAAACGTATGGGTCTCGTTCAACGTAAAGATCTGTCGCCGCGATTGCCGCGTGTCGCCAAAGCCCGGCATCGTGTTTAACTGCAGATTTGGCTCACCGCGAAAGTCCCGTTGAAAGGCGTAATACCCGTGCAAACGATCATTCGTGCCGATGTTGTGGCTGATATCAATCGTGAACTGATCGATGTTAACCGGAGCTGTACCTGAACCGGTGAACCGCGCGACCTGAACACCATTTACCACATCGACACTCGTTGCCCTCGGAATGAGCGGCAGTAGCTGTAGTACTGTCGGATTCGTTACCGAAGCTCGTTGAGCATCAGTTAACACGTTGCTCGTAAGTGTTAGTCCCTGGCGCTGCCGCAATCCCTCGTAGCTGAAGAAGAAAAACGTTTTGTTTTTCCCTTTGTAACTAAAAATGGGACCGCCTTCGCCAAAATGCGGAAGGTTTAGAGGACCACCAACGTTGAATCCAAACTGGTTCCGCTTGAACGGTGGCTTGGTTGCATCGAAAAAGTTGCGAGCATCGAGTGCATCATTGCGCAGAAACTCAAACAGCTCGCCATGATACTCATTTGTGCCCGAGCGTGTCGCGATGTTGACGATTGCGCCTGAGTTACGACCGTATTCAGCACTGAAAGTCGAATTGTCGAGCTTAAACTCCTGCACTGTATTAATAGACGGCTGGAACGTAATCTGGTTTTGCGACATGTCGTTGAGGTTGATGCCGTTTATCATGAAGTTGACCGTGTCTTCACGCCCGCCTGCTGTGTTCAATCCAAATGATCCTTGCCCACGCAAAGGAGCAGTCAAGAATCCATTTTGCGGCGGTGTCACAGAACCGGGAATGAGTAGTCCGAGATCGACAAAGTGCCGGCCATTCAGAGGTATCTCCTGAACTGTGCGCTGGTTGATCACCGTCCCAACCGACGTGGTTGCAGTCTCGACCACGGGCACCTCGGACGTCACTTGTACCTGTTGCGTGATGTCGCCGACTTCCAATTGGAAATTCAAAACCACCGTGCGAGCCACCTCAATAGGCAGAATGTCAACCGTATTGGTTTTGAAACCCTGCAGTTTTACCTCGACGGAATAGTTTCCCACCGGCAGTGCGGCGACCTGGTAATTTCCTTCGGTGTCAGTCTGGGTTGTACGTGCAAATGATGTTCCTCGATTGCGAACCGTGACAGTCGCATTGGGAATGACCGAGCCGCGCTGGTCTGTAACTGTTCCCTGTAACGTGGCTGTTGATTGTGCCTGCGCATTTCCAGTGATGAAAAAAAGCACTACCGCAATTATCAAAGCGACAAGCCCTGAATTAATCGACCTTCGTGTGAACATACGTGTACTCCTGTGCCTAGCAAGAGTTTGGTGCCAACTGATGCACACCTCTAAAACACAATTCGGATGTTCCGATTAGTTTCTAGAAGGAAGGAGCAAATCCCATAACTCTTGAGCTCCGGTTTCGATCGTAGGGAGGCTATGTTTACCGTCCTCTTAGCAAGATAAATGCCGGGAGACACCAGTTACGTGTTCACGTTTTCGTGAGCAGAATTGGCCGTTTCGGCCCACCTCGATCCGAAAATTCCAATTCACCGATCCAAAACTTGATATTTAATTGTTAGTTCCATCTCGACAGGAACTCACTGAGCGATTCGTACATCGTCGCGAATGACTGCGCGCAGAACAACACTGGTTGGAAATGCGTGGGGTCGTATCCCTGCTTCGTCACAGCGTTGAAATCCAGAGGACGAAGCTCAGCCTTGCTCATCTCTGCCAGTTCACCAGCAGACGACAATAGCCCCGTGCCATAAGCCTTGACCTCATCGCCTTCGCGCAGCACACCGAATTCAATCGTGAACCAGTACAGTCGCGACAGTAGTTCAAGACGTTCAGCAGAAGTAGTGCGCTTGACGGCTTCACCAAATAATCTGTTGAGTTGGGCCAATCGCGGACTACCGAGCGTAACTGCATGACCGATGATTTCATGAGCTACGTCCGGCTCGGGTGTGTAGAGCGGAGTGGATTGGTGACGAATATACTGAGTGCATAGAAAGACGCCGTTCGCAAGGTTCTCAAGGAATACTCGGGGTTCGACCAAACCAGCTACGGGTTCGAGTCGGAAGCCGCTAATCGCCTGGACTTTCCGACTGACCTCACGTAACTGCGGAATCCGATCTACAGGAAAGGACAGCCGATCCAATGACTCAAGATATTCGGCGCAGGCGTGCATTTGATGTGCAGGTTTAAGAGCACGCCAGATGGTCCGCCAGACGCTATGTTCATCCGCGGTGTAAGGAGCGTCCGGAACTTCCTGGCCGCTTTCATAGCTCATTGCGATTTCGGCAATTCTGTTTCGACGTTCACGATACTGCGGATCGCGAAACCCTGGATGATCTGGATCCAGTTGGACAATGTTATTTCGATCAGCGACCTGCTGAGCGCCGACAGTTACGATTCGCGCATCAACGTGGTCCTGCAACACGGAGTCTTTAGTTTCGGTTAACACGTTTTCAAACCTTTCTATGAAGCCGTCGCCGCATCGCACGGCGCCGGGAAAAAGAACAACCTTGGGACAAAAAAAGAACCGGCCACCGATCCTTCCCGATGGAAGGACCGATGGCCGGTAGTGAAACTTTTCCGAGGCGCTAAGTGATCGCTACGCTCCGGCAGTTCATCGCCCGACCGTCCCTCCATCCGGAGAGCGGGCCGTAATAGTAGTAGTAGCGATAACTGTTGCGTTCTTCGATCATGTCTCTACTGCACCCAACTTGTTGAAGAATAAGCATTGCGCTGGAGCAGGTCAAGCCGGATCGACAGATTACACTGATTAGAAAGGCAGACAGCATAAGGCAGTACTGCGTTTCTGCCTTCCGCCTTCTGCTTTCTGCCGTTTTCTGCTTTCTGCCTTCTAATCAGTGTAATCTGATGCGTAATCTGTGGATTCAAAGCTTCAACTTCTGGCGCTCGGAAAAGAACTTGGACCAAGGGTTGCCTTTCTTAGCAATCAAGCCAGGGACATTTTGCAAGGTGAAATCTGTGATCTTCACTCCACGCTCAATCTGTGCCCATGACAACGGCATCGAAACCGGCGCCTCTGATTTAGCACGTACAGTTAGAACTGACGCCAGGCTCTTTCCCCGCGCGTTCTGCATCCAATCCACATACACCTGGCTGGTTTTGCGCTTAGCTATCGAACGTTCGATCGTCGCGATAGACGGCTCGCGGCTTGCGACTTCGGATGCGAGCAGCCTGGCAAACTCTGCGACCTTCTCGTATCCATTCCGTGGTTCCAGAGGGACGTACACGTGTATGCCTGACGAACCCGACGTTTTCGGAAAAGGCCGTACGCCGATCTCGTCGCAGACTTTCTTCACTGTCAAGGCTACTTTTAAAACGTTTTCCCACGGTGCATTCTTTGGATCGAGATCGAGCGCAATCCAATCAGGCTTGTTCAGATGTTTGACAGTTGAATGCCACGGGTGTTGTTCGATCGAACCGAGATTAACGAAGTGAAGCAGCGAGCCGACTGTGGTGTAGACTGCGTAATCCAATTCGCGGCCTTCAAGGTTTTGCAGTCTGACGGTCTTAACAAAGGCAGGGGCGCTTTCGAGATCCTGTTGAAAGAACATTGGCGCGTTAATTCCCCTGGGCCAACGTTGCAGGATCGCCGGCCGATCTTTCAGGAACGGCATGATGTCGTCCGAAACTCGCAAGTAATAACAAAGCAGGTCAAACTTCGTCAGCTTCTCGTCCGACCAGTAAACGCGGTCCAGACTTGTTAATGAAACGTGTTCGCCCTCAACATTAACTATCAAGTCTCCCTTGGGGTTTTTCAGTTTCAGGAACTCATCGACCGAGATCTCCGGGCCTTTTTTGGTAGGAGTCCGCTTTACACCCGATGATTTCTTTAGAGGTTTTGCGTGGCTTGCCATAATTGGCGAACTTACCCTCCGTGTTGTTTGTTAGCAAGCGGTTAACCGCAGATTAACGC
>JBKPCC010000028.1:0-5289 GCA_046727215.1 Acidobacteriota bacterium
GAAGGTTCCTTGTGCGCCGATATTGGCGAATAAAAGCGAGGCGGATACTCAACCGTCCATGGAACGCGCTTTTAGTGACATAGACTTCAGTCTGTAAAGGTTGAATGATGTTCAACGATTGGTAAAAACCATTCGAGATTAGACCTTGGACATTTGACATTTGAATTGTGCCCGTATGGTTTCTTCAAATCGAAAATCAGAAATGGCAAATGACCAATGACAAATGGGTTTTGGTTTCAGCACCGTTGAATACCACTCAACGTTCACAGACCGAAGTCTGTGCCACTAAAAGCGCGTTCCATGGACGGTTGACCTTGCGGTTCTGAATTCAGCCACAGTCGCGATTGCTGTAACTCACTACCGCGCTAAAGCGACGTTGGTATTCTTCTGATGTTATAAACGCGCAAACCATTCCCCGATAGTTTCCGGCTTCGCGATTGTTCAGGAGGTCCAGCCAGTACGAATAGCCATCCGAATCCGGATCTCGCCGCAGATAACCGAAGTACTCCATTAGTACAAAGCTCGGGTTGTATTGGGCCTGTCTGACCAACGCGTTGTCTACTACATCTCGCAACACGAGGCTTCGACTACGGTTCACATCGCTGCCACCAGTTGCGTAGTGAGCAATCAATGTCTCGCGATTAGCAGTCAAATCAATCCCAGTCACCTGCCAGATGTTGGCCAGCAAGGCGTCAACAAAAGCTTCCGCTGTGTAAGCGCCCTGGTATTTTTGTAAGAACTCGGCCCTTTGCACAAAGGCGTTCGTGAACGCCTGTTTATTGATTTCCGTATCTGGTCCGGCGAGTAATTGTGCTCGATCTGCAGAGAACTCGGCATAAGACAGTTGCCGTCCAAGTCCATTCTTGTATAGGCCGTAAACGAATGAGCCTGTCTGTTGAAATTCCTCGCTATCGAAGAACGCAGCGCTCACCTCTATCCGACGTTGGCGGATGCATTGTTGGTTTGCACCGCAGGCACTGATTTGTCCCGTCCAATACAGCCATCCTTCATTGTCTGGCTCGCGACCGAGAAAATCCAGATACTGCTGGCGCACGAAAAAGTCTCCCGAAGTTACAGGATTACCTGTCTGTGTTGCTGTTGCGGTAAATGTCGCATCACTATGAGTTCCAAGTAAGGAAAAGGCACGATTACCAGGACTGAAAATGTAATTCGTGAGCGTCGGAGTGACTGTGTAGAAATGGTCCGTTTCGACATTGTCAAAGCGATAATTACCGTTGCCGTCAGTTATTGTGCGGCGACTCTGATAGCCATTGAGGTCTACAGTTACGCCTCCAAGTGCCAGTCCCTGCGCAGTTGTAATCTGACCGCTAATTGTCGCAGGCGCCGCAGTCGGTGCGTTCGGCTGACCTACAGTCCAGTCAGCCGTAAAGGCGAGTTGGCCTGGGGCTAAACCACGGTGATTGACAGTATCCACTGAAGAGCCCGGTGGAGTGGAGAACGTTCCGTTATACTTCAAGACTTGGTAAATCGCTTCGTTACCCGATACGTCAGAAAGAAGATATTGGAAAGTGAGATCTGCCGTAACGGTCGCAGGAGCCGTTAATTTCCAGTAACGCTGCAGCGCAAGCGCTGACGAGAAGATATTTGGTTGCGGACCTTGCACGGCTTTAACTGTCACATCTGCGGGCGTCCCGCCAGTCACATTCACAGTTACTGGTGAATAGCCATTTGCAGTGCCCACCTGAAAAACCTTCGACGCGGTGCCGGAATAGTTCTTTCGGAAGTTTCCATCGACATAACCATTTGTGCGAGAGACGGACGCTGTCGGTGAACTAAGGATTAGATTGTTCGTGCCGGTGATGAGTCTTCCGTCGCTGAGAACAAGAGCAGTCGCGCTACTGGTCAACGTTAGATCACCACCTGTGATGGTTACATTATTCGGATTGTTAATGCTGTTAATGCTCGTGAGAACGCGCGTTGGATTGATTTCGACTCCCGTCGATCTGGCCGCAGTTTCGAAATCATAACGGAGTATCTGACCGCCAGTACCCTGGTTATGAATCGGGCTCACATCAAAGTTACCACCCGGTGTAGTCCCTCCGCCTATTTGGACCAGGGTCTGAGATGTTCCACCGCTCCCCAATGTGATTCGGTTACTGTTGACAAATCCACCTTGAAACAAATTGACCCTATTGCAGAAGATCGACGAGTTCAGTGTAATTGAAAAACCACTATTGCTACTGATTCCGAATCCGCCAACGGGAACGGCGGCTGTTCCAAACAATCCCGAACCGCCGTAAGTCATCGCACCGATCGACGAGGCAAAATCGTAGCGTGGATTGGTGCCCGTAAAGTCGATGATCCCGTTGTTTGTAACACTCGTCCCTCGCATGGAGACAATGGCATTGTTTACTCGCATTGTTTGTGTGGCGTTTACGATCGTATTGGGCATCTGTCCCGCGACGTTGTAAATGCTACTCGCCGGTGCGGCGCCGGCGCCAATTACCACAGTTCCACCTGATATGTTCGTATTGGCATCGGCCGAATTCACATGATAATCAACCTTCGTTCCACCAGTGCTTGGATTGATGATGTTGATGGTGCCTCCGCTCATTGTGAAAAACGAGCCGAAGCTAAGAAGGTCAAACGACCCAAGACTAGTGAGATTGTTGCCAATAATTGCAACGTTCACCGTCCCGCCGGTTTGTGTGTACATCACTGCACCCTGAGGGTCGAAGGTGCCAGAGGTGTTAAGTGTGCCACCCTCGATTGTAAAAACCGCACCAGTGGCACCTCGCATCTGGTCACCGGCGCCGACACCGACGTTGTAAGTCCCCTGCGAGACCCTCAGAAGTCCGTTGTTACTGGTTGTTGCTCCCGATGCGGTTCCCGCCACCGTGTAGTTCGGATTGTTCAGCCAGATGCCGGCAGTTGCTGGAATCGTGTACGTGGGTGTCGTAAACGTTCGGTTAACCAGAGGAAAACTGCCGGAGATCTTGAACGTGCCATTAGTCAGGGTTAAATACCCAGCGAAGTCGGTGGCGACACCTTGAACTGTTAAGTTGGTCGGATTCAGCTCCAGCGTGGATGCGGATGATGTCCCCTTATTAACGGTAATAGACCTCACGTCCGTGATAGCTCCCGTTCCGCCAAATGAATTGTTCGCCGCGCCCGTGAACGTGATTCCGGCACCCGCAGTGTTCGCGTTAGTGCTGAAATCCAGGATTCCATTGTTTGTGATGTTGCCAACCACAGAGAGGGCATGCGCGGTTATCGTCCCTGTAGTCGAAGATTGGAATGTACCATTGGTCGCTATCGTTACATCAGTACCTATGTTTAGCGAACGCGCATTCGCAGATTCAAACTGCAAGACAGCGGGGGAACCTCCCGTTCCTACCGTGAGACTGTAGGCCTGAGCAGCAGTGTCAATTGTGACCGTTGCCCCATTAGCAATAGTCACGTTGTCACTTGCCGTAGGCACAACACCGCCAGCCCAGGTCGAATTTAGACTCCAATTGCCTCCCGCTGCTGTTGAAGACACATTGCCAACGGGATTCGTCGTTACACTGCTCGTGATAGGACTGCTGAGCGCTCCTTCTGTCACCGCCCGCACTTGATAAAAATATGTCGTTGTCGGTACGACCGTGTTGTCAGTAAAGGACGTTACATTCGCACCGGTTTGGGTCAAGATGTTGTAAGTGGCACCACCGTCTGTGGATCGACTGATTACAAAACCGACTTCGTTCGAAGAGTTGTCGGTCCAGTTCAGCGTCGTTGTCACCGCGCCCGTTCCTGTAAAGTTGAGTCCTGTCGGATTTGCGGGAATATTCGGTGTAAACAAGTACGCTGTTCCCGCGACGATTGGATCCGTCTGAGAAGTATTTGGAGGTGAAACGTAAGAAACGGTCGCTGTTGAAGAAGTAACGCTGGCCATGTTAGAGCTGGCGCCAGACTGCAAACCGATCGTGTAGCCACCAGTTCCGTTATTCAGAACCACACCGGGACCATAGACAAATTCAACAACACCAGTAGTTTCAAACAGCCACATTTGGAAAGTGCCGGCGCCCGGATTTCCAGTGCCAACGTGCGGAATCTGCACGTTCAACCATTCAACCACCAGTTTGCGATTCGGGGCCACGCCGATTGTTTTGTAGTGAACCTTTCCGTTTGTTCCGGTAGCTAAATCATCAAAATAGGGGGCGACCTTCGGGGCGTCCGTGGTGGTTTCGAAACCGGTTTGGTTGTCGAACGCGATTGAAACGGCAACAGGTCCAAACCGGAACAGACCATTAGGGTTACATGAAAACTGTGTGAAGCGCACTCCGTCGAACCAAAAATCGAAACCGATGTTGGTCACGGCGGAGGGTGTATCCTCCTGGTCCGCGCCGATCAACTGTGTAGTGCCAGTGCTCATGTTTTCCAGCGGCACACCGCTGGTAGCGGTGAACGGGTAGGTGCTTACGACAATCGCATTCGGTGACATTGCACCTACCGACTCAACGGCCTCGGTACGTTCCTTAGAAGCAGTCTCTTCAATTTTCGGGGTCGCTATCGCCCGTTCGACACTTACGGCAGAAGGCGAGGAGGGTGCCTGGCTCGATGCGCTAGTGACAAAAATCGCGACGCTGATTAAAACGATCGTAAACAACGCTATCGGCCCCCACACGTTACCGTATGCACGCCGCACACTTGCATTCTTGTCCATGCGTTACCTCCGCCAGGTGGTTGGTTGCCTTCAGGTTCAGAGCTACGCCGATTTGTGTTCAGCGAGCGTTCTTTCTGCCTTTGCTCGGCAGATATCCTGGGAACTCGAATGAGACTTACAAACCCATGCTCGAGATGAAACTAGACACCTCAGGTTTTTGGCGGGGCATTTTTGTTAGACAAGCCTGGGGGTTTGGCTCTGCTTTTTTCTTGTGAGAGGCCTGTCTGTCAACAGTGAAGACAGACAAAGTTATTACTAGGGAGGAGAGCAAGTCAATGAATTTATTCTTGGGATGGAAATGAGCGTTTAAATATAAGACTGTACACCACTTCAGAACCGCGAGCGCCAGCGAGCGGATATTGACAGTCACCTTGGATCAGTTTCTTCCGGTGTGGCAATTTGGAACGAAGGCCTTCTGCGGTGAAGATTCGCCTTTGCAGCTAATGAGTCAACTACCCGTCAGTCGCCGTGGGCGCTGAACCTAAAAACAACAGCTGTTCTAGCCGGAACCGTGATGCTCCACGGCCAAGCCATGGCCTCACTTTCAGAAGTTCGACAAAAGTGAGTGGTGGCATCCGCTCGCTGGCGCTCCCGGTTCCGAAGTACCATGCACTTCTAAGCTA
>JBKPCC010000029.1:0-26014 GCA_046727215.1 Acidobacteriota bacterium
GGCTGGTTTGGTTTTCAGTGAGTAATAAACGACCACACCATTCGCAGGATTCCGACCCAGTGGAGCGGTTGGGGGCAGTTGAAAGCCACCACCAGGCATGCGGTAACTATCTTCAGGACGAAACAGTTTTAGATCGTTTACTGCGCCATATCCACCGCTGTCCATGAATTGATGAAGCAGCGGTAAGTCGTCGAGAATCCAAAATGAACGACCTTGTGTCGCCGCGACGAGATCCTGCTCGCGTTTATGTATCGCCAGATCTGTGATGGGTACCACCGGAAGGTTGAATTGCATCGACTGCCAGCGCTCGCCGTCGTCGAACGAAACGTACAATCCAGTTTCCGTTCCGGCATAAAGCAATCCACGCTTGTTGGGATCTTCCCGAATGACTCTTGTAAAGGCGCCGTCAGGAATGCCATTGATAATCTTTTTCCAGGTCTTTCCGTAGTCGTTGGTCTTGTACAGATAGGGCCGGTTGTCATCCCACTTGTACATCGTGGCCGCAACGTACGCCGTTGCGGGATCATTCGGTGATGCTTCGACAGAATTAATCTGAATCCATTCGGGCATTATGGCGCTTGGCGGAGTTACGTTTGACCAGTTCTTTCCTCCGTCTCGCGTCAGATAAACCAGACCATCGTCAGAGCCGCTCCAAATCGTTCCGGCCTGAAGCGGCGACTCCATCACTGTGAAAATCGTGTCATAGTACTCAATGCTTGTGTTGTCTTTGGTAATTGGACCACCAGACGATGCTTGTTTCGATTTGTCGTTGCGCGTCAAGTCCGGACTTATTGGTGTCCAGCTTTGGCCTTCATTAGTCGATTTAAACAACACGTTCGCGCCGGCATAAAGCGTGTTTGGATCATGTGGTGAAAAGACGATTGGGAAGTTCCACTGGAACCGGTATTTCAAGACATCCGCGCCAGAACCCATCGGATTGTTCGGGTAGGGATTCACGTCACGCAGTTGACCGGTGTGATGATCGTAACGAGTTAGAAGGCCACCATATGAACCTGCAAAAACAATTTGCGAGTCTTTCGGCGACGGTGCAATCCAGCCAGATTCGCCGCCCCCAACATCAAACCAGTCGCGTGTGCCAATGCCTCCTTCAGCCGTGCGGCTCGCGATGCGCACTGTCGAGTTATCTTGCTGCGCCCCATAAATATGATACGGGAAGTCATTGTCGAGCGTTACACGATAGAACTGGGCCGTTGGCTGATCCTGTTCCGTCCAGCTGCGACCGCCGTTGAACGAGACGTTCGCGCCACCATCGTTGCTATTGATCATTCGATTCGGATCGTCAGGCGCTATCCATAAATCGTGATTGTCGCCATGCGGCACGCTAATGCCCGAATAAGTTCTCCCACCATCGTTTGACTTATAAAAGCCCGTATTCAACACGTAAACCGTGTCGGCATTTTTCGGATCAGCATAAACGCGCGTGTAATACCACGCGCGTTGCCGTAGCCGTCGTTCCTCGTTGACCTTCGTCCACGTGCGACCTCCATTGTCTGAACGGAACACGCCTCCGTCTTCAGCCTCGACGATTGCCCACACTCGATCGGAATTGGCGGGCGAGACTGCGAGGCCGACAATGCCGACAGTTGATTTCGGCAAGCCAGGATTACGTGTTATTTCGGACCAGGTGTCGCCCCCGTCGGTTGACTTAAAAATACCGCTGCCCGGACCACCGCTCTCCAATGTCCAGGGCTTGCGATAAACCTCCCAAAGACCTGCATAAAGAATGTTGGGATTTGTCGGATCCATTATCAGATCGCAAGCGCCCGCTTTGTTGCTACGAAACAGAACTCTTTCCCAGGTCTTTCCACCGTCCTTCGAGCGAAAGACTCCTCGTTGATCGTTCGGTCCCCACACATGACCCTGTGCCGCAACGAAAACGATGTCTGGATTCTTCGGGTGAACGCGAATGCGCGAGATTTGTCTCGTGTCTTCGAGGCCGATTTTTTTCCAGCTCTTACCGCCATCGTTTGATTTGTAAACGCCATCACCGTGCGATACGTTTCCTCGGATCGGCGATTCACCCATGCCAACGTAGACGGTGTTTGGATCCGAATCTGATAGTCCGATGGCTCCAACTGATCCTGTGCCAAAAACGGAATTGTCGCTGACTGGCTCCCAGTTGATACCGCCATCAGTGGTCTTCCAGACGCCGCCGCCAGTTGCGCCGAAATAAAACACTAATGGCTGTGACGCCACGCCGGCTACGGCTGTCGAACGACCGCCGCGAAAGGGACCAATCTGTCGCCACTGGAGCGCCTTGAGTGGATCTGAGGGGGTGGCAGTCGTCTGGGCTTGCTGAGCATATACGCGACCAGGCAGCGCAGTTATACAGAGGTAGGACAGCACAAGAATCACATGAGACGCACGACACGTCTTGAACATTCGAATCGACTCCTTTACTTTTGGCACTTTGAAAGGCGAGCTGGCTATCTGAATGCAGACTCTACAGTGAATGGTCTACATTGAGACAGCGAAGAAATGCAAAACGGAGCGCAATGCTAACATCAGAACCCAAGCAAAAGGAATCTTTGAGATGAAAAACTTGCGGGTAATGTTCCTGCTGATCTCAACTGTTCTCCCTTCATTTTCTCAATCCGTAAATCAGCCCGAGTGGATTCCTTATGTGTTTTATGAAGCGCTTGAATGGCGTTGCATCGGACCGCATCGTGGAGGGCGAGTGTTGGCAGTGAGCGGAGTTCGCGGAGAGCCAAACACTTTCTATTTCGGCGCAGTCGCAGGAGGAGTTTGGAAGACAACGGACGCCGGCAGAACCTGGACTCCCATTTTCGACGATCAACACGTTGCGTCGATTGGGGCACTTGCAGTCTCGCAGTCTGACCCCAACGTTATTTATCTTGGCACAGGTGAAGGGGATATGCGGTCCGACATAAGCTATGGAAAAGGAATGTACAAATCGCTCGACGCAGGAAAGACCTGGTCTTTTCTTGGGCTCGCGAATACTCGTCAGATTGGCCGTGTGCTTATCGATCCAAAGGATCCTCGCATTGTGTTGGTCGCTGCATTAGGTCACGCCTTTGGTCCAAATCAAGAGCGGGGCGTCTATAGATCGACGGACGGAGGCGCTACGTGGACAAAGGTTCTTTACAAGGATGAAAATACTGGCGCGATTGATCTCGCGTTCGATCCAGATAACCCACGAACCGTGTACGCGTCGCTCTGGAATACTCGAAGGCCACCCTGGAGTACGTACGCACCAATCACTGGACCTGGTGGAGGTCTTTACAAATCGACCGATGGCGGAATCACCTGGCGACAATTGTCAGGACATGGATTGCCCAGTGGAAAACTTGGAAGGATCGGCATCGCCGTAGCTGCGGGTCAGCATGGTCGTCGTGTCTTCGTGTTGATTGATGCTGAGCGTGCCAGCGGCCTCTACCGGTCGGATGATTCTGGAGAGAACTGGACCATAGTGAGCACCGAGCCTCGCATATTGAGTCGCGGCTGGTATTTTGGAGAAGTTCGCGTTGATCCGAAAAACCCCGAGGTGGTCTACGTCTCGAACGTATCCTTGTATCGCTCAACAGACAGCGGCAAAACATTTAGAGCTATTCGAGGCGCTCCGGGTGGCGATGATTACCATTCGCTTTGGATCGATCCTGATGACCCGCAACGCATGATTTCGGGCGTAGACCAGGGAACGATTGTTACTGTTAATGGCGGTCAGACATGGAGCAGTTGGTACAACCAGCCAACTGCTCAGTTCTATCACGTCGCCGTTGATAATCAGTTTCCGTACTGGGTTTATGGCGCACAACAGGACAGTGGAACCGCAGCCGTAGTCAGCCGAAGCGATTATGGACAGATCACTTTTCGCGACTGGCATCCGATCGGTGCCGGGGAAAGCGGCTATATCCTTCCCGATCCTGTAAATCCGGACATCGTATATGGTGGGAGTACCGGAGGCGAATTGTATCGATGGAACAAACGCACGGGTCAGGTTCAGGATGTGTCACCAAGTTTGGGTGACCTCGGTGCCGACCAGCGTCAACGATACCCCTGGACAACTCCGATTGCGTTCTCCGCTCGAGCGCCTTACACGCTGTACCAGGCCTCACAATTTCTATACGCGACAACAGACGGCGGAAATAGTTGGCAACGCATCAGTGATGATCTAACTCTACAGCCGGGCGAGAAAGAAGCTGATGCCAGGGGTGTTATCTATACGATCGCTCCCTCGCGCACCGAGCCCAATTCAATCTGGATTGGAACGGATAATGGACTGATAAAACTAACGCGAGACTCTGGTAAAACGTGGCAGGATATTTCCATCAAGGATCTACCACCATGGAGCATGGTGAGTATGATCGACTGCTCGCCAATTGACCCGGGCACTGCTTACGTTGCGATCGATCGCCATCAAACAGACGACATTCAGCCTTACGTGTATCGCACAAATGACTTTGGACGAAGCTGGACGAAAATAACCAACGGGATCCCTGACGGTGCTTATGTTCATGCAGTGCGGCAGGATCCGGTGCGAAAGGATCTGCTATTTGCAGCAACCGAAACTGGCACCTATGTGTCGTTTGATGACGGCACGAACTGGCAATCACTACAACTAAACATGCCAATCTCGCCGGTGCGTGACCTTGTCGTTAAAGATAATGATCTTATAGTTGGAACTCATGGGCGCTCATTTTGGATTCTCAACGACATTTCCCCGCTGCGCGAGCTGACCGCCGCAACGATTGCTGAGCAGGTGCATCTTTTTCAACCGGCAACTGCTTTCCGACTGCGCAAGAATTTGAGTCGTGACACACCGCTTCCGCCGGAGACACCTGCAGGAAAAAATCCGCCAGCCGGCGCCATTATCTATTACTCGTTAAAGACGATTCCATCGAGTGACGTAATTATTGAAGTACTCGACCCATCAGGCACGGTGATCCAGAAAGTCTCGAGCAGTACGCCTCCGAATCAGATCGATGAGAATCAAGCGTTCCCGACTTATTGGTTTAAGCCGTCCACTCCAGTCTCTAAGAATGTCGGGTTGAATCGCTTTGTTTGGAATCTCAGACTCCAGAGACCTCCCGTCACGCGGGCTTCCTACAGCATTGCGGCTGCATATGGTGAAGATGCGATCAGGCAGCCCGAAGGACCGCTCGCGCTGCCGGGAAAGTATGAGGTCCGAATAACTGTTGAAGGCCGCAGTTACACAAAGCCACTTGAATTACGAATGGATCCGCGTGTGACAGTTTCTATGGCCGCGCTCACGGAACTGTTAAGGCTGCAGAAAGAAATAGTGCGTTCGTTAAGTGAGAGCTATGCTCTCATTCAGGAGTTGCGAGAGGTTCGGCATCAGCTAGCGGAGCTGCAACCAAAAATCGAAAATGGCCCGGCGCCAAGTCAAATTAGTCATGCTGTGAAAGCGCTCGATAGCACAACTGCCGCGCTGCTCGGCGGTCCACCACAGTTCCCGGCTTCCCCTGAACCTACAGTTACTGCGTTGCACAACGGATTCGGTTCTTTGTTGACTTCACTCGATGGGGCAGACGCCGCACCGACAGCAGAGGCTAACGCAAAGTATCAGCAGTACCGGCGACTGTTGAACGAACAGACTGACAAATGGTTATCAGTTAAGAGGAAGGAACTCGCGGATCTCAATTCCCGATTGCAACAGCAGGGCCTCGGTCAAATCGATCTGCCGAAATAAAACTAACTCTTTGGAGTGCGCTGACTTGTCAGCGCTTTTTACGGTTTTTACGGTTTTAAGTTTTTAAGGTTTTAAGTCTTCGCCGTTTTCACGGTTTTCGTGGTTTCCCAGCGGCTAACTCATCATAGAGTTTGCGATCTGCATCAACGAGGTGAACCGATGGTGGTGCAGACGACACAACGGGTCGATAATCTGGATGATCACTAAAAATGCTAAACATTGGAGCTGCCAGCTTGTCACCAAGATTTATTGGTTCTAGTCCAAGCAATACTTCGATCGTGCGCAACATACTCAGCTGGTCGTAGCGATCGTTTATTAGCGCGTTCCGTTTGACGTATGGTCCAACTGCCAGCGCGACCGTTCGCGTCGCATCAACATGGTCCGGCCCATTTTGTGCATCGTCCTCAAGGATGAGTATCAGCGAGTTCTTCCAAACGGGGCTGTGCGAAATAATTTCCACCAACCTTCCTAAAGCAGCGTCATTCTGCGCTACAAATTGAAAGGGATTGAGAATCGTAGAAGTCGCACTGTCTGTGTGATCGTTTGGTAACCAAATGTAATGAAATGGGGCGACATTTCCTTGTTTCAGTTGTTCCTCAAAATCACGTTTCCAGTCCAACACACGCTGAAGATCTGAGTATTTCAGATCCCACGAACGGTAATTGAACGGATAGTGATAAAGGTAGTCGGCAAATTCGCGCCGGAGCCGGACGTCCTTTTTCACCATTGTTGCAAAACTATCGTCGCCGGCTAGGAACTTTGATAACAGTGCCGTGAACGCTGGATCGCCCAGCAGCTTATAAGCAGTATCCTTTGTATTTGCACGACCATAAAATGGTTTGGCAAACTGATAGAACTCGTTGCCGCGATCGCCTGCGCCTGCGGCCATCACGGTCTTGTCGTAAAACTTTTTCGCCAAACGGCTTTGTGGCCCGTAAAGTTTGACGAGAATTTTGTAGGCGCGCGTGAATAAGAAATAGTTCTCGCCGTAAATTCGGTAGTCCAGTCGCTTTTGGTCCAGAGCATCCCAGATATAAGCGGGTGAAGTTACTGCCGGAATTGTTCCAAAGGGATAGCCTTTCCACCGGTACGCATAGCTAAGATTTCCCATCCATTCAAGGAATGGACTCGCATAGCCGCTGCTCGTGAAACTGTGACCTAAGACGCTGATCTCGCCGTTGACAAAGAAGTTGTCGAGTGTGACGAAATCGGAGGCCAGTTGGTGATGAACTGGTGTGATCTCCTTACCAAACAGTGTTAGCTTCGGATCCCCATTACCACGAGAAAGATCCCCAAGCACCTGGTCGTAAGTTCGATTTTCCTTCACAACATAAAAGACGTGGCGGATAGGCTTCCTGAATCCTTGTCGCATCATGAACGAAGGAGATGACGCATTAACACGCCGTGTCCATGACTGTAAGTTAGTGCGGATGTCCGAGTCAGGAATTATTCCGACGGTTCCCTTGAGGAGGTTCAGAACATACTCAGGTCCGCGGGCGGGTCCGTTCGCCTGCGGTCCGTTCGGATTCGGCCGGCGAGGACGAATGCCCTTTGCGTTCAGCACCAGAAGTCCATTATTGCCACGCAGAACCCTTGTTGGATACCAACCGGTCGGAATCATCCCCTGTGATCGACCCGTTCTCTTATCCAACACGGCCACGGCGTTGATGTCAGCAAGCGTCACATAAAGATTATTGCCCTGAACAGTGCATGAGGTCGGACTACGGCCAAAACGCGAACCCGTCGCAGCAACGCTGATTCCTGCGAGAAGATTGTCGCTCCTCAGATCCAAAACGGAAAGATTGTCGGAGGTGGAATTGACGACGTAAATACGCTCACCATCCGAACACATTTCCTGCGGATGACGACCGACGGCAAAGCTTTTGATCAGGCGTCCTTCCTTGTTGAAAACAAGTAGTTTGTTTTCGCCGAGTAATGTGACGTAGATTCGCTCGTTCACATACCTAACTGCATACGGAAAATAACCGGTGTCTGTCTCGCTCTCTGTTTTGCCAGTTTCAGTATTCAAAATCGCGAGCTTGCCGTTTACATAGTCGCCTTGAGCGTTCGTGCTAGCCATGTAACCCACAGCAAATCGCGCTGGTCCAATTGCCGCCAAACCTCCTACAAAGCCATTGACGGAATATTCCCGCACTACCTCAAACCTGCGATCGATTCGATAAACCTTCTGATCAAACCCGCCGCTGATGTAAAGATCGCCGTCACTCCCGATTGCTGCGCTGGGGAAAAGCGAGTTGATGCGGAGAGTTTTTTCTGCGCGTGCCGTCCTGAAGTCAACGATCGTCACTTCATTGGGTTCCTGGTAGTAATAGCCCGTGTCGAGCACCACGAGTTTGCCGGCGAAGAGAATGGCTTCATATGGCAGTCTTCCGACATCGACTTGCGTGCCGGCAGGTGCCAGACGCCATCCATTCGGCAACTCAACCTCAGTGTTTTGCTTTAACTGCGATTCTCGATGGGCGGCAGTGAGATACGGTAGAAGCTCCTCGTATGGCGTTTTTTTTACAAATTCCCAGAGCTCTCGATTGAGGCTTTCTTCCTCTTCGGGTTCGTCAAAGTTACGTAATCGATCCCTGGTTTGTGCAACGGTTGGAAGTGATTGAATTAGCGTGAGGAGAATGACGGCAACGAGGCCTGTTTTTTTATGCATGTTTTAACGGTTGCCCCAAGCAATTTTCGAAATACAAGGCAAAATCCCACGTCACGGACAGATTGTGTCAAAAGTGAGAATCCCCCTCATGGCAGTAAGGGGGATCGTTCAAGTCCAGCCTACAAGACCCGGCCTATAGAAGCGCTCTCCGTCGACAACACAAAATTTAGAAAAGCTCAGCTATTGCTTCATCTACAGATCGCACTCCGACAACTCTCATTCCGAGTAGACGTTCAAGGCCGTCAGCGTTTGAAGCCGGCATGACAATCCTTTGAAATCCCAGCGCCTGCGCCTCGCGCGCACGTACGGCAGGTTGCATCGTTCCACGAACCTCGCCGGTCAATCCAATCTCGCCGAATACTGCTGTGTGGGGATCAATTGGAGCATTCTTGAAACTCGACGCAATGGCAGCGACGACACCCAGATCAACAGCCGGCTCATCGACCGCCAAACCGCCCGCAATGTTTACGAACACATCCTCTCCAATCAATTGCAAGCCCGCCCGCTTTTCTAACATGGCTATTAAGAGCGCAACCCGATTTTGATCTACGCCTTGTGTCATGCGCCTGCCGGTTCCGTACTTAGTCCCTGAGACCAGCGCCTGGATTTCTACTAACAGCGGTCTTGTTCCTTCCATGCACGCAGTTACAACTGAACCGGCAACGTTCTGCGGCCGCTCTTGTAAAAACATCTTTGATGGATTCGCCACGGGCATCAAACCCGTTCCTGTCATCTCGAAGACGCCAACTTCGTTTGCAGCTCCAAATCGATTTTTTGTAGCGCGGACAATGCGATGATTGTGGTGGCGCTCACCTTCGAAATAAAGCACCGTATCGACGATGTGTTCAAGCGTCTTTGGACCAGCAATCGATCCGTCCTTGGTAATGTGACCAATCAGAAAAACGGGGATCGTGCGGTTTTTAGCCAGCATGAGGAACTGGTGAGCGACTTCGCGCACCTGCGATACGGATCCGGGCGCCGATTCGATCAGGGCGGAGAAGACAGTCTGAATCGAGTCAATGATTATCGCGCCGGGTGCAAGGCGATCTACTTCATGAAAAATGTTTTCGAGATTTGTCTCAGGCAAGATGTAGAGATTGCCGGCGTGAATGTCGAGCCGTTCACCCCTCAGCTTAATCTGACGCTCTGATTCTTCGCCGGAAACGTAAAGAACGGGGTTTTCGTTTCCGCCGAGTTTGTCGGCCACCTGTAACAGGAGAGTACTTTTGCCGATTCCGGGATCGCCGCCAATCAAGACCAGCGTTCCCGGCACGATGCCTCCACCGAGAACTCGGTCAAATTCTGTGACTCCTGACGCAATTCGAACATCATCTTGCGGCTCAATTTGCGAGTAGGGCACGGCCTCGACATCGCGCAGCTTGAAACCGGGCGCCTTGCGCGTGGTTCGGGCGCGTTCTTCCACAAGCGAATTCCACTCGCCACATTCCGGACACTTGCCGAGCCACTTGCGCGACTGGTGACCGCAATTTTGGCAGACAAAAATTGTTTCGGCTGTTTTCTTCAAAGGGTTCCCTATGCTATCGAACCAGTAGATCCACGAAAATACACGAAAACGCACCAAGAAGAATTTGCGTTCGCGTACTTTCGTGTGACTTCGTGGACATTTTGATTTGTCTCACAACAGAGACTTCACATTGTCCACTGGCCTACCTAAAACAGCGCGCTCGCCTCGTTCAACTATTGGTCGTTGAATAAGATCTGGGTGCTCGATCATCAGCGCGATAAGCTGCTCCTCAGTAGATTCTCCTTTGCTCAGGCCTAGTTCACGATAAATTGGTTCGCTGGTGCGCAGCAACTCGCGCGCAGAAATGCCCATTTTAGCCAAGAGTTCCCGTAGCTTCTTTTTAGTCAAAGGCGCGGTGTAGTAGTTCACCTTTTCGAAATCCACGCCACTCTCCCGGAGCAGCCGATCTAGCTCGCGGCATTTCGTTCAAGTTGGTTTTTCGTAAACTACAATGCGTTCTTTCATTTCATCTTTCCTCTTTGGAGTGCGGCGACTTGTGGCCACTTTACGATTTAGCAGCGCATAACTTTGAATGAACCTGCGGCGACAAGTCGCCGCTCTCCAAAGACTACGGGAAGATGCCTCTGACTCGAGTCGCTTCGGCTACACGATCGACGGCGAGTATGTATGCACCTGTGCGCATATCAGTGCCATATCGCTGTGAGGTCTGATACACCTCTTTGAATGCTGACTGGATCGTCTGTTCGAGTGTGTCGTTTATCTGTTGTTCTGACCAGAAGAACGAGTATTGATCCTGCACCCACTCGTAGTAGCTAACTGTAACACCGCCGGCGTTGGCCAAAATGTCGGGGATCAACATGGTTCCCTTCTCCGCAAGCACCCGGTCCGCTCCCGGTGTCGTTGGGCCATTTGCCAACTCTGCAATGATTTTCGCTTTTACGTTACCCACATTATCGAGAGTAATCGCGTTCTCAAGTGCCGCCGGCAACAGAACATCGCAATCCATTGTCAGAACGTCCTCGGCTGCTATCTCCTTCGTGCCCGACAGTCCGGCGAGAGATGTTGTTTTCTCTTTATGCGCAAAAGCTGCTTTGATGTCTATCCCATCTTCCGCATAAATACCACTCTTGGAATCACACGCTGCGATCACTCGTGCGCCATCTTCTGCAACCAAACGGGCAATGTGCGCGCCCGCGTTACCGAACCCATGGACCGCCACGCGCGAACCTCTCAATGGCAATCTCTTCACTTTGCATGCTTCGCGCAAAGCGTAAAGACAGCCGCGAGCTGTCGCCTCCGTCCGGCCCTGCGAACCACCAAGTGAAATTGGTTTTCCAGTGACGACACCCAGTTCGGTGTGTCCGCGGACCATCGAAATGGTGTCCATAATCCACGCCATTGTTTGTTGGTCGGTATAAACGTCCGGGGCGGGAATGTCTCGATCTGGACCGATGATCGGAGCTATCTCAAAAGCATATCGACGAGTCAGCCGTTCCAGTTCATTCTGGGACAAGCTCTTTGGATCGCAAATCACACCGCCTTTGCCGCCGCCGTAAGGAATACCCACAGTGGCGCATTTCCAGGTCATCCAGGAGGCGAGCGCCTTTACCTCGTCAAGTGAAACATTAGGATGGTAGCGAATGCCGCCTTTAGCTGGACCACGAGCAATGTTGTGCTGGACGCGGTAACCCTCAAACACTTTTACGTCGCCTCCATCCATCTTCACCGGGATCGAGACGATCAATTGACGTTTGGGAGTCTGCAGCACGTTGCGAAGTGAGGGATCAAGATCGAGATAATCTGCTGCGATAGTGAATTGCTGTTTGGCGATCTCGAACGGATTTAGCTCTTCTTTGACGACCTGCGTCGTAACCATGCGGGTTCTCCTTTGGGGGAATATGAGAGCGCCCGCCATCGTAGAACACTAACTGCTTAGATACCAATGGCGAGCGGGACACGGAGACGCGGGGACACGGAGTGACAGAGAGTGGGAGAGACGGAGAGCGGGAGAGACGGAGAGACTGTGAAAGGCATTCAAGTGGATATGGTAGAGAGGTCAAGTCTGAAAGTCTCTCAGGTTGGGAAGGGCGGTTTACCCCCGCTCAGAGTGGAGAGCCATTCAACCCCAGTAGAATGATTCAAGTCTGAAAGTCTCTCAGGTTGGGAAGGGCGGTTTACCCCCGCTAGAGTGGAAGGCCATTCAACCTCAAGTAGAATGATTCAAGTCTGAAAGTCTCTCCCGCTCTCCGTCTCTCCCGCTCTCCGTGTCCCCGCGTCCCCGCGTCCCCGTGTCTCGTCCATGTGGGAACAAACAATCCATGCGTGGTTTCTAATGTGACGAAAAGCTCCTGCGACCCGCTGGCACCGGCAACGGAGGAATCTGATGTTTAATAATCTGATTGAGTCGAGTTCGCATTCGCGCGAACTGAAACGCCGCGGGTCTTTCATCCTTTTCACCACTGCCAGCTATGCTCTGCTGTTCGCAATTGCCGGCGTTGCCAGTATCTATGCGTATGACGCGCAATTGGGCGAGCGAGATCTTGAGCTTGTTTCGATGACAGCGCCAGTCGAGATCCCGGCGCCGGACAGTCCGCACGCCACCCCAGAGCAATCGCGCAACACTAACAGGCCCACGACAACAGTGGATGAGCGTACCATCGCCATGCTAAGCGTTAACCATCCGGAAATTACTCCGGAGACAATTTCAGCAGCACCAAATCCGAACATCCCAATCCGCGATCGCGTCCCATTTATTATTTCCGATCGTAACCGAAATGCAGACTCAGGTGGACCAATCGGAAGGGGAAGCGACGCCGTCGTGTCAATCACTACTCCGACCCCTACGGTCGTCGAAGTGAGCACACTGCCGCCGCCGGTCCCACAGCGAAAAACAGTTATTAGCAAGGGAGTAATCACTAGTGAGGCACTGTCTCTTCCTCACCCTCCTTATCCGCAGATGGCGAAGCTTATGCATCTACAAGGTAGAGTGAGCGTTCAGGTATTGATTGACGAGACCGGAAAAGTTATCTCAGCGCAGGCAATCGACGGACACCCAGTGTTTCGACAAGTATCCGAGACCGCCGCATACCAGGCACGGTTCTCGCCCACTAAGTTAGGCGATCAACCAGTAAAGGTCTCGGGAGTGATTACTTACAATTTTGTGCTGCAGTAAAGCGTGAGAATTTCCGATAACACAGTTTCTTACCCACCCCAAAACAAGAGGTGCGCAGCACCCATGGCTGCGTACCTCTCCCTCCAACGTCGCGTGAATCCCTCACGTCCTGATCACTCCACGGGCCTGGCCAGTCATAACTTCCTTGCCTTCCTGATTACGACAGACGAATGTCGACGCAATGTTGATGAAGTTCGCACCTGGTTCGCGTTCGGTCAGGGTGACTTCGCATTCGATCGTGTCGCCTGCAAAAACTGGACGATGAAACTGAAACGTCATTTCCCGCGCAATGAAGTTTATGTCTCCGCCGATCTTTGTCGGCAACGTAGCGGTAAGCAGGCCATGGGCCATCAGGCGCCCCTTGTCATCAGGAACGAGATGGTGAATTCCTTGATCGCCTGATAAGCGGGCGAACATGCGAATGTCGTCCTCACTAAACGTGCGAGACCAACGGATCTTGTCGCCGGTATTCATTATGTTATGAGTGATATGACTGAGGTCGATTCAGTTTGAAGTATTATACATCCTGCGGTAAAGCCAAGAGATGGCCGTCGGCAAATTTTAAGTTGTCGTAGAAAGCATGCCCATCGATCGAATCAAAAACCTCATGACTGAAACTGCAGATGTAGTAATCATCGGTAGTGGTATCGTCGGTTCGAGTGTTGCCTATCACCTTGCACAGCAGGGCTGTTCAAATGTGCTCGTAATCGAGCGCGAAGCCCACCAGGGAAAAGGCTCAACAGGAAAGAGCATGGGCGGCGTACGGGCCCAATTCACTACTCCCGTCAACATTCAGATGTCGCTCTATTCCATCAATTTCTTTTCCCAGTTCGACGAGGTTGTGGGCCATCCCGCGGACTACCGCGCCCATGGCTACTTGTTCTGCGCGACAAACCAACGACACCTTGAGTACCTGAGGGCGAACCGTGAACGGCAGATGGCGTTGGGTTTGAAGAATGTCGAGTTCGTGACTCGCGAGGATATCTTGCACATGGTTCCACAACTGGAAACGCACGACATTCTCGGCGGCACACTTTGCCCGACAGACGGTTTTGTAGATCCGCATAGCGTGATGATGGGATTCATGTTGAATGCGCGAGAACGCGGTGTGCGATTGTGGCTCGACACAAGCGTCACCGGCGTTACTGTCGCGGGCGGCAAAGTAATCGGAGTGCAAACCACAAGAGGAACAGTAGCGACGCCGGTGGTCGTGAACGCTGCCGGAGCGTGGGCTTTAGAAATCGCGCGAATGGCTGGCACAACAGTTCCAGTTGAACCGTTACGCCGTCAGCTTGTCCCGACTGAACCGTTTGAAAAATTGCCGCAGCGGTTTCCCATGGTCATAGATATGTCCACCGGTTTTCATTTCCGTCGTGAAGGCAAAGGGATTCTGCTAGCGTGGAATGATCCAGACGAGACTCCAGGTTTTAAGACAGACTTCGAGCCATCATTTATCGAGAAGATCTTGACTAGGGCGGCAGCGCGCGTGCCGTGCCTGGCAGATGCTGAAGTGAATCCCCGAAGGGCGTGGGCAGGTCTCTATGAGATGACCCCCGATCATCATGCGATCATCGGTCCGTCACCGGCGGTACAGGGATTGTATTTTGTGAACGGCTTCAGTGGTCACGGAGTGATGCACTCACCCGCTTCAGGACGAATCACTGCGGATTTGATATTGCATGGTCACTCGGAAATTGTTGATGCGAAGCAGTTGAACGTTGATCGATTTCAGCGAGGTGAGTTGCTGGAAGAGACTGCGGTGCTTTAGATTTCGTGTCATTTTGTGTGATTTCGTGGATCCGTTTTCGTAAGGTGACAAACGCTAGATCCACGAAATAAACACGAAATCACACCAAAGAACACGAATTCCTAGACATAGATCTTGGGCACACGTTCGCTGATACCGCAAGTGACCTCGTACGAGAGAGTGGCTGCAATCTTCGCCAGATCTTCTACGTTAATCGCGAGCCCACTGCCTGTGTGATCGTGCCCAAGCAAAGTGACTTCATCACCCAACTCCACTCCCGGCACGTTCGTTACATCAATCAAAGTTAAATCCATGGAAATTCTGCCTACAACCGGAGCAAAGGTTCCGCGGACAATCACATGCGCCCGGTTCGATAAACCACGCATGTAACCATCGTGATACCCAATCGGAATCGTAGCTACCCGCGTCATCCGCGATGCTTCAAATGTGCATCCATACCCGAGCGTCTCTCCCGCAGGCACCCACTTCAACAGCATAATGCGCGAATAGAGTGACATCACCGCCCGCAACTGAACTTCTTCAGATAAAGGCGCAAGCACATCTCGCCAGAGACCATACAAAACACCACCGGGCCGAACCAGATTCCCCCAAGCCTCTGGATGCCCGAATATGCCTGCGGAATTCGACAGATGGAACTGGCTCGGTCGATAACCGTTATCTTGAAAAAGTTTCACTGCATCCTTGAAGCGCCGGACTTGGACCGTCGTTAGTGGCTGGCATGAGGGATCATCTGCGGCGGCGAAGTGCGTCATCAATCCGTCCAAACGAATGTTCTTGAAGCGCCCAATCTGGGCCACGAATTCGCCGAGTTGATCGAAGCGAACGCCTAACCTGCCCATGCCCGTATCGATTTTCAAGTGAATGTCGACCACGACTCCCTTGTCTGCAGCCGCACCATCGAGGGCTTCGATCTGATCCACTCGAAACAAAACCGGAGTCAATCGATGTTGAATGCACAGAGCTGCCTGGTGTTCCCAAAACCCGGCAAGACAAACAACTGTTTGTCGGATGCCGGCATTTCTGAGTTCTATTCCCTCTTCAGGCAATGCAACGGCAAATTGTTCGGCACCTTCCGCGGCAAGTTTTTGCGCGCACTTGACTGCGCCGTGTCCATACGCATTGGCCTTAACCACAGGCATGGTAGAAACGGCTGCTCCAACTCGGCTCCGGATCAGCCGGAAGTTCGACGCGAGCGCATTTAGATCAATTTCAGCCCAGGTCGGCCGCTCGCCAATCCTGTTTGGTATGGATTCCATGCTCTGATCTATTCCCGATACAGATTGTCGAAGCGCATACTTGAAGGGGTGAATCGAAGGTTAACACTGCCGGTAGGTCCGTTGCGCTGCTTCGCTACGATCAATTCGGCAACGTTTCTCTGGTCGTCTGGCAGGCTGTCCCGTTCTTCCGGGGTCTTGTATTGCTCGGCACGATAAATGAATGCAACGAGGTCAGCGTCCTGTTCCAACGCGCCTGATTCTCGCAAGTCGGCGAGTTGCGGTCTGTGGTCTGAACGGGATTCAGGGGCGCGCGACAATTGCGACAAGGCTATGAGTGGAACATTTAACTCCTTAGCCAGTCCCTTCAACTCACGAGAAATTTGCGACACTTCCTGCTGACGCGATTCGAAACGCTTGGCTGATCCAGTCATCAGTTGTAGGTAATCGACAACAATCAGATCCAGTTGCTTTTGTTCTGCCGCTAATCGTCGGGCCTTCGCACGCATTTCGAGTACGGTTATACCTGGAGTGTCATCCAGAAATATTTTGGTGTCAGCCAGCGTACCAAGCGACTTGGCAATCTGCGCCCACTCAGCGCGTGACAGAAAGCCGTTGCGAAATCGTTGTGCATCAATGTTGCCCTGCGAGCAAAGCATACGCATCACGAGGGCTTCTTTCGACATTTCCAGGGAAAACATTCCCACGACCGCGCCAGCATGAATCGCCGCGTTTTCAGCAAGCATCAACGCCAGACTGGTCTTTCCCATTGAGGGGCGCGCTGCGAGGATGATCAAATCAGCTCGCTGTAGGCCTGAGGTTATCTGGTCGAGATCGGCAAAGCCAGTTGTGAGGCCCGTCAGGACGGCTGCGCGGCCTTCCATCTCCTGGACTTTTTCCAATAACTGCTCCGCAATGGGCTTCACATGAGTGAATCCCTGACGGATTCGCTCGTCGGCCAGCTCAAAGATTGCTTGCTCAGCGTGATCCAGAATGATCTCGGGCTCATCTTCTTCTTCGAGTGCCTCCTGAGTGATCTTATTCGCGGCTTTGATTAACCGCCGCAACATCGACTTGCCGCGAACTACTTTTGCGTAGTGAGCGATATTGGTGGAATGAGGCAAACCGTAAGTCAGATTGGTGATAAAACTGATTCCACCGACTGACTCAACGGTGTTCTCTTTTTTCAGTTCCTCACCAATGAGAATTGGATTGATTTCAGCGCCCCGTTCGAACAACGCGGTCATCGCGACAAAGATGCGACGATGCGAAGGCACATAAAAATCTTCAGGCCTCAGCAACTCGATAGCCTGGCTAATCAGGCCATTATCGAGAATGATGCCGCCGAGAATTGCTCGTTCAGCTTCTGAGCTATTTGGAAGTGAACGTTCGAATGATTGATCGCGAATGGGATCAGGTGATGCCATGATTTACTTTCAAGCTTTTAGCGCTGGTAAGTTGAGAAGATGCTCATAAAACAACGCAGCAAGTAATTAGCTTGCTGCGTCAAAATATGCAATGTCGCAATGCGTTATTTTTTTCCAAGTTCACAGATTACACCGATTGCACAGATTAGAAGCTAAAACCGTTAAGCTGATCTTAGGTGTGCTTGACTTAGCTTATTCTCAGCTCTTTATCTGTGAAATCTGTGTAATCTGTGGATATGATTCACGTTAAGCTATTCCGATGCGACCTGTGTATCTTCCGCTTGTGCTTCTTCTCTTTGTCTGGCAAGCTCAGCCTCCTGCTCAGGCGTCAAGTGACCAACAATTACCTCACCCTCAGCAGCAACCCTCACCGGTAGTTCGACGGTGACTTCCCGGTGTAATCGCACAGGAACCTTGAACTCACCTAATCGTTTAAGAGGCTCGCGCAGGTGAATGCGATGCCGGTCAATCTCATATCCACGTTCGTGCAAAGCCTCAGCAATGTCCATGGACGTGACTGAACCATAAAGCGCACCCTGTTCACCAGCCTTTCGCTTGAACTCCAATACGAGTGTCCCGAGTTTTTCTGACTGTGCGTCGGCTGTGGCTCGTTCCTTTGCTTCTCTCTTCAGCAAGGCTGCACGCTCTTGCTCAATTTGTTTGACGTTGCTGGTCGTCGCTTCAACAGCGAGCTTCCGGGGGAGCAGGTAATTCCGCGCGAAGCCCGATCGGACCCTGACGATCTCTCCGCGCGCGCCGAGGTCATCGACATCTTCGCGCAGCAGAACCTTTGTGTGTGCCATTGTGATAAGTGCCTTTCCGAAATCAATCTGTGGTGTACGGAAGCAGAGCGATGTTGCGTGCCCGTTTGATTGCCTCAGCCAACATCCGCTGGTGTGTGGCGCAATTTCCGGAGATCCGTCGCGGAAGAATCTTACCGCGCTCAGGAATGTAATTCTGTAAGAGTCTCACATCCTTGAAATCGATCAGATCTACTTTCTCGATACAAAAGCGGCAGATTCTCCTACGGTGCATACGACGTCCGCCTGCACGACCACCTTGCATTCCGCGGCCTCGATCCAGATCTTCATCGCCGTTGTAACCACGTCCGCGCTCTTCGTAATTTGTCGACATAATTATCCTCACCAAAATTTCAAGCGTAAATCCATTGGATTTCCGCTTACCTACGCTTCTTCATCGCTAGCAAAGTCTGCTACCTTGGCCGGGGCAGCGGCGCCGGCAGCCCGGTTTTTGCGTGCTGCTTTGGCGGTGCGCCGCGTCTTAAATTTCTCCGCGCGCCGGCGATCTTCATCAACTCGGACCGTGATGTACCGCAGCACGCGATCGTTCACGCGCATGCGTCGTTCGAGTTCGGCAATTTCTCTCCCGGAACCCTCGATTTCCATTAACACAAATGTTCCTTCCGTTTTGTGCAGGATCTCGTAGGCGAGCTGACGCTTGCCCATTGTTTCGGCCTTATTGATGACGCCACCTTGATCGGTCACCAACTGTTTAAAATTATCAGTAAGCCGTTGCACTTCACCTTCGTCCGCGACTGGATCAGCGATGAAAACAACCTCGTATTGTCTATTCGCCAAAATAACCCCCCATCTTTATTTCCGATTGCCGATTGCCAATTGCTGATTGACTGCTTCGCCAATCGGAAATCGACAATTAATTAAACTCCGCCATAGCTTTTAAAGGGCCGTGCTGCAACACAACTCGTATCGCCGTTGCACTCCGTTTCAAAACGTCTTCCACCAAAGGTCTTTCACTTTTAGGAAATTGCCCAAGAACAAACGGCCGTGTTTCCTCGACCGGATGTTCCGGTTGAATACCAATCCGCAAGCGAGCGAACTCATTTGTACCGAGCGCTTCAATGATTGACTTCAAACCGTTGTGCCCACCGGCGGATCCTCTTTCACGAATCCGAATCGTGCCGAGCGGCAACGCGAGATCGTCGGATATCACGATTAGCCGATCCTTTGGCTCGGACAGTGCATGTTTTCTCAACAAGCAACCAACAGCTTCACCACTGAGATTCATGTACGTTTGAGGCTTGATCAGCTTGACATCGACGTTTTCGATCTCGCCTCGCCCGACCAGCGCGCTGCATTCACGCCTGGTCACGTCGATGGCAGCCTCGCCGGCTAATTTGTCAATCAACATGAATCCGAGATTGTGGCGCGACCATTCGTATTCCTTACCCGGATTTCCTAAACCAACGATCAGATACATTTCCGATTGCCGATTGCGAATTGCGAATTTTGCGTCAGGAAAACTTTGATTGTTGTACAGAACCAGTTGGACGCATATGCCTCATTTGGCCAAACCAAGAAATTCGCAATTCGCAATTCGAAATTCCCAATCGGCATTAGGCAATCGCCAATGGGTTCATTCCTTCGCTGGCTCTTCGCCTTCCTCTTCCTTCTTGCCCTTTCCAATGACTTCGGGTTCAGCCGGAGCCTCACCTTCAACAGGCACTGGCACAGCCACCGGCTCTTCCTTAACTACGCCAACTGTTGCAATCACCGTCTCTGGCGCATCAAGAATCTCGACTTTCTCGTCCACGGGAATATCAGACACGTGAAGCACCTCGTGCACGCCGAGATTCGAAACGTCAACATCGATCGCATCCGGGATGTCCCGCGGATCACAACGAATCTCGATTTCGCGCACAATCTGTTCAAGCACACCCTGCTGCTCGCGAACGCCAACTGGTTCGCCAAGGAGGTGCAAGGGCACCGTGACTTCGATTTTCTGTCCTTTCACCAGACGCTGAAAGTCGGCATGTATTAAACGCAGGCGAACTGGATCAATCTGACGATCGCTGAACATGACCTCGCTGGCGCCCACACCTTCAACATCGAGCGTGAAGATTGTGTTTCGTCCAGCCTCGGACCGGAGGATCGCAGCCAGCTCCCTTAACGGAGCAACTGCAGCAACGGTTTCGGCCCCACCGCCATACAGCACCACGGGAACTAATCCTTCGCGCCGAACTCGTCGTGCATCGTTTTTGCCGCGGCCATTACGCAGTTTTGCTTTTACCGTAATCTCTTTCTTATCCGCCATGATTTCTCCTTACAAACTTTCAGCGACCCGAGACATTGCCGATTTCCAATTGCCGATTGCCAATTGTTCAGAAGACGTGGTATCGAACTCCCACGAATCTGTTCAAATTGACAATTGGCAATCGGCAATCGGCAATGCACCGAATCGCTGATGGTCTTCTTTTCAAGCCATCAGTGTTTGCCCTTCGCTCAAACGAAGAGCGAGGAAACGCTGGTTTCCTCGTGGATCGACTTGATCGCTTTCGCCAGAAGCGGCGCGATACTAAGTACTTTTATTTTTTTCAACCCGCACGCACTATCGCGTAGCGGAATCGTATTCGTAACGATTATCTGTTCAATCTCTGATTCTGCCAGAAGCTCGATGGCCCGTCCAGAAAAGACCGGATGAGTAAAGCAGGCGTGGATTCTTCCCGCCCCCGCTTCCTTCAAAGCCTTAGCAACCTTAGTGAGCGAGCCACCGGTGTCGCACATGTCATCGACAATCAGGCAACTGCGGCCTTTCACGTCGCCCACGACATTCATTACCTCGGCAACGTTCGCTTTTTCTCGACGCTTATCGCAAAGTGCCAGCTCGGCGTCTAACCGTTTGGCGTAAGCGCGAGCGCGTTCGGCGCCACCAGTGTCCGGCGCCACTACCGTAAGGTTCGGCAACTTGTTTTCCTGGTAGTAGCCGATCATTACCGGAGCGGAGTAAAGGTGGTCCACCGGAATATCAAAGAAGCCTTGAATCTGCGCCGCGTGCAAATCGATCGTCAACAGTCGATGGGCGCCCGCAATCGTAATCAGGTTCGCAACCAACTTCGCCGAAATCGGTACGCGCGGTCGATCTTTTTTATCTGAGCGCGCGTAACCATAATAAGGCACTACGGCAGTGATTCTCTCAGCTGACGATCGACGAAACGCGTCGAGCATGATGAGCAGTTCCATCAGATGCTCGTCAGTGGGAGGGCTGGTCGGTTGTACGATGAAGACATCGCCGCCGCGGACGTTTTCATCGATCTGAAAGTTGAACTCGCCGTCTGAGTAACGTTCAGTAAAAGCCCGGCCCATGTCACAGCCCAAATGGTGACACATCTCATCGGCCAGTTGGGGGTTTGCATTTCCGGAAAAGATCTTTATGCCGCCGGTTGTGCTCATAACCTATTGTTGGATTGCAAGTGAATATGGACAGCTTGTCTCACCCGAAAAGTGGCTGGGGCGGGAGGATTCGAACCTACGAATGCCGGTTCCAAAGACCGGTGCCTTACCACTTGGCTACGCCCCAGAATCGAATCGCATCATGGACGAGCGTAAGAGCGGACTTACGCACGGACCCAACGCTTGTCGATATTTTTCGCGCGAAAGAGTGTTGCACGCGAAGAGACGCCAACCCGCTTCAGCTTGAATCACCTCGAGGGCGCGGCGTTGAGCCTCTGCGCTTTCAAAGATACCAAAGACGCTGGAGCCACTGCCAGCCAACAAAACATTCTGAGCGCCCGCGTCAAGCAGAGCTTCTCGAACTCGCTTAATCTCAGGCTCCATCTCAAAGATCACTTTTTCGAACTCGTTATACAGCGACCATTGATCACACGATGAAAAATCAGCCTCTGAACACGAACTTGCAAGAATACGGGCCGAATTCGAGGATGTCAAGGCATGAGAATCCAACGCAGCATAAGCTCTGACAGTCGAAATAGCTGTGGCCGGGGTGACAATTATTAAAGGTGTTTCAGCGCAATCCGCAACCGGAGTGAGTTCAGTTCCGACGCCAGTAGCGATTGAACGGCCACCGAGAAAAAAGAACGGGACATCCGAACCAATTTGGCTTGCGAGGTCAGTCAGTTCCGGCAACGGCAAATTCAACCCCCACAGTTGCGACAAGGCGAGTAACGCAATCGCAGCATTGGAAGAGCCACCGCCCAACCCGCCACCGGGCGGAATCTTTTTCTGAAGACGAATTGTTGCACCCGATTGCAAATTAAATCGCGCTCGCAACAAGTCTGCGGCCCGAGCAATCAGGTTCGTATGATCTGTGGGTACATTTGGAAAATCGCAAAATAGTTTTATGTCACTGCCTTCATCCAGACGAAAGAACAATTCGTCATGAAGGGACACGGTCTGAAGCACGGTTTCAATTTCGTGATAACCGTCGGGCCGCTTGCCTAAGACGCGCAAACTCCAGTTAATCTTTGCAAAGGAAGGAACAGTAAATTCGTCCGTTAACACTTACTACGATCCTGCGGGCGTCATCTCGGCCTGATCTGGTGTGAACAACTGGAGGGTCCTGGTCCAGGCCGTGCGGCTGGGATAGCTATAGAGCAACACTACAACTGCAATGAGCCCTGCCCAGTAGGTATAGATTTCGTTTCCCGTCACCAGCGTACCAATGAAACCGAGTGCTGCAATGCCCGCGCCGAGTAACGCAAGTTGAATTGTCGTTTTTTCCAAAGTGCTCAGCAACCCAGTGGCCCCATTTAACGCGCCAATATCCTGCAAACGCATCGTTGAAAATTTCGTGCGGCGCAACGCGATGGCCCCCAGTCCCAGGATCAGAATTGAGATTCGCAATCCGATGTCGAGCGATGGGTTTTGTTGCTGTGTAAAGAACCGCTTGCCAAGGTAGGCGACTATCGAAAGGAGTACAGTAGCAATCAACAATCCAGCAACAGTTGTTGCTGCAGCCTTATGACGTTTGGCCAATTCCGCCTGAACGTGCTCGGGCAACTGTTTCGGACGTTCCACGTTACTTCACCTGTCGATGTGTTGGGTCCCACGATTGTGTAGAAAATTCTCGCTGCCGATTAAACTGCCTGAAACTAGCAGTTTGCGCTGGGAAAGTAAACATAAATGAAAAGGCCCGCCGGAAGAGGGCGGGCCTATGTCATTCGATCAATTCTTTACGGCTTGACGGCACCGGGCGTAGGCGTGGACTTGCTAGTACTCGCCGGGCCACCGTTCTGATTAGCAGCAGGTTTGGTAGCAGGAACTGTTGGCCGTTCGGTCCGTTGTACCGGCGCATTAGGCGTCGCATTGGCTGGAAGTTGGCCGTTGTATTTCAAGGCTTGATCTATTAGATCCGTGCCTTCTTTGCCATCTTTACTAATCAGGATTCCATCCCTACTGACGGTGACATCTGGCCGGCCAATGACCTGCTGCATGACGTTCTGCATAAAGCTTGGATGATCGGGCCGCGGTGTATTCTTTTTCGTCGGATCCGGATCAGGCACAGGCGCTCCGATAATCGCCAGTTGCTCGCGTGCCTTATCACCGTAGTCGCTGTTTGGATAGTTCCGCAGAATATCCTGGTAGTACTTGGCTGCTTCGTCCGGCTCTTCTTCCAACTGATAGGTCGTCGCCAATCGGAACAGAACTTCGTCCATGTAAGAGAAGTTCGGATACTTCTCTACAATCTCCTTCAATCGTGATTGTGCACCCTTCAGTCCCGTTCCTCTGCCCTTGTTATAGCGCGCATCGTAATAAAACCGGGCTACACCCAGGTTGTGCATCGCGAGATTCTCTTGAACTTCCCGCATCCTTGCGTCGACCTCTGGTTTAAGCTCCGTTTGCGGAAACTGCTGTAGCAGCACCTTGAGTCGCTGCTCAGCTTTTCGTGCATGCGTCACGTCACGATCTGAAAGCCCCATCTGCCGCATCTCAGATTCCGCAACTTTCAACATGGCATTGTCGGCTAAAGGATCAGTCGGGAAAAACGTCAACCAATCCTGATAGGCCTGTGCGGCTTGAATTAGCGAGGAAGTCGTGCCCTCGAGGTAAAACGAATCGGCAATTGCCAGCTTTGCAAGCGACAGAAATGGCGAGTCAGGATATGTGTTGATAATTGTCTGGAACAGGAGCCGGCCGGTTTCATGGTTCCCTTTCCGTACTTCTTTTGCCGCATCCTCAAAAAGAACGCGATCACGACCAGGAGCAACGGAACCAGTTAGGTCTGCGTACTTATCATCGCCACCACCGCCGAAGAGTCCAAAGAGCTTGCCTTTCTTTTTCTTCTTTTGGGAACTGCTCGCAACGTTTTCGGAATTACTGGCAGCACGTGCACCCGCGGTCGCCTGCAGCGCTGCCTGTACTCGCGTGTCGAGCTCAGTAACGGAAGTCTCCAATCTATCCAGCGTTGTAGGGTCATACCGCTCTGCACGATCCTGTTTTGAGCGAATGTCATTTACCTCAGAAGATAGCGAGGTAACTTCCTTCTCCAGACCTCGCAGCCGTTCCCGTGGATCGTCGGCGTTTGGTTTTTCTTTCTTGTCGCTGCCCGGAATCGATGAGATCGCGCTGTTTAGCGAGCGACGCATTGAATCCAGCTTTGATGTCATTACATCCATGCGCTGGACAGCGGAGAGCTCTGTTTGGGCCCGACCGCCACCCTGTGCCAGTGCAGTTGCAAACAGGCTGGATAACAGGATGAGGGCTAACCCAAGGCTATTTAATGAGCGAACCTTCATTTTTACCTCCGAGAGTAATGAACAATCGGGGAGCTCTCTGTGACTATGGTTATTCAACTTACTCACAACCTCAATTCTAATTTCGATCTTGTGGGGGCTTGGTGCGCCCTACACCCATTGCACCGTAGCTTCGCGTAGGTCACGCGCAGCAGCTTCTGCGTTTCCCGAACCAAAGATGGCGGAACCGGCGACTATGATGTCCGCGCCGGCAGCAACTACACGTTCGATGTTCGAACGATCGATGCCACCATCGATTTCAATGCGCGTATTCAATGCCTTTTCTTGAATCATCCGTCGTAGCCTGCGCACCTTCTCGAGTGAGCCAGGGATAAACTGCTGTCCGCCAAAGCCGGGATTGACGGACATTACCAAAACGTAATCGGCGTACTGCAAGGCTTCTTCCAGTGCGAGCACTGAAGTCGCGGGATTGATGACGACTCCCGCGAGCGCCCCGGCGTGTTTGATCGACATCAACGTGCGATGCAAATTTGCATCCGCTTCAAGATGCACCGAGACCATCCGCGCACCAGCGTTAACGAATTGCTCAGCGTACCTGCCCGGTTCGGAAATCATCAAGTGCGCATCGATGGGCAAATGCGTCGAATGGGATAACGATTTAACGACCGGCAAACCGACTGTGATATTAGGTACGAAGTGACCATCCATCACATCAACGTGGAGAATAGTCGCGCCTCCGCGTTCAACGGCCGTGATTTCCTCGCCAAGACACGAAAAGTTGGCAGATAAAATCGAAGGCGCAATATCAATCATTCGGCCGTCGGACATTACATTCACTTTGGAGTGCGCTGACTTGTCAGCGCTTTTTAAGTTGACTTGTCAGCGCTTTTTTATCCCTGACTTGTCAGCGCTTTTTTATGTTGACTCAGCCAACACAGCAAAACGACAGAGCGTCAAAGCGGTGACAAGTCACCGCACTCCAAAAAGTTACTCGCGGTTGCTGTTCTTCGCCGGCGTAGTAGGCTTCGGCGTTGGTTGCCGGTTCGTATTCTCGCCGGAATTCGCGTTTGTCGGTGTCCTACTTTCAATACGATTCGTGTTCGTAGGTGTCTCACC
>JBKPCC010000030.1:0-33206 GCA_046727215.1 Acidobacteriota bacterium
GAGTCGCTAAAATAATAGGAGGGGGTTGAGAACCCTGTCAAAAGTAACAGTGGAGTAGGATCGTACGTCCTTATGACGTCAGTAGGAGAGGACGTCTTTACGACAGGTCCGGCAACTTTAGGTGAGGATAGCGAGTCTCTAATTCTTGAGTTCAACGAGCTCCAAGCGAATGGTTGTGCTGCCGATGTTCTCGGCCCAATGCGTCAGTGGATCGCGATAGATTACGTCGCCTGCTTTGAACTCTGTTTCAGTGACAGCGCCGTCAGCGGCGTGATTGCGCACCTTACCACCTTCAATTACATAGATAACGTAAGCGGGATGTGAGTGGGCTTTTTCCCTATCGCCAGGTTTGAGAGTGGCCTCGAGAACACGGACGCGTGAATTTTCCAGTTTGAGCGCAATGGTTTTCGAGTTTACGACCAGTGGATCTTGCTCACGGTTAGCTCCTGCATCACTACGCACGAAGCCGGTTACAAGCAGGACAAACACCAAAACTAAGGTTCGGTTCATGTTGATCTCCTTGAACGAAAGATCCGCCTTTTCTTCCGGTCCTTCTACTTAAGAAAGCTAATCGATACACTGCATGAACTCAAGATCCAGATCCTGAGACTGGTGTGAGTACCATGTGCGGGCCTCGGTGAGTTCAGCGCCGTGTGATCTGTGGATGATTACGACGTTATCTTCTTCTTCCCGTATCGCATAAGGATCAGACGGACGTAATTGCGCGTTTCATCATAAGGTGGGACTGTGTAATTGTACTTCATCACAGTACCCTCCCCAGCATTGTAGCCCGCCAATGCCAGGTCCACTCTGCCGTTGAACATTTTCAAGAGATCCTTTAGATAACGGGTGCCTCCCATAATGCTCTGCGCGATGTCATAAGGATTCGTCACTCCATATCGAGCAGCGGTTTCAGGCATGAGCTGCATAAGCCCCTGAGCTCCCTTTGGACTCGTTGCGTTGGCGCTGAAGCTCGACTCCTGCGACATCAAACAATAAACCAAATAGGGATCGACGCTGAATTGAATGGCGTAGTGTCGGATGAGACTGTCAATTCTGCCGTTCCCAGTTGTCCAAGCATGACTGGCTGTGCTTGGGTCTGACATCACGTTTACCAGATCCAACTGGGCGGCGGGCTGATTTGCCACTGCAATCTCTTTTGTGACTGCGTCAACCTTTGCGCGCGCCTCTGCCAATTCTTTTTCGCCATTCTCGAGCTCTACACGCGAAATAAGGCCGTCATTATAAAGCTCCTTCGACTGTTGCTGTCGCTTCTCAAGCCGCTGAACTTCGTTTTGGTAAAGGATGGAAAGGGCGTTTAGATTGCTCTTTAGCTCAGTTTTGGGATCCGGATTCGTAGCTGCTGTGCCCTTTTCTTGCGCCTGGGTGGAAATCGCCGGAAACAACAAAATACCCGCCAAAATGGCGGTTTTTGCAAAACGCGTGAGAATGTCATTAAAGAGCAAACAGCGAACCTCCTAATATATAGACACCACCAAAAAGCAGCCGGTTACGATGTTTGGGTTTTGAATCAGGTTGCACAAACCTCACGATTACATTGATTTAAAGCCCAAACAAGCATAAGCAGATTGCGGACGTCGCGGGGTTCTGCCTTCTGCTTTTCCCCTTACGCCGTCTGCTCCCAAATGGTTCCGTTTTAGTCAGTGTGATCGGTGGATCATTCGTATCGCAGCGCGACTAAAGGATCGACCTTAGTAGCACGGCGGGCGGGAATCAGGCACGCCAGGAATGCAATCACGGCCAATAGAATGGTCACGCCAACGAAGGTCAACGGATCCGTCGTGCCGACGCCCAGCAACAAACTACCGAAGACCCGGGTCAATGCGAATGCGCCAAGCAGGCCCAGCACGAGACCGATCACTACCATGCGCATTCCCTGGCCCACAATCAATGTCAGCACATCTCGCAGAGTGGCTCCAAGTGCCATTCGAATACCGATTTCACGTGTGCGTTGCGTGACGATGTACATCATCACGCTGTATAGACCCACAATTGCTAATGCCAATGCCAGTAGTCCCAATGTCGTAGCCATTCCAGCGCCGAGACGCGGCCCCCAGTACGGAATTGCAAGATTCTCGTCCTCGATCATCAGACCTACTACGGGCAGACGAGCATCCAATCGCCCAATTTCCCGGCGGACGTTCTCCACGATAGCGTGAAAGTCAGTCGCTGATTGTGCGCTTATCACCAAAGTAACGGCGCCCTGCGCTTGCTGATAAAGCGGCAGGAACATGTAAGGTCGTCTATCTTCATACAGACTGCGGTAACGCCCGTCCTTCGCTATACCAATAATTTCCATTAATGGCGTACCTTGCTCGAAGCGGAAGCGCTTTCCCATCGCATTCTCGGAGCTACCATAAAAACGACGCGCAAATTCCTGATTAATGATGACAACAGGCGGAGCACCGGCATCATCGCGATCAGTGAACTCGCGTCCCAGCAACAAAGGCGTTTGCATGGCGTCGAAATACTTCGGCGAGACGTAATTGCATTTGGAGACATAGCCCTGATTCGGCGGTGGGTCAGCCTCACCTTCCTTCACGATTGGACCACGTGAAAGATCACCTGCCTGAAGCGGCAACTCATCCGTCAGGGCAGCCATCCGCACGCCCGGTTGTGTCTCGATTCGATGTAGTAACTCAGGAAACAATCGCCAGATCTCCTTCTGCTCATAACCCAACAACCTCGGATTGATCATCATAGTGACCATATTCTGAGTCTTGAAACCAGGATCCGTTTCCAACACTTTGCGCAAGCTGCGAATGAAGAGGCCACCACAAATCAACACGATGATCGAAATTGTGACTTGTGCGACGACCAGGCCGCCACGCAGGCTCCATGGCCGACGCCGTCGCGATTGTCCTGCCGCTCCTTTAATAACGGCGATCAGATCCGTTCGCGACGCGATTAAAGCCGGCGCCAGGCCAAAGATCACACCAGTGGCAACTGAGCCAATTAACATCCACTTGAACACGAAGCGATCAGGAGAAAAGTCAAAAACGATGGGATATGGAACCGGTGGAAAGCTCGCCTGTATCACGCGCGCGCCCCAATACGACAATGCCCAACCCAGCGTCCCGCCAAGCAACGACAGCAACACACTTTCTGTCAGAAGTTGTCGCACAATTCGTCCACGCCCGGCCCCGATTGCCAGGCGAGTCCCAATTTCTTTGGCACGCGTGGCAGCGCGCGCCAGCATAAGGTTGGCGACGTTCGCGCAAGCTAGCAGCAATACCAGACAAGAGACCCACAATGCCAAAAAACCTCCGTACTGGATATACTGGGTTGCAGCGTGAAACCGCCCATCGACTTCTGCAGTAATTTGGATTTTTGTGCCTGCATCATCCGCTGGATAAAGTTGCCCCAGAGCAGCTGCAACTTGGTTCAAATCGATCTCCGCCTGGGCCATCGTTACGCCCGGCTTTAGTCGGCCGAATAAGTCAAATAACGCAGACTTGCGATCTGTCCTCCATTCTGGGCGCCGCCCAAATTTTTGGGCCATCATCACTGGCACCCAGAAAGAATGGCGGATAAAGTATGTCGAGCCGACGTAGGATTGCGGCATGACGCCAATAACGGTAAACCGCTGGCCGTTAATGTAAATTGTCCTGCCCAATGCGTTGGGGTCTGAATGGAAGTGTTGCTGCCAGACTGGCTCGCTAATTACCGCGACTGGATTAGCATTTGGTGTTAGATTTTCTTCCGGCAAAAACCCGCGCCCCAGAATCGGCTTCACACCCATCACGTCAAAATAATTGCTGGTAACCAATTCGCCCCAGACGACCTCTGCGCGTTGACTATCATCAACGCTGTTGCTTTCGCTGAAGCTGATGCCGCCCGAAGTTTCTCTCCACGCGCACAGGTCGGAAAAGGTTTTGTTCTGCTCGCGCAAATCGAGATAGTTCGCATATGAAAACTGTCCCCACACTCGCGAATCGTTCTTACTGCCCCAATACGGAGCCAGTAATTCAGATGGGTTCAACGCCGGCAGCGGGCGCAGGATCATGGCGTTAACGGCACTTAAAGCCGCAGTGTTTACGCCGATTCCCAAGGCTAATGCCAGCACAGCAACGGCAGTGAAGCCTGGCGCTTTGCGCATCATTCGTATCGCGTAGCGAATATCCTGAAACATCGCGTCCTCCCAACGGTACGTTTGCATCCACAGCGCATCCCAAAACGCGCCCGCGCTCCGCCACACCAAATTAAGCTTCGTTCGCCAATTCAACTGATCCCACTCAGCAAGCAACGCTTCGCGATGGCGCAGCTCCGCCTGCCACTCCTGACGCCAATCTGCGCGCAAACGGCCTGGTACGATCACGCCGATGAACGTGATCGGCCAGAGCCATGGGCGTCTTGTGAGCTTAACGAACACTAGAACTACCTCATCATCTCTTTGAGTGCGCTGACTCGTCAGCCCTTTGAAGGCGGCGACCAGTCGCCGCACTCCAAACTCAGCTTTTTTGGCGTGCTGGTTTCGTTGTGGTTAATGGCTCAAGCTGAGACAGCAGACGAAACCGCTGTCGCGCCTCGGCCAGGGCAGTGCGACCGAGCTTTGTCACTTCGTAATATTTGCGAGGTGGACGCTGCTCAGCTTGCGCAATCGACTGGCGTTCCCATTTGGAGGCAACAAAGTCTGCATTCTCCAACCGGCGCAACGCCGGATACACAGTCCCACTTGCGAGACCTGTTACGGCCATGATGTCGAAGCCATAGCCGTAACCATTCTCAACGGCCTGCAGTGTCAGGGCCATAGTGTAGGACAGATAATTTTTCTTCATCGTAGGTTTTGGTTTTGTGTAGACGGTGTCAAAACTGGGATCGTTGTGGCATGAGATCAATAGGGTAACGAGGTAGCGTCGGGTGCATGGTCAAACTATCATTCAACCAACACCGGAGCTTCTAGCATTTGTCCCAGAGCGCCTCATTACGAACCTCGATCCACTTAGATACCTATACATATAATTATCTACATAGCCCGTCAAGCATACGGTCATACGTAACTTCTTGCATGGAAGTTTCATGAAGATCGACTTGTGGGCGCGAGCATCAAACGATAGGCCCAACCGGTATCGAAATAGCCTGTCAGAATTGCCAGCTTGTCGATAGGTTCTGAATCAATAAGATAACGGTTCCCTGCTGTATCTGACGATACGTCCTTCCGGGTCGCCAATTCATAAATGAGAGGGCTTACCATGAATCGTTTATTGATAATTGCCGTCGGAATCTTACTGGCCGTTTTCACCTTGACCAGTATTGGCCAAGAGGCCGAAACAAAAATAACTGCAGATTTTGTGCTGGCAGAATTGAAGGCCGGAAATGCTCACCATGCCGCACACCAGTACGCACATCCACACGAAACTGCCGCCCGCCAGCGCGAACTGACCTCCGAGCAGCATCCACATGCCGAGATCCTAAGTTGCTCTGATTCACGCGTGCCACCGGAAATCATCTTCGATCAGGGCCTGGGAGATTTATTTGTAATACGAGTGGCCGGCAATGTTGCCACAGATACGGAGTTAGGTAGTCTCGAATATGGTGCCGAGCATTTACACATTCCATTGCTGGTTGTGTTAGGTCACGAAAGCTGTGGTGCAGTAACCGCTGCGGTCCAGGGTGGTCCACCAGAAGGTCACATTGTCTCACTCGTGAACCTTATCAAACCTGCTGTCGAACGAAGTCGCGGATTAAACGGCGATGCGGTATCGAATGCAGTGCGGGCGAATGTCGACATGGTTGTAAAGCAGCTTCGCTCGTCACCTCCAATTCTTTCGGAGCTGGTCGCTCACGGCAAACTGAAAATCGTTGGCGGAGTCTATTCGCTGGAAACGGGTGCAGTGACCTGGCTGCCTGAGAATAACTGATCATCGTCACGCGAGGTTCATGCGTTCACGAATAATTGTGAACCTCGCATCCGTTCGTATGCGGTCATACAGCGGATCGACGTTAATCAACAATGAAAGCGCATTACGCTCATCCTTCGCTTTCTCAAGCCATCGAAACGTCTGCTCTTCGTCGCCAAGCCGTATGAACGCTCCCGCGAAATGTGCCGCGGGCACATAGTGGCCCAACTTTACGCGCTCGCTAAACGATTCCAACCTTTTCCGCGCTATCGCCCGCACTGTTTCCGAGAACCCCTGCTCTCTGTAAATCTCGCCAAGCATTGCAGCCACATCCTCATTCCCCGAGAGCTTCATCGCTGTTTGCCACTCGGAAACACACTCTTGGTGTAAGTGCATTTGTTCGTATACATCGCCTAGTTGTTCGTGCAGGTCCGCCTCGTTTGGCTCGAGATACAATGCTTCAGAATATTGCTTTACCGCCTCATCGTAGCGGCGTGCATAATAAAATCTCGCACCTTGATTGCGGCGCACCCGGATCGAGAGAGGGTCAAGCTCCAGCGCGGTCTTACCTTCAGCAATCGACTGATCGAACCGGCCTACAATACTTAGAAAAATTGAATAGTGGCTATGAATGACGGCGATGTTTGGATTTAGTTGGATAGCACGCTGGAAGGCCATTTCGGCGGCGGGCCAGTCTCGATAGTAAACCCATTTCAGCGCCGCCAAGCCATGATGCACTTCTGGAAGCGTGTCATCGAGTGACAGCGCCTTGATGGTCGCCGCCTCCATCTGCGGCCAGCCTTCTTGTGGCGGCATTAGTCCCCAGGAAGAGGCGAACCCGTAATACGACGCAAGCCCGAAATACCCCAATGCGTACTGAGGATCTGCGTCAACGGCACGCTCAAAATACGGCAGACACTTATGGAATTCCTGAGGAGTGGACTTGAACCAGAAGTACCGACCCTTGAGGTAGAAGTTGTACGCCTGGGTGTTCGCTGTGTAGCGCTTGAGCACCAATGTCTGGTGTCGTCCGAGAAGTCGCATCTTCAGCGCGCTTACCACGGATACAGTAATTTCATCCTGCACGTCGAAGATGTCACGCATTTCACGCTCGTAACGTTCCGACCAGAGATGATATCCGTCTGAGGCGTTAATTAACTGAACAGTTATTCGCAGGTGGTTGCCTGATTTTCTGACGCTACCCTCGAGGATTGTACTCACCCCAAGGAGATCGGCGATCTCGCCGACGCGTTTATTCGTTCCTTTGAAAGCAAATGCGGACGTGCGGGCTGTCACTTTCAGTCCTTCTACTTTAGCCAATGCATTCGACAGCTCTTCCGCAAGGCCATCGCAGAAGTACTCGTTCTCAGGGTCGGCACTCATATTGGCGAACGGCAACACCGCGATCGTTTTATCTTGCGCATTCACCTCTGAATTACTCTGTGTGCGGGCTCTCACCTCAGCCGCGAAGCGATAGCCGTGCCCGGGCACAGTAACGATGAAGCGGTTGTCGCCGCGGCTCTCTCCAAACAATCGCCGCAGCGTGGAGATGTTCTGATTAAGATTATTTTCTTCGACGATCGCGTCGGGCCAAATCTCCCGCATCAACTCGTCTTTCTCGAGCACTCTCCCGCGATGTTGCACAAGATAGAGCAGGGTATCGAAGACACGCGGTGTGAGCGGTACTGGTCGGCCTGCACGCAGCAGGAGCCTTGCACTGGCGTCCAGCCGAAAGTCGTCGAACTCGTAGACCTGTGAAACGGGCGCAGCCATCGCTCGCTTTCAGAACTTTCAGGATTTTTCAGAACATTCTAAGGACTTTCAATGCCCGTCGGGAAGAGTATCAGGACGCATACGGCACCTGCCGCAACTCTTGCAGAAGGAGAGATAACAAATGAAGTCTAGAAACACCAGCATGTTCATCGGTGTCGCTCTGTTAGCGATATTTGGGCTACCAGGCGTAATGAAAAGTAAACCGGCTGTGGGCGTGAAAGCCAATGCTGACTCAGGCGCAAGAACGCTTGAAGGGACTTGGCGCGTGAATGTAACCGTCCGGGATTGTGTCTCAGGAGGCATTCTACGGACGTTCCCTGCCCTACTCACTTTTGCGCAAGGCGGTACGCTCACGGAAACAACAGCAGGATTTCCGCCTGCAGTTCGGACACCCGGCCATGGTTTTTGGCGTCATACGGGCGACCATAGTTACGCCGCGGTCTCGGAGGCTTTCCTCTTTAATGGCGGCACCTGGACGGCGACACAACGGCTCACGCAATCGATCGAAATCGGTGATAACCCGGACGAGTTAACCAGTACGGCTACCGGTGAGATCATCGACACGAGCGGCAACGTTACCTCTACCTGCGCCACGGCCGTCGCAACGCGTTTAGAGTAGTCGTGCGACGCGAAAGGACACGACAACATGGTCAACACTATCCTAATGAACGCTATTCTGTGGGCCACGCTCGCAACCATCTCGCTTCCGGTCGAACTAAACAAGGATCTCGCGGGCATTGATCAAGAGATCAGACGCCTGAATGAGCAAGAAGTTCACGCACTTTTGCGCAGCGACACCAGGACTCTCACCAGCATTTGGTCTAAAGACCTCGTGGTGACAAATCCACTGAACAAATTTGTTAACAAAGAGGAAGTGATCGACATGGTCACGTCTGGTACACTCGCGTTTAGTTCTTACGACAGGCAAATCGAATACGTCCATAGCTACGACGAAACGGTTGTCGTCGCTGGAAGCGAGACAGTTGTTTGGGCTGGGAAAATGCCCAACAAGGGAAAACTCTCGCACCTTCGCTTCACGGCGGTATGGACGCGGCAGGGTGGTCGCTGGCAGGAAGTGGCACGCCACGCGAATATCGTGTTGCAAGAGTGAGGTTTGTTGGATTGCTCAAGCCGCACCAACAGTAGGCGAAGTCCGCTGTTGAGGTGCTCAGTTCCGGAAAGCTCGATGAAATGGTGCCGAACAAAGAACGCAGTTAAAGGACCTATGATTCGCGACTGCTGATCTCTCGTTATTCACGTTAGAGAAGCTGATAGTTCGCTAGAATAACCGTTACATTGTCCTTACCGCCGGCTGCTAACGCTGCATCCACCAACGCCTGGCATGACTCAGCCGCCTTTTTCTTTTCCTTGAGGATAGCCTTGATACCGTCGTCAGACAGCATCTCCGTCAAACCGTCGCTGCAAAGCAGGACTTGATCGCCACTGGCCAAATACAGGTGATGGAGTTCAACCTCGATTTGCGCATCGGCTGCGGTAATCGCGCTGGTCAATACGTGTCGCGCATGATGGGTCGCCAGATCAGCATCTGCAATTACTCCGAGATCAGCTAGTAATTGCGCCATTGTCTGGTCTTTAGTCAGCCGCACCAGTTGTCCCTCAGTAAAAAGATAGGCACGTGAATCACCGACATGGGCGATTAGCAAATGCGAGCCAAGGCTTACGGCCAAGGTAAGGGTTGTTCCCATGCCCGAGAAGTTAGGATTGATCTTGGCTGCGTCGGTCAAAGCAGCTGCGAGCTTCCTAATCCGCTCGTCTGTACGTTTGAGTACCTGGCTGCTCATCTCATCGTCGAGGCGCATAATCCAGTCCGGCGTCTCAATTACCAGATCTACAAGAGCCGCGATCGCTGTGCGGCTGGCGACCTCGCCCGCCGCGGCGCCGCCCATGCCATCAGCTACGATCATTCCGTACGCAACTTCTGAGTAATTTTGAGAAATCTGGCTCGGAGGGAGGTTCGTCAGCAGCGTTCTCATTCTGCGCTCAATCATCGTGACAAGGAACGAATCTTCATTGTTAGGCCTGACGAGGCCTTGATGGCTCAGTGCGGCAATGTCCACCACAACATTCGCAGAGACAGTGCCCGGGCGCCTGGCAGTTGAGAATCTTTTTGTCTCGGCGGTCTTGTCGCCGTCGAAAGTGATTTCTTTGGGTCCGTTCATTTCTAACCTACTGTCTACGAGGCGAGTTGTAATTTTACTACTAGTGTTTTGGGTCACAATCCTGTTATTTTTGTCAGTACCAAATGTCGTCATTTCGCATAAGAGTTTCTCGTTAACCAGAGCCCCGGAGCCCGCGCTACAGCCAGCGGACTCGCCGTAAATAGCCTCGGCGACATAAAATTCGCACTCAGCCCAAAAGTGCAGTCAGAGAGATTAACTCCGAACCTGGGGGATCAAATGGTCAAAGTTTACTCACTTATTCTGCTGACGTGTTTGAGTACAAATGCGCTCGTTGCTGTACCGCACAGTTCAAACGCTGCCGATAACACTCCTCTTTTCTCCTGGACGGACGGGGAAGCACAATGTGAACAGCCCAGGGAATATTTCATGTACATTGAAAACACCCGTGTGCGTTACGTCGAGGCTGGTGCGGGGCCTGCAGTCGTGATGATCCACGGAAATTCCGGGAGTGTCGACGATTTCGATTTCAAGAGCTTGGGTCTGTTATGTCGCGATCACAGGGTCATTGCCGTTGATAGACCTGGGCACGGAAAGAGTGATCGGCCCAATGGCGCAGCGGCGACGTTGCAATATCAGACGCAGTTGTTGCATGACACACTTTCGCATCTCGGCGTCACACGCCCTACAATCGTTGGTCATTCCTGGGGAGGCGCGATGGCGCTCGCCTATGCTGTGCAGTATCCGAATGATGTTTCGGCAATCGTACTGCTCGCGCCTGCTGCCTACCCTGATGCGGGTGGAGATAAATTTGTGCGAGCCGTGCTCAAAACCCCGGTTATCGGGGATGTCACTCTGACGTTAGGCAGACTCCTCTTCGGCAAGCAACTGTTAAAAAAAGAGCTCAAGAAGGCCTTTTATCCGGACACTGTGCCTGACGCATATCTTCGCTACGCCTCTTCTTCGTGGCTTCGCCACAAGCAGGTGCGAGCATACTTAGAAGACGAATGGAGCTTGAACAAAGACTTAGAGAAAACAAGCAAGCACTACTCTGATATACGTATTCCCGTAGTGATCGTCACTGGCGATAGCGACAAGGTAGTATCTGCTAAACACAATGCATATCGACTAAAGACCTCCATCGCGCAGTCTCAACTGGTCGAACTGAAGAATACTGGGCACCAGGTTCCTCAGACCCACCCTGAAAGCATCTACAATGCAGTAAGTTTAGTTCCGAAATCCTCGGCACAGCGACAGTTGTCTGGTCAGTCGACCCCGACGAGCCGGCCTTAGACTGCCTTCCTTCCATTGCCGCGTAATCAAAGAATTTGGCTCTCTCATCGAGAGCTCGCATCGCTTCCTACCCGTGTCCCGGTCACATTTAGAGCATTCGCGGTGTTATCTCTTAGGAGTAAAACCTTAATTCGGCGGATTAATGCTTAGAACGCAGTTATGTTGCGTTACGGCATCAATCTGAATTCCTCGATAAGCTGCAAACGGAGGATTTCAAATGACAAGCTTGTTCCAGGATATACGGTACGGCGTGCGAATGTTGTTTAAGCATAAGGGCTTTGCTGCGGCGGCCATTCTCACCCTGGCGTTAGGACTGGGCGCAAACACCGCGATGTTTAGCGTCCTGAATACCTTTCTTTTTCGCTCGCTTCCCTATCCGCAGTCCTCGCACTTGGTGCGCGTGTTTCGTACGTCACCACATTCCCAGTATTGGCCGCATTCGGTCGCCAACTTCATAGATCAGCATGACAAGAACACCGTCTTTGAAAAGATGGCCGCCTACAATTTTGTCAGCCGCAATTTGGTTGAGCAGGGACAGATGGCTGAACGATTGCTCGGCCTGGCTGCAACCGCTGACTTCTTTCCCTTGCTCGGCGTTGCGCCGGCGCGAGGTCGCGTTTTCGCTCCGGAAGAATTCGAACCGGGGGCTGATAACGTGATCGTGCTCAGCGACCGGTTTTGGACGAGACGCTTTGGTGGCGACACAAACATTGTAGGACGCACGGTGCAGCTGGATGGAAAGACAGTGACGATCGCCGGAGTAATGCCTCCAGGGTTTGACCACCCGATCCTTTGGGGCACAGTTGATTTCTGGCAGCCCCTTGCCTTCACCGCAGAGCAAAAGAAAAGTCGTGACACGAACTATCTCTCCTCTTTCGCGCGCCTGAAGCCCGGCGTGTCCATCGAACAGGCCCAGCAGAGTATGGTTACCCTTGCAGCAAATATCGGACAAGAAAACTCATCGAACAGTGGCGAGAGCCTTCGTCTTGAGCCCCTTCAGCGCTCAATGTCTGATGAAATCGGCAGAAAGGTGATGTGGTTCACGTTTGGGCTCGCCGGCTTTGTTTTATTGATTGCCTGCGCCAACCTGGCAAATCTCCAGCTGGTTCGAACCGCTTCGCGCTCACGCGAACTTGCAGTCCGCGCGGCGTTGGGCGCAGGCCGGCTCCGGCTGATGCGCCAGTCCCTGACCGAAAGTCTCGTGGTGGCCCTTATTGGTGGGACGCTCAGTCTGCTTCTGGCTCTGTGGGCGGTGAAATTCATCAGTAAAAATCTTTTCGTCAATTTGCCCGGCGCCAATGTAACCCTTGATCTCAAAGTTTTTGCCTTTGCTCTTCTTTGTTCATTGCTGACGGGCGTGCTATTTGGAACTGTACCGGCATTGCTCGCATCGCGTGCCGATATCAACCAGGCGCTACGCGAGAGCTCGCGCGGATCGACGGCGAGTCGCTCGCAGCATCGCCTGCGCCACACACTGATAATCGGCGAAGTTGCGTTCGCGATGGTCTTGCTGGCCGCGGCAGGTCTATTTTTACGCGGCCTGCAGAGGTTCATGAACTCAGACCCCGGATGGCGCGCGGATGGACTAGTGACAGCCCAAATGAGCCTGCGTGGCGAAAAATATGCCAAGGATTCGGAGCGTGTCGCCTTCCTTTCCGAATTGGAAAATCGCCTACTGACTCTTCCCGACGTGCAGCAGGTCGCGATTGGTAGCTCCCAGCCGGTGTTCGGTTTCAACAGCAGCAGTTCATTCGTAGTTGAGGGCCAGCCGGAGCCGCGGCCTGATCAGTATCCCGAAATGTTTTTCGAGCCGGCGAGCAATCACTATTTTGAAGCTTACGGAGTGCGTTTGTTGCGAGGACGGACTTTCAACAATACAGACCTGGCCGATGGAACGAAAGTGGTGATCGTGAATGACACCATGGCTCGTCATTATTTCCCGAACGAAAATCCATTAGGCAAACGCATCAGTAATCCTCGTCCGAAGAAGGAATGGTACGAAGTCGTAGGCGTAGTAAGTGACATGGCGTTTCCCGGCAATCTGGATGAACCTTATACTCGGTACCAGTCATTCATACCTCTGACACAATCTGCTCCAGGTTATCTGACAATCGCGCTTCGCACCGCAACAACCCCCGAAACACTCGGCAGGAGTCTTCAAAGGGTGGTGGCAGAACTTGATCCGAGCCTGCCGGTCTACAGAGTTCGCACCGCACGTGACGCGATGGACCAGGGACTGGGAAACATCTCACTGCTGGGAAACCTGTTAGGTGCATTTGCGGCGTTAGGACTCATTCTTGCAGCGATCGGTATTTATGGAGTTATCTCTTATACCGTAGTTCAACGGACCGGAGAGTTCGGAATTCGTCTTGCGCTGGGTGCGCAAGGACGCGATGTGCTCTTGCTGGTGTTGAGAAAAGGCACGTTATTAATTCTGATGGGCATCTTGATCGGCAGTGCCGGCGCTTATGCTGTTGGCAAATTGTTAATCGCTGCGATTCCGTCTCTTCCGACCCGCGATCCGATGGCCATTGCGATAACGAGTTCCGTACTTATCCTGGTTGCGCTCGTTGCTTGCTACATCCCAGCGCGCCGCGCCACGAAAGTTGATCCACTCGTAGCTCTGCGCGAAGAATGAGCCTAAGTGAAGGTCAAGTGATGATCGAAATTCGAGAAGAGCGTCCTGATGACGTCGCTGCCATTCGTGACGTGAACAAACTCGCATTCGGTCAGGACCAGGAAGCCAACATCGTCGATGCATTGAGATCCAACGGAGTCGCTTTGCTTTCCCTCGTCGCGACACTGAACGATCGAGTAGTGGGTCACATCATGTACAGTCCACTAACTGTGGATGATAAGGTGACCGGAGCTGCACTAGGCCCGATGTCCGTGCTTCCGGAGCACCAACGACGAGGTATCGGCAGCAAACTCGTCGAAGCGGGGAACCGGAAACTTAAGGATTCGGGCTGTCCATTCATTATCGTTGTGGGGCACGAAAATTACTATCCCCGGTTCGGCTTCAGGCCCGCCGGTGCTCTTGGAATCAGGTGCGAATGGGAAGTACCAGCCGACGTATTCATGTTGTTGGTTCTGGACCAGGTGAAAATGCACGGCGTTTCCGGCTTGGCCAAATACTGGCACGAATTCTCAAGCGCGTCCTAGACTGCCGAATAAATCGTCAAGTAATTGCGGCACGAACCGCGAAGCGCCGCGCAACGAAAGTTGATCCGCTCGTGGCGCTGCGCGAGGAATGAGCGCGGGCTGCGAGATCGGTTCTACCGTTTAGCCAGTCGACTCTTGTGTCTCCGTAGCGTCTCGACCGCAGTCACAGTGATTGGCAGCCACGCAAAACCTTCAATCATTGCCGCTAGCACATCACTCAAATAGTGAGCTCCTAGATAAACACGGCTGAAGCCAACCAACAGTATTACCAGTCCAGCGGTTAGAATTGTCAGTACCCTCCAGTGCCGCCCCCGAATGTTGCGGATTACAAGAAGAGCTATTGCACCATACAGAACGGTGGCGGCCATGGTGTGTCCGCTGGGGAAGCTGTAGCCTGTGAAAGACACCACGGGATCGTTGAAACTTGGCCGGCGCCGGTGGAATGCACTCTTCAACAGCACGTTGAGCAGGGCCCCAACAGGCACTGCTAGCAACAGCGTGAGCAGTTCGTACCTGCATCGCCGCCACAACAGATATAAAGATACGAGTACAGTTGCGATAGTCACGAAGACCGTCCCTCCGAGGTCCGTGCCAATTAGCATTACAGTCGTCAGTGGCGCGACTCTGTGGGCATGGAGCCATTCTGAGACTCGTACATCCACAACTGTCAGCGGCTCGTTGTGCAGGACATCTTCGGCGATGCCTCCGAAGAGCCATGCGGAGCCTATCAGTACCAGCGCACCAAGCGTTAGATGAAGTCCCAGATATCCTTCTGGCGAAAGCCGTGCTTGCAGGAACGCGATCTGCTTGGCGTATCGACGTCGGAAAGCAGCTACACGCGGATTAGCAAGCACTGTCTGCAGTCGGTCTTCGATCGACTTCATATGTGATGACGGACTGGCGGTATCCTCCTCCCCCGGATAAGGTTTTTAATACCGAAGTCCACCTCATTCAAGTACGCAGCGTTCAATTGCGCATCATGAGGTCAGTACCACCTCGCAGTAGCGGGTGGGTCTTAGGATTAGAACAATCCAATCCGAGAAGGCCACAGATGTGAGAAGATGAGCCGCGAAGCGGTGTTAGAAGGTAGCCAGGGGCAGGCGCGAAGCGCCGCCGCCCCTGGTTTCCGTGCGGTATAAAGATGCACTCTCGGGAGATGTGAATGAACCAATCGCTCAAATATCGTAAGGTCATTCTGAGCGTCGGGGTTATGTGCGCTGTTCTCGGTGCTAATGGACCAGGTGCGAAGGGACTCGCTGCTTCATCTCAAGTGAAGCAATCCCTCGAGGTGCTGGAAGCTTATCGTCTTTGCCAGACTTTCGAACACCTTCTTGGCGAGAACCTTGATTTCGATCGCGCTTATGAGGCCACGTTTCCGCGTAACAAAGCTATGCGACGAGCTATCGCCATAGCTGATGGCGAATTCGGAGCACACGATCTCGCCAAAATTGATGATGACTTACTCATAACCGCCTATAAGCGGCGAATGCAACTGTTCTATTTTATTCTTGTCCTTGCAGGACCGAGTGACGAAGAGGCTCCGATTTTCTTTCCTCCACAAATCAAGCAACTTCTCCGACGTGAAACACCTGCTGATTCAAAAGAGTTTGGCAGGTACGTCTTGCAGTTGGACCAGGATGTAGCGACATTTCGCACGCATCTTGACCGCTTGAGTGCGCGTTATCCTTCAGTTGCGGATCGAATTCAGAAATTCAAGTCGGATGCGCTTTCCGCGAAGTATGAACCGCCAACGAACCGCAAAATTGAGCCGATATATGGCTATTACCGATCTCAGGTTCTTAAAAAGGACGAGCCCTACTACGAAATAGAAAGTTACATTGTCGCCAAAGAAGAAGGAAAGATGAGAATCGTCGGTATCAGGTTCTTTACCCGACTGTTTTAATCATCCCGCCGGCTTATTGTCTCAGTTCGGCTATGCGGTGGCGCTCAAGACTCAGATCGTTGTGGCATGAGGAGGTCAGTACCTCACGCCACCACAACGATCTGAGTTTTGACACGTTCTCTGCGGTCGATAGGATTTGGACTTTTTGTGCAAAGCCGCTGCTCTCTATAATCAGTATAGATTGACGAACTGAAGCTAGGGGCGAGACTTAATTTCTCTATGTCAACTCAAACATCAACGGTTGGTCTGCCAGTTGTGCCGGCAACGCAACGAGTCGCCTTGCGCTGTGCGGGTCTGGTAAAGAGGTTCACAGATGTAATGGCAGTCAATGGCCTGGATCTCGAAGTCTTTGCCGGTGAGTGTTTTGGTCTACTTGGTCCAAATGGCGCAGGCAAAACAACCACCGTAGAAATATTGGAGGGCTTGACTCTTGCTGATGAAGGTACGGTGGAGTTACTGGGCCAACAGTGGAACACGGGTCGCGATCGAGCACTCCGCGAACGTATCGGCGTGCAATTGCAGGAAACACAACTGGCCGAAAAAGTAACGATTGTTGAGACTTTGCGGCTTTTTCGCAGTTTCTATCAACGCGGTCACAGCGTGGACGAAGTTATTCACACAGTGGCGCTGGAAGAGAAACGAAACGCGCGCGTAGGAAAACTCTCAGGCGGTCAGAAACAAAGACTCGCCGTTGCCTGCGCACTGGTAAGCGATCCAGAACTCTTGTTTCTTGATGAGCCAACAACTGGTCTTGATCCGCAGGCCCGTCTTTCGCTGTGGGGCGTGGTCGAAAACTTTCGCGCTGGAGGCGGCACTGTTCTCCTGACAACGCACTACATGGAAGAGGCCACCCGTCTCTGCGACCGCGTCGCGATTATGGATCACGGGAAAATAATCGCGCTGGGAACGCCGCCCGAATTGATTAAATCGCTCGGGGCGGATCAGATTATAGAATTCAGAGTCACAAATGGTCTCGCGGATGTTGCATTAACGAGTCTTCCTGCCGTTAATCATTTGCACAAACGAGGCGAGGAGTATTCGCTGACCGTTGGTGAGATCGGCGTGGCGTTGCCGGCCTTGCTGGCTGAAATAAAGAAGCAACAGTCGGAGCTCGTCACTCTCACAACGCATCAGGCAACACTGGAGGACGTATTTGTAAGTTTAACCGGGAGAATGTTGCGGGATGGCTGAAAACTATCCACAGATTACACCGATTACGCAGATTAACAATTGCGCGGTTAAATTGAGCTGGGCGGACGTACTCTCTCAGCTGTCACCTTGAGTTAGTAACCGAATCGACTCAACGTCACTCAATTGTAACTAATCTGTGTAGTCTGCGTAATCTGTGGATAGTTTTTAGATGGGCGCAAAGAGACCTCAAATGAAACGGGAGAGACTGCATCCGCTATATGAACTAACCTCGATGCGCGTGCGCGAATTCCTCCGCGAGCGGGAAGCTGTGTTCTGGGTTTTCATCTTTCCCGTGTTGATGACTTTTGCGCTGGGCATAGCCTTTCGCAATACAGCGCCTGATAAAACACTCGTTGCCGTTGAGGCCGATGCAACAGACCCCAATGTGACTGAGATTGTGAACGTACTCTCACGCTCTCCTGAAATCACCGTTAGTGTTTTGCCTGCGGAGGAGGCAGCGCGAGCACTGAGAAGCGGAAAGGTCTCCATTGTTGTCGAGCCGCAGCATGACTCTTTCGACTTCCGTTTTGATCCAACGAGACCCGAAAGTCGGACTGCCAGGCTCATAGTCGATGACGCATTGCAGCGTGGAAAAGGGAGAACCGACGTTGTCAGCGTCGGGGACGAAAAGATTACTGAACCTGGCGCTCGGTATGTAGATTTCCTGGTCCCGGGTTTAATTGGAATGAACCTGATGGGTAGCGGCTTGTGGGGTTTAGGATTCACCGTTGTGATTGCCCGCTCGCGCAAACTACTTAAGCGTTTTGCAGCCACACCAATGCGACGCGTCGATTATCTGCTGTCGTTCATGCTCTCGCGGCTGGGGTTTCTGGTGCTTGAAGTGGCCGCGGTCGTTGTGTTCGCGTCGCTTGTTTTTGGGTTTACAGTACGCGGCTCGTGGCTGAGCCTTTCCTTAATTACGTTGCTCGGAGGCTTCACCTTTTCCGGAATCGGTTTACTCGTGGCTGCTCGACCCACGACCATCGAAGGAGTGTCTGGGCTAATGAACTTTATTATGCTTCCCATGTGGTTGCTATCGGGCACATTCTTCTCGTCTGAAAGATTTCCGCAGATCTTTCAACCGTTCATAAAAGCGTTACCCCTGACGGCACTCAACACCGTGCTGCGAGCTGTGATGAACGAAGGCGCAACGCTTTCGTCCAACTGGATTCCCATTACGATCTTGCTTGCATGGTGTGTGATCAGCTTTGTTGTTGCGCTCAAAATTTTTAAATGGCAGTAAGGCGCAGGGATACTCCGGCATTTCGCGAAAGAAACGTCTTTGTGCCACAAAAATCCATCCACGCCAGGCTTACGCGCCCAAGACCTGCACACTAGTGCCCTTGCATGAGGCGCCAAAGCACCTTCATAATCGACGCATGACTGAAAAAGAGATCGTGCTTGAGACCATTCGCGCGTTGCCGGACGATTGCTCGTTAGAGGACGTGGCCGAACGGATCGCGTTCATGGCCGCGATCCAGAGAGGTCTCGAGCAACTCGACAAAGGCCAAAGTATTCCTCACGAAGAAGTTAAAAGACAATTGGCCTCATGGCTTACAGGTTGATCTGGTCTCCTGCGGCTCGCGACGACTTTCATGACATCGTGGTCTTCATCGCCCGTGGTGACGCTCACGTCGCGATGTCTTTCGGCTATGAATTGATCTCCGAAAACGGACCGTCTCCAAGCATTCCCTGAGCTCGGTCGCGTGGTTCCCGAATATCAGAATCAAAATGTTCGGGAGATAATTTTTCGTCCATACCGCATCGTCTACCGAGTGAATCACAAGCAAAAGCTTTGCGAGATTGTCCGCGTGTTGCATTCAGCACGCCAGATCCCGCAGATAATCACGCATCGGTCCTATCGCGTAACCAATTCAGCCGAAAAGTTTGCCTCGCGCTTCTTACATCCCGTATCTTACGGCCCGCCGAATAAAACAGGTTTCTAATAAAACGAATCAGGGGATGGAACGATATGGTTCATCACGCAGTCTCAGTCGTGGGCTTCATTGTCTTCGCAGGCATTGCCTGGTTGCTTTCCAGCAATCGACAGAAGATTGCATGGAGAACGATAGCGTGGGGGGTCGCCCTACAACTTCTAATAGGGCTGATCATTTTTCGTCTACCGGTTTCGCATCAAATCTTACTCTGGCTGAATGATGCTGTGGTGGCATTACTCGACGCCTCAAAGAGCGGTTCTCAATTTCTCCTTGGACCACTTGCAGCCAGTCCCGGCGAATCGGGATCCATCGGCTTCATTCTCGTTTTTCAAGTTCTTCCGGTAGTCATTTTCTTTGCCGCAATCACGTCCATGCTCTATCACCTCCGAGTGTTGCAGATATTCGTGCGACTCTTCGCGCGGCTCTTCCACCGCACGATGAGAATCAGCGGCGCGGAATCACTTTCCGGCGCGGCGAATATCTTTGTCGGAATCGAATCAGCGCTTGTAGTCCGACCATATTTAGAAAAGATGACCCGCTCGGAGCTGTTTCTTCTTTTGACTACCGGAATGGCGACGGTGGCATCAAGTACGCTCGGCGTCTACGTAGCCTTTTTGACCGGCGTGTTTCCTACCGTTGCAGGACACCTTATGTCTGCTTCTGTTCTGGCGATTCCTGCTTCGGTGGTTGTAGCCAAGCTGCTCATACCCGAAACCGAAACGCCGGAAACGCTCGCAGCCGTTCCTCCGGAAGACGAGTCGACCCGTGCAAAAAATCTGATAAGTGCAATTATTGATGGCGCTATGGACGGGCTAAAACTGGCTGCGGGGATCTCGGCACTAATAATCGCAATCCTGGGAGTCGTCGCCTTGATTGACAAACTGCTGGGCACGGCGAGTTCGTGGTTCGGAATGAGCGAACCGCTTTCATTTGTGAGGATACTGAGCTGGCTTTTCTATCCATTCGCGTTTCTGCTTGGACTTCAATCCAACGACGTACCGGCAGCGGCGCGGTTGTTGGGTGAGCGAGTCATCCTCACCGAGGTGTACTCGTACAATCATCTGGCGCAGTTAATTTCCAGCGGGCAGGTAACGGATCCCCGGACGGTGGTAATTCTTAGTTACGCTCTTTGCGGATTTGCACACGCGGCAGCAGTAGCAATCTTCGTTGGTGGCACTGCGGCACTCGCTCCGTCACGCCGCGACGACCTTGCCAGTCTGGGCCTACGAGCGTTACTGGCTGCTACGCTCGCGACGCTGATGACTGGATCCGTAGCGGGCATCTTTAGCAGCGGCCAGGAAATCTTACTGCTGAAAACAGGTTAAGTATTAAGTTGCGCGTCGCCCACGTTCGGCCGGTATGAAGTAATAGCGGGTTATTACTAGTCCGGCTAAAGCGGCGACACCCGGCAGGATTGCAAGCCGGAGAGTCCGGGCGTCACCATTTTGCGAGCGATGATGAAAACAAGCACCTCGATTGCAGCGCTCGTGCAGTGAAAAAGAAAGAGCAAAGCCAACTCTGGCGCAATAGCCACAAGCAATAGGTTCTGAATGATTTTTCTGCCTACCTCGTAGCAAGTGCGTCTGAAGTCCGTTTGTGTTTGTTTGAGAAACGAAACCGATGTCCAAGCTGATGCTATTCAGACGAGGCCGCGTCCGTCGCTTTTTTCAGGAACTCGGTCCTGGTCTAATCACCGGCGCCGCCGATGACGATCCATCGGGCATCTCGACCTATTCCGTTACCGGTGCTGCCTTTGGTTATTCCCCACTGTGGGTCGCCCTTTTCTCATTTCCATTAATGTCGGCGGTGCAGTTGATGTGCGCGCGCCTGGGTATGGTTACGGGCAGAGGCCTCGCCGGAGTATTGCGTAGAAATTATCCACGTTGGGTACTCTGGTTTGCTTGCTCTCTTTTGGTCATTGCGAACGTCGTCAATATAGGAGCGGACCTGGGCGGCATGGCGGAAGCCACTCAGCTGGTGACGGGCATACCAGGACTCATCTGGACCCCAATCTACGCGGTATTAATCATCGTGCTGTTGTTCTGGAGTTCATACCGGTTCATCGCCAATACGTTCAAATGGCTGACACTTGTCCTATTCGCTTATGTTATCGCTGCTTTCCTTTCGCAGCCGGATTGGCGAAGCGTCTTGCTCTCGACTTTCGTGCCGCGAATACAGTTGTCGAGCGACTACCTCTCTACTTTCGTTGGCATCCTGGGAACAACCATATCGCCATATCTTTTCTTTTGGCAGGCCTCACAGGAGGTCGAGGAAGAACGCAAAATAGGCCGAGCTACTATAGGTCAGCGCAAAGGAGCAACCGCTGAAGAATTACGAACGTCGCGCACGGATGTGATCACTGGGATGTTCTTCTCCAACCTGGTAATGTACTTCATCATCCTCACCACTGCCGCAACACTACACGTTCATGGTCAGACGCACATTGAGACAGCACAGCAAGCCGCCGAAGCTCTTAGACCACTAGCTGGCAACGGCGCATATTTCCTTTTCACTGTAGGTCTAATTGGTACTGGAATGCTCGGTGTGCCGGTCCTCGCAGCTGCTGCAGCGTATGCCGTGGCCGAAGCGATGGCGTGGCGTGGAACGTTGGAAGACAGACCACCGCTCGCAAAAAAGTTTTATGCAGTGATGAGCATCGCAATGCTCATTGGCCTGGCCCTGAATTACCTTGGCTTCAATGCGGTGAAGATGTTGTTCTGGACAGCTGTCCTCAACGGAGTCCTGGCGCCACCATTAATCGTTTTGGTTGTGTTAATTACCAGCAGCCGAAGAATTATGGGAGTTCATGTGAATTCTCTGATTCTGAAATGGCTCGGCTGGGCAACAGCTGTAATCATGGCGCTGGCGGCGATCGGAATGTTTGCGACACTATTCACTTCCGCGCCTTGAATCGTGCGCAGCTTTTAGAATCCACGATAACAGACTTAGCAGAGCTTTTTACGCTCGTACTAGGTACTCTGATAGATGTAACTCTCGCGCGCTCGCACCACCACATCCCATCGATTAGTACGAATCCTGATGTGATGTCGCTCGCCAGGTTGTCCTATTGGTTTGGGATAGTAGCCAAGACTGTACTGTCGTCGCAGTTCCTCAGCGACCATGGCAAAGGCGTTCGTAAGATCCTGGTCGGCGTTGTATACACGGGCTCCAGTTTTGTCTGCCAGTAAGTGCAAATATTCATCTCCCCGCCGGTAGTCTTCACGACTCATGCCTGGGCCACCGTTTGGCCAGCCAACTCCGCCGGGCCATCCCATGCCTCTTCGACCGCCGCCGAGGATTATGCCGCCCAAAATAGATATCGAAGACGGTGCACCCCGGGAACCGGGCCACGCCCCCGCGTTCATGTCTCCATAGGTATCAAACTGCACGGGATAGACAAGCGCGTCCAGTTCCTCGGCATCGCGGATATGTCTTCGAATGACGATCTACGGCTGGTAGTATCGACCCCGTCTGTGAACAGAACGATGGCTTTTCGTCCCCGGATGTGATTGAGATATTGGTTCATCACTTGGTCGACGGCATCATAAAGCCTTGTTCCACCGCCGGATCGCGTTTTCAGGATCGCTTGTCGCAACGCCATGCGATCATCAGTCGGCGAATCAGTGTAAAAACGGATTTTGTCGTCAAACGACATAACAGTCACATGATCGTTTGGCTGGAGCTGATTTACAAACGCGATTGCGGCATCCTGGATTTCCTCATGTTTGAAGTGGGTGGAACCGCTGGTGTCGATCATCAGCACAACCGTAAAAGGCTGTTCGGTCGATGCGAAGTATGCGACTTGCTGTTCGATCCCATTGTCCCAAAGTCGAAAATCTTCCTTGCGCAAATTCGGGATGTACTTGCCATCACGATCCATAACGCTTACCGGAAGGGTTACGAGCGTCGTGTTCACGCGGATAATATCGCCGGCTCCGACTTCTTCCGGGCCATCTTGTGATCGCTGTCGACTTTGACTGTTTGTCGTTTGACCATTCGAATAGACACCATCAACTACAGGTAAACGTGCGGGTGGCGTTGAAGATTGGGTTGATGATCCTGGACCACTATCGCCAACTCGACGGGGCCGCGTCTGCGCATTTGCTATCTGACTTGCAATCGACATAATCGCAAACAGCAGGAGAACAGATTTAAAAGTGATTGCGCTGTTCCGCATTTCGAACTTGGTTGAAACGGGGTGAAAGCGGAAAGCCCTGACCGAGATCTTTCTCATGGCATCGCCTCCTTGGAGGTGGAACCCGCAATCGGCAAAGCACTACTCGTTTGATGGATGCTTTATTCCGGCTTGCGGGCTGTGCGGGAATTCAGACGGGAGAGACGCTTGGACACCCAAAGCTTACGCCTGGAAGTCCGTTGAGACAAGCAAAATGGGATAGACTAATTAAAGGCGGTGAGGCTAGCCAGAATGCATATACCGACATAGCAAAGCCAAGACATCCCGCAATCATATTTCGCCGCCGCTGCACCAAGACGACGGATGGATTCTCGACTTGCAACCTTCCGTTAAGTCAGGCATGATGTTTAGGTTATTTCCTTCTCTCGCGCATCGACGGTGATGCGCCCCGCGCATAACTCGTTTGGCGCCCGGACGTTTGGATAGTTCGAGAGCAGGCTTGTTATCAAAACTCGAAGTGCTCCATCAGAGCATCCGAACCTGGGCTTTGACTGCTACCGTTTCGCCGAAGCCAAATCCGATTCGAAGCTTCTTTGTTATCCCAAGACGGGAAAAGGTACATCTGTATGTCAACTAAACTATATGTTGGAAATCTCGCTTTCCAAACCACCAGCCAAGACCTTCAGGAGCTGTTCTCTCAAGTCGGCACGGTTGAATCAGCGAATGTGGTAGAAGACCGCATGACCGGCCGTTCAAGAGGGTTCGCCTTTGTCGAAATGTCCACCAAGGAAGAAGCCGCCTCAGCTATCGATCAGTTCAATGGCAAAGAACTCGGTGGCCGTGCACTGAAAGTCAACGAAGCCAAGCCGCGAGAGAATCCCGGCCGCGGTGGACGAGGCTTTGGCGGAAACCGCGGAGGCCATGGTGGCAATCGGAGCGGTGGCGGCGGTCGCGGCGGCAATTATGGCGGCAATCGCGAACCACGCTGGTAAATAATTTGAAAGCCAACACAAGGACGAAAACTTTGAGCGGATCCTGGTTTTGGCGCCGCCCGAGGTATGGTGGCGCCCGGTGCCTTGGATCACTTGCCGGAATCACGCAGCTAAGGACCCTTCGCTTATTTCGACCAAGGGGTGGTCGCTGAAAGCGCGCGTATTAAATTGGGGCAGAATCATGGAAGAAAAGAAAGTTGCGATAGGAGACCGAATTGACCAGATGTGCACAACGTGCGGTGAAGAACGTGGGCACATCGTGGCCTCAGTCAGCAAAACCGGAAAAATCACGCGCGTGAGCTGTCCTATATGCAACTCTCGCGTTCCCTACAAAGCTGGAGCGACTCGGACGGCTTCCACTAGGGTGGCCGCACCATATGATCGCTCACGCACGTATCGCCGTGGCCAGACCATGATGCATCCTAATTTTGGTGAAGGCGAAGTAACGGCGGTCATTGAATCAGGCAAGATCGACGTTTTGTTTGCCGATCGGATGCGCCGGCTCATTCATGCCACGACTGAAAGCCCTCTCGGGCTGGTCGAACATTACGAGGATTGATTCCAAGATCAGAAGGAGATTCTATTGGCAAGAGATGATTTGATTCCCGCTGAGGGGACTATTATTGATAAACAACCCAACGCGTTCTTCAAAGTTCAGCTCGATAACAGCGAGCATGTGGTATTGGCGGCTATCTCAGGTAAGATGCGCAAACATCGCATCCGAATTCTGGTGGGCGATCGCGTAAGCGTCGAGATGTCTCCATACGATCTTACACGCGGCCGCATCACCTACCGTTACAGATAAAGATGATGGGCCAGGTTGCGATGAGCGTTTCTTGAAACTTTACCAGTTTGAATTACGACTAGCGGCAACCAAAATGAAAATACTATTAGTCAACCCAGAATTCCCTGACACCTATTGGAGCTTTCGTCACGCCCTTCCCTTCGAGGGTAAGCGCTGTGCATTTCCACCGTTGGGATTACTAACGGTTTCCGCGTTACTTCCGCAATCCTGGGAACGCCGGTTGATCGATCTCAATGTGGAACGGCTGAACACATCTGATATTGATTGGGCTGATATGGTTTTCGCCACCGCGATGCTGGTGCAGAAGGAATCTCTGAAGGAAGTTGTTCAGCGGGCGAAAGCGCGTGGCAAACGTGTGGTCCTCGGTGGTCCATACGTCACAAGCACTGTAGAACAATTGCCGGATGCGGATCACATCTTTCGCGGCGAGGCAGAAGAGACGCTACCGCAGTTCGTCGCTGACTTGGCGCGGGGCCAAACTAAACGTTGTTACCAGGCAACCCAGCGCCCCGCACTTTCGGTGACGCCGATTGCCGATTTTGGTCTCGCAAATCTCAAGCGTTACAGCGCGATGTCGGTCCAGTATTCGCGCGGTTGCCCTTTCTCATGTGAGTTTTGCGACATCATCGAAATTTACGGGCGAGTTCCGCGGACGAAGAGTAACCAGCAAATGCTTGCTGAGTTTGATGCCCTGAAAGCGCTGGGTTGGCGCGGTACAGTCTTTATCGTGGACGACAATTTCATTGGCAACAAGAAGAACGTTCGCCAACTGCTTCCGGATATCGCGAGCTGGCAAGAAGCCAATAATTATCCATTTCAGCTGATTACCGAGTCTAGCGTTAACCTGGCTGATGACGAACCCCTGCTTCAGAGCATGCGCCGCGCCGGTTTCCACCGCGTCTTTCTGGGAATTGAAACTCCGGTTGAGGAGAGTCTGCGGGAGGCGCAGAAATCGCAAAATCGGGGCAACCTGCTGGACTCAGTCAGAGCCATTCAACGCAATGGGATTGAGGTGATGGCGGGATTTATCGTTGGTTTCGACAACGATCCCGAGGACATCTTTGAACGGCAAATCGATTTCATTCGCCGCAGTGCGATCCCACTGGCGATGGTCGGTTTGCTCAATGCTTTACCTGATACTCAGCTTTGGAAAAGATTGGATCGCGAAGGCAGGCTGCTCGGTGAGGCGTCCGGGAACAACACGGTCTGCACGTTTAACTTCAAGACCCGCATGGATCCCGCGTTACTAATTCGGGGTTATCAAACGATCATGCGGACAATCTATGGGCCCAGCGAATACTATCAACGCGTGCTCGATTCCTTGAGGCGGACGACTCGGGCTCATTCTGAGCAACATCTGTACACGCCCATCGCAGGTCTGGCGGCTCTCATGAGAATTCTGGTTAAGCTGGGATTAATCGACCGTGAGCGAAAAGAATTCTGGCGTTTCTTTGTTCAGGCTCTCACTAAACACCGCACGCAATTTGCCGACGCACTGCGACTGGCGGCAGTCGGCTACCACTTTCGCAAATTGAGCGACGCGTACGGCGAAAATTAGGTCTGGCCGCTATATCGGTTGCAAGAGTCATGTTCTCGTAACAGATTCGGCGCGGCGGTTCACCTCTTCCCAATTTACATTCTGCAGGAACGCGTCAACATATTTCGCCGCTGCTGCACCATAGTCCATGTGGTAGGCGTGTTCGTACATATCAAGAACCAGCAGTGGCCGGCCCATCGGAACATTGTGCATATGATCCCAGGCCCAGTAGTTATGGAATTCTCCCGTATGTGCGTTTTGTGCGAACACGACCCAACCTGAACCACCAGCTAGTGCGTTCGCCGTTTTCTTAAACTCATCTTCCCACTGCTCGTAGCTGCCGAACCATTCCTTGATCACATTGAGCACTTTGCCGCCCGGTTTCGGCTCTCCGCCGAGGTTTGCAAAGTACAACTCATGGAGCACAACAGAGCCACTGCGGACTAACTCTTCTCTTTTCAAGTCCCCATAAACATAAGGAGGAAGGTCCTTCTCTTTGAGCATTGCAGCGAGCCGTTGCTCGACAGCATTGAGTGCCTTAACTGCTCCGCCGTAGTTGTTCTCCCAATGCGACCGAATCAGTTTTTCAGAAAGGCCTCTGAGCTTTGCGGCGTCGAAGGGCAACGGGCGTGGTTCGTGTTTTCCGGCAAAGGCGCGCACCGGTTGCGTTTCAGTGGCTGCACCCTGACCGGCGCCTAAGATTTCACTTCCGCTCGCAACCGAGGTTGCAGATAAGCCGATCGCAAGTGCTGCGCTGCTGCCTGCGATTTGCGACATGACATCTCTTCGAGATAGCTGTTTCATAAGTGCTCCTTATCCTTGTTGCTCCTTGATGCTGGCATACAGTGCGTCATAGACGAAGCTCGCGCGCTTAGCAGTCTCATCGTCGTCTTTGGTTACCAATGGGAACCCATAACTGATTAATTGTAATCCCCGAGCTGCCGGATGATCGTCCAACTGATCTTTAAAATCGGCAGCTTGAACAATACGACCCATTTCCATCAGCACAGGATTATCGGAAAACCGCTCATGGATCAAGGCAGTGAATGAACATAAACCCTTTTCGTTTTTATGTGGATAGGTGGCGTTCGGGGCGTCAAACCCGATTGCACCATGTGCCGTTTGAATGGATGAAACGTCTGCAGGATCGACGAAGATGAATTCTGCATCAGGATCAAGAAATCTGCGCACAAGCCAGCAAGTGGCGGTGCGATTAACTCTAATTTTTTCGCGTGTGACCCACTTCATCACTATCCTCGATTCGTCTAACTTGCATACTTTTCTTCAACTGTTGCGACGAACACAAAAGTGCCAGCCAGACCGATAACACCTGCAACAATGAACGGGACCCTTGGACTTATTCCCCACAGGAGTCCGCCGACAGCGGCGGCTGGCGTAATCGACAGACTGCGCACCAGGTAATAAAGACCTATCGATCTTGCGCGGAGGTTGTCTTGCGAAAAATCGACAATCATCGCCTTGCGAGCTGGCTCACCGATCTCACGAAGGCCGCCCACGATGAATGCGATAACCAAAAGCGCAAAGCTCGATGCGGCAACCACCGCCAGCGGAAATAAGGCGAAGCTTAAGAACGTTGCAACTACGAATGGTTTACGACCGATTCGGTCTGCGATCCTGCTGGCCGGAATGTAGACGAGAATCGAAGTAACCATTTGAATTGAGACGAGCGTTCCGTACTTCGTGAAACTAACGTGGTGCACATTTGTGACGTAGAGTATTGTGATCACTCCGGTCATGCCTTCGCACGTTCGTATGATCACGTCGGACAGCAGCAGCTTTTTTAACGCGTTATGAAATGAGCGCCAGACACCAACGATGCTGGTGGTTCGCAAAACATCAACTTTAATCGTGATTCTCGACAGAAGCATTATTGTGATCACTGCTAAGGCAAGCGTGATCACGAGTGAAACATGAATTCCTTTCACTATGCCGAACGAACCAATCAAAGCACCGCCGGCAATTGGAGCGACTACAATAGGGACACGCTTCAAAATGGATTGAAGCGTAAAACCCATCGCGCGTTTTTCGCGAGGAAGTGAGTCTCCAATCACGGCAAAGGTCGCGGGTGAGGCCATGCTTTGCCACGCCATGACCAAAGCGAGTCCAAGAAAGAGAAATGGCCAGGACGGCGCAAATAGATAAACCAAATATCCCACTGATGCCAGTACGGCAAAAAGTAAGAACGCGCGCCTCCGGCCGGCATGATCTGCTAACCATCCACCAGGATATTGGTAGATGGCATCAAACAAATCTTCCGCGGTCCCAAAAAGACCGATGATCGGCGTGCCGGCGCCGAGTGCTTCGAGGTATTTGGGCATGAACTTCTTCCAAAGTTCTTCACCGAGCCCGAGGATAAATACCGCCGCTGAAGCAAGAGAGACGTTTCGCTCGAGACTGAGATAGTCGACTACCTTAGCGCGCCAAGGGGTAGGTTCTCTAAGTGTCACAGACTTGCTCATCAGTCGTTAGGGTGCTCAAAATTTACTTTTTGCGCGTAATCGCTCCATGTTGTCGTGATCTGCCACGCTTCGTTTTGCTGCGTTCAGTCTTTTCAGCTCTCTTCTCCGACAATGTAAACAGCCCATCAAAAATCACACTCGACTGTTGCAGTAGTTTGCGATCATCGCGGAGAGTCTCACTCAAGCCGTTGATGATTGCGTTCAGACCAGCAGCTTCCAATCGATTGAACTTGTCGTCCTTTAGGTCGATGTCATGAACGATCTCCGCCAGATGACGTAGCGGCTTAATATCCGCTAGGTCAAACCGCTTCAGCATCGTTTCGAAGGTGCAATCTTCACCATGGTGGGTAAACTCTGCGGCGAACATGTCGAAGGGGATCGCTCCTTCGATCATTTCATTGTCCGCAACGAAATAAAATCGAGGTCGCTTATCGATGAACCGCGAAATGAGCCACGCGGACGCGAGCCGATCGATATGCAGTTTTCGTCGTGTTACCCACCGTCGATTCTGAAAATCAGCCAAAGACAGAGTCCCTGGTTTTCGTTGAGGGCCGGCCGTTTTCTTTGAGGGTTTTTCTGAGATGCGAATGGCGTTTCGGCAACGGTCATAGGCACTCATTGCGTCGGCACGTCCCTTTGCCTGGAAGAAATCGTTCTCGATTACTCGTTGCAAATCACTATGCAGCTTGTCGAGTTCGGTCTCATGTGTCGCCAATCGCGCAGGCGATAAATGTCTGGAGCGTGATTGTTCGCGAATCCTTCCCGTCAGTCCATCGAATTCCGCAGTTAGCGCAGCAAATTCGGTGTCACGCGCACTTCGAAAAGCATTAACGATTTCTTCGTCAGTCGCGCCCTCTACGGAACCGGCGCGAAACACAGTCGCTTCACCGCCAGCCGACTCAATCTCCTGCTTCAACCATTGAAAGTCTTCGTATGTCTTCTCATTGGCAGGGAGCACATAAACAGAATTCTTGATAGCAATTGCGCCGAGTTTTTGGAGTTTGCGCCATATCCGAACCCGGAGATTTGTAGGTCGCGGCGGCAGTTGATGAATCAACAGTATCCAATCCTGGCGCAATTCGCCATGTCTTTTCTGTAACATTAGGTGTAGTGTAACGAGTGTTACATCAAACAGCAACCCCATTTAGACGTCGTGCGTTGAATTACTGTCGTTTGAGTCGTGCAAAATGGAAAAGCTTATTTACGACATTCGTTTTGGCGTTCGACGCCTGATTAAGCAGCCTGGATTTCCGCTGCTGGTCAATCAAAACTCAGATTGTTGTGGCTTTTGAACCCCTCGGCGGCGTTAAGTTTTTAGGGCTGGTTCGTGATAAGGTAAAACCCTCAAACCTCTTCGATTCAACCGATGAAGTGCTGTAATTTTAGCGCCAGTCTTAAGCTGCGGTCAGTAAGCAGAGTTGCAGTCTGGGGAACCGGCCTCTTGTCCGCCGGTACTCTCGCAGGCTTGTTATCGGTGCCAGTCTTCGCACAGCAGGCTGATCCTAAGGGCCCCGTCGTGGTGCAGCCTGGTGCGCCCGGCCAGCCGACTCGCACACTGCCTTCGTCGACGAAGGCTACATTGCCGCCCCGTTCGCCCAAGGATGTGGAGTTCATGCAGGGAATGATCATGCACCACGCGCAAGCGGTCGAGATGACGGCGTTGATCGAATCGCATACTGAGAACAAGAGTCTCCGCCTGCTGGGCGCCCGCATCAGCAAATCGCAGTCAGACGAAATAGAGTTTATGAAGCGATGGCTTGAGGCCAGAGGAGAGCCGACGTCGCTGCCGATGCCGGAAATGCCGGGTATGGATATGTCGAGCCATCAGATGCTTATGCCGGGAATGCTTACTGCAAAGCAGATGGAGGCCTTAAGAAACGCGAAGGCCGAAGAGTTCGACCATCTGTTCTTAACCGGAATGATTCAGCACCACAATGGCGCGTTGATTATGGTGAAGGACTTGTTTGACACTGCCGGCGCGGGGCAGGATGCCGAAGTGTTCAATTTCGCGACCGATGTCGACAGCGGCCAACGAGCTGAGATCAGGATTATGCAAACCATGCTGGGTGAAAAGTCTTTAGAGGAAAAATGATGAATAGAGTACATACTACTGCTTTCCGTTTACTACTTCCCGTTCTTTTATGTTCGTGTTTTGCAGCCAGTACACTGGCGCAAACACCATCGCCCTCCCCGTCTCCGGATTCCGCGAAGACGCCCGACACCAAACCCGCCAACCCACAAGGCAGACCCAATCCGTTTGCTCCAGAACCGGCGCCGCCGCTACCGGCCGGCATGACGGGTTCAGATGTCAATGACCCGCGCGCCAAATTGACGCCTGGAATGTATGACGCTGGGCAAGCTTCGATGGGCATCAAGCACATCATGCTTCTCAAAAAACCTGACGCGTTTCAGCTCGGCTCCAACGATCCCGATGATCCGAAAGTGCAGAAGACGCTTGGTCAACTGGGGATTGCTGATCCTTCTAAGTTGCCAAAGCCGGCACGACTGGTTCTTGGTCAACTCGCGTTTGCGAACTCGGATCTTGCGTTCCAGGGCAACCACCTGTTTCAGGGAAACTTTTATGGCGTCAATATCTATGACATCTCAAATCCAGCGAAGACCAGCTTGTTGACTTCGATGATCTGTCCGGGTGGGCAGGGCGACGTGTCGGTTTACAAGAACTTGATGTTTATGTCGGTGGAGATGCCGAACGGCCGGCTGGATTGCGGTACCGAGGGATTTCCGCCAGCCACTCCGCCCGCCGCCGGACAGGCGAACGGGCCGACCCGGCCGCCAGCGCAGAAAGATCGTTTCCGTGGCGTGAGAATCTTTGACATTTCAGACATCAAAAAGCCGAAGCAGGTGGCGGCGGTGCAAACTTGCCGCGGCTCGCACACGCACACGCTGGTGCTCGATCCGAATGACAAGAACAACGTCTACATCTACGTTTCCGGGACCTCTTTCGTCCGGCAAAGCGAAGAGTTGGCAGGTTGCTCGGGTGAAAAGCCGGACAAGGATCCTAATACGGCGCTGTTTCGCATCGACGTGATTAAGGTGCCGCTGGCGGCGCCGCAGGATGCACAGGTCGTCTCCAGCCCTCGTGTGTTTATGGATCCCCGGACTGGTGCGCTGAACGGGCTCAATAACGGTGGCACCCATACCAGGGAGGGTTTATCAAAACCTTCCGACACCGACCAGTGCCACGACATTACCGTTTACTCAGCGATTGGACTGGCGGCCGGCGCCTGCTCGGGAAATGGAATCCTGCTGGACATCAAAGATCCAGTGCATCCAAAGCGTGTCGACGCGGTAAATGATCCAAATTATTCCTATTGGCATTCGGCCTCGTTTTCGAATGATGGGAAAAAAGTCGTATTCACCGATGAGTGGGGCGGCGGACTGGGCGCACGCTGCCGTGCGAACGATCCGAACAAGTGGGGCGCTGATGCGGTTTTCCGCTTGCAGGATAACAAGCTGACGTTCGCCAGCTACTACAAGATGCCCGCGGCCCAGGGCAACAGCGAGAACTGTGTGGCGCACAACGGATCTCTCATCCCGGTGCCCGGACGCGACATCGAAGTGCAGGCTTGGTATCAGGGCGGCATCTCAGTCATGGACTTTACCGACGCGGAGCACCCGGTTGAGATTGCCTATTTCGATCGCGGGCCGATTGATCCCAACATGCTCGTGCTCGGCGGCGACTGGTCGGCGTATTGGTACAACGGTCACATCTACGCTTCAGAAATCGCCCGCGGCCTGGACGTCTTTGAGCTGACGCCGACGCAATTCCTTACGCAGAACGAGATCGACGCTGCCAAATCTGTTCGAGTCGCTGAGCTAAATGTGCAGAACCAGCAGAAGATTGACTGGCCGCAAAAGTTGGTGGTGGCAAAGGCATACATCGATCAGTTGGAGCGGTCGCAAGCGCTGCCAGCAGATCGAATCACAGCTTTGCGGCAAGCGATTCAAAGCGCGGAGAGTTCAAGAATGAATCGAAAA
>JBKPCC010000031.1:0-23063 GCA_046727215.1 Acidobacteriota bacterium
CCTTGTGAGGGTGAGGTGCAATCTGGAAAATATTTTACCGGTATATGATCGTTGACGGGGAATTTTTGATAGTCTCAAGTGGCTATTACCAATCGTATTTGGCTACGCTTCTTATTTCGTTGACGTATTTCGTGAAACACCTTCGCACCCGGAGATCTCAAACTATGCAGAATCGGTCTGGATTGATCCTAGCAATACTCTTTCTTCTTAGTACCACAGCGAATGGCCAACAGCCTTCCCTAATCAGTAACGTCGAAGGGCGTCACACGATAGACCTGAATGGACGTTGGCAAATCATTATCGACCCTTACGAAACAGGCTATTACGACTACCGGTATCAGCCGAGCAACAACGGGTACTTCAAAAACGCGAAACCTACCAGTCCAAGCGATCTCATCGAATATGATTTCGACACTTCCACACAGCTGAACGTGCCAGGTGATTGGAACTCGCAAGACGATAAGTTGCTCTTTTACGAGGGCACGATCTGGTACAAGAAGTCTTTTGATTATCAAAAGAAGAATCGAGCTCGCCTGTTTGTCTACTTTGGGGCAGCAAATTACCTGGCGGATGTTTATCTAAACGGACAGAAGCTTGGCCGGCATGAGGGCGGTTTCACGCCGTTCAACTTTGAAATCACAAACGTCGTTCGGGAAAAAGACAACTTCCTAATTGTAAAAGTGGATAACAAGCGTCGACGTGATGCTGTCCCAACGCTTAACACTGACTGGTGGAACTATGGCGGGTTGACGCGCGACGTAAGCCTCATTGAGCTGCCGGAAACGTTCATCGAAGACTACTTCCTGCAACTGACGAAAGGCTCGGAGAACGAAATTTCGGGGTGGGTCAAACTAAACAATGCGAACGCCGGGAAGACCGTCACGGTTGAAATACCGGAAGTTAATGTTCGGCAGTCACTCACGACGGACGGTACTGGCTTCGCCGCGGTCGCTCTCAAAGCTGTCCTCACTGCCTGGTCACCCGAGAATCCCAAGCTTTACACAGTCAAACTTGCAACTGACGCAGATTTAGTCACCGAGCAAATCGGTTTTAGGAGCATCGAAACGCGCGGGACGGAAATTCTGTTAAACGGCAAGCCCATTTTTTTGCGTGGCGTTTGTATTCATGAGGAGTCACCACTTCGGCGCGGGCGTGCCTTTAGCAAAGACGACGCTCGAATGCTTTTAACGTGGGCAAAAGAGTTAGGCTGCAATTTCGTTCGCCTTGCCCACTATCCTCATAACGCATACATGACCAGGCTAGCAGATGAGATGGGGATCATGGTTTGGTCTGAGATCCCGGTCTATTGGACCATTCTCTGGGACAATCCCGACACATTTGTAAATGCTCGAACCCAACTCAGTGAAAATATCGCTCGAGACAAGAATAGGGCCTCGGTAATCCTTTGGTCGGTGGCAAACGAAACTCCGCCGGGTGCAGCACGCAATCAGTTCCTTAAAGGCTTAATCGATCATGCACGCAAGTTAGATCCCACGCGGCTATTGACTGCTGCAAACGAACGCCATTATGCAGATCCCACTACGCAGGTGATTGATGATCCCCTGGGTGAATATCTCGACGTGCTTGGGTGCAATGAATATGTCGGCTGGTACGACGGACTGCCCGAGAAAGCTGACAACCTGCAATGGAAAATAAGCTACAACAAACCGCTAATCATCAGCGAATTCGGCGGCGATGCTCTCTTCGGCTACCGGGGCGAACCGAATGTAAGATGGACGGAAGATTATCAGAAGAATTTGTACGAACATCAGCTCGCGATGTTGAAGAAAATACCGTCCTTACGTGGGATGACTCCGTGGATCCTGACCGATTTTCGCTCGCCGAGACGACCATTGCCGCGCATACAGGACTTTTATAATCGTAAAGGATTGATCTCAAGTCGCGGTGAACGGAAGCAGGCGTTTTATGTCTTGCAGAACTTTTATCGCGAGTTGATTAAAGAGGGGAAGTGAATATGGATGGGACACAGGGACGCGACAAGGGTGACCGACCGATGAGGTGGCTTCAAAAAAATCAAAAAGTATTCTGGATAATCCTTCTGCTCAACGTGGCTACTTCTACGTTGAGTCATGCTCAATCGAGATTTGTCACTACTCGTGGGAAAGATGTGATCTCGCCGGACGGTAAACCGCTTCTCCTGAAAGGCATCGGTCTGGGCAACTGGCTGCTGCCTGAAGGGTACATGTTCAAATTCGACACTGCCAATTCCCCGCGGCTGATCAATACAGTCATCAATCAACTGGTAGGTGAAGACGAAGGACGGCAGTTTTGGAAGGCGTATCACGAAAATTACATCACGGACCAAGATATCAAGTTTATCAAACAATCCGGATTCAACTGTGTTCGCATTCCTTTTAACTACCGGTTGTTTGTAACAGATTCGATGCCCTCAAAGTTGGAAGGTGAAGGGTATCGGCTCCTGGACAATGTCGTAGGTTGGTGCAAGAAGGAGAATCTTTATGTAGTCCTTGACATGCACGGTGCGCCGGGCGGACAGACTGGAGACAACATTGATGATAGCTGGGGTTATCCCTTTCTATTTGAAAGTGCCGAGAGCCAGCAATTGACCGTTGAAATCTGGCGCAAGATTGCCGAACGTTATCGCGATGAACCCACCGTCATCGGGTATGATCTGCTCAACGAACCTATTGCGCCTTTTTTTGATGTCGCAACGCTAAACCCGAAGCTGGAGCCGCTCTATCGCAAAATCGCTGCGGGCATAAGAGAGGTCGACAGGAATCACCTCCTCTTTCTCGAAGGCGGGGAATGGGACACCAATTTCAACGTCTTTGGACCACCTTTCGACAATAAACTTGTGTACACCTTCCACACTTACTGGGTGGATGTGAACAAAGACGCCATTGAGGAGTATCTTGATTTCCGCGAAGAACATAATGTGCCTGTTTGGATGGGAGAATCTGGGGAAAACACTAACGAGTGGATTGCTTCGTTCAGAACCTTGCTCGAACAGAACAACGTAGGTTGGTCTTTCTGGCCTTATAAAAAATTGAACGCGACTTCCTCTGTGGCTTCAATAAACTTGCCCGAATATTGGGACATGATTGTCGCCTTCGCGAATGGTCCGCGCAAAACATTTGAGGACGTGCGGAAGACGCGGCCGCCGAAGGAGAAAGCGCAGAAGGCGCTACTCGATTATCTGGAAGCGATGAAATTCGCCAAATGCCGCGTGAACTCGGAGTATGTGAAAGCCCTCGGATTAAAGTGATTAGGAAAAATCGAACGATCGCAAAACTGCTGCCGGCGGCTCTCGCCCTGATAGTCTCCATTGCCTACGGCTCTCGTTCTCAAACGAATCCTGGATTAAAGAGGATCTCGAAGATTAAGGTACCAATTCACACTGGCTGGGAGTTTCGTCAGGCTGGGAAAGACACCTGGTACCCCGCGACTGTGCCTGGGTGTGTCCACACCGATCTGCTGAACAACAAACTAGTTGAGGATCCTTTTTATCGCGACAACGAACAGAAGTTGCAATGGATCGACAAAACCGACTGGGAATATCGGACCAACTTCAAGGTGACGCCCGCGATTCTCGCGCGCGATAACATCGAACTCGTCTTTGAGGGTCTCGATACTTACGCCGAGGTTTTTCTCAACGAATCACGTCTACTCAACGCCGACAACATGTTTCGTACTTGGCGTACGGAATGTAAACCTCAGCTTAAACTCGGCGCCAATACGTTACTTATCCGCTTTCGTTCGCCGATAAACGAAGTCTTGCCTCTCATGGAAAAGATGAGTTACCAGCTGCCCGCCGACAACGATCAGGGAAAGACAAGTCCGTACACCCGAAAAGCTCCATATCAGTATGGATGGGACTGGGGACCGCGTTTCGTTACGAGCGGTATTTGGCGCCCCGTTTTTCTTGAGGCTTGGGACAAAGCGCGAGTTAATGATTTACAAATCCTTCCGAGAAACGTAACTACAAGGACAGCCTTTCTTACAGCCGTCGTTGAAGTTGAATCGGGAGTCGTGGGTGACGCCACGCTGGTTGTGACCAGCCCGACTGATAAAACTGTACAAGTGAAACAAGGTGTGACATTAGGGAAGGGGTTAAATCGCTATTTTCTTGATTTCCTGATACTCCGGCCGTTGCTTTGGTGGCCTAACGGCCTCGGCGACCATCCTCTCTACAATTTCCACGCACAGCTGCTAATCAATGGTAAGTTGATCGATGCCGTGACAACTCGCACGGGTGTGCGATCCGTGGAACTCCGACAGAAGCCTGATGAAACAGGCAAGAGTTTCACCTTTATCATCAATGGCGTCCCGCTTTTCGCCAAAGGCGGCAACTGGATTCCGGCAGACAGTTTTCCGTCGCGTATCACTAAAGCGAAATACCGCCAATTGTTGGAATCAGTTCGTGATACGCACATGAACATGTTGAGAGTCTGGGGCGGCGGCATCTACGAACGCAATGATTTCTATGAACTCTGCGACGAAATGGGAATTCTAATCTGGCAGGACTTCATGTTCGGTTGCAGCCTTTATCCAGGTGATCAGGCATTTCTTGATAACGTGCGTCACGAGGCGGTCGACAATGTGAAGCGCTTGCGTAACCACCCGAGCATCGTCATCTGGGTCGGTAACAACGAAATCGAGTCCGGATGGTTTCATTGGGGATGGAAGACGCAACTGCCCGCTAAGCTCTGGGATGATTACTTGAAACTCTTTTATGGTGTCCTGCCGGAGGTTTGTAGCTCGGTCGATCCTTCCCGGCCGTATTGGCCAAGTTCACCGAGCTCGAAACTGGAGGATGATCCCGAGTCGCAAAAAATGGGGGATCTTCACTACTGGCAGGTATGGCATGCATCGATGCCGTTTACCGAGTATGAAAAGCAGTTTCCTCGTTTCATGAGTGAATACGGGTTCCAATCCTTTCCGCAGCTTGAGACAGTCGACACGTATACTGTCCCTGGAGACCGGGATATCAATTCACCGGTCATGATGGCCCATCAAAGGCATCCCCGTGGAAACGAGTTAATACGTGAGTACATGCTGCGCGAATATCCTGAACCGAAGGATTTCGAATCATTTCTCTATGTCAGTCAGGTGCTGCAAGCCGAGGGCATCAAGATCGGCGCCGAGCATCTGCGGCGCATCATGCCGCATAACATGGGTTCGCTGTTCTGGCAAATCAACGATTGTTGGCCGGTCGCCTCGTGGTCCAGTATCGACTACACCGGGCGATGGAAGGCGCTCCAGTATTATGCGCGCCGGTTTTATAGCAACATTTTAGTCAGCCCGCACGAGAACGACGGTAACTTAAACGTTTATGTTGTGTCGGATCGGGTACGGCCGGTGTCTGCGCAATTAAATATGAGTCTGATTGATTTCGAAGGAAATAAGTCATGGAATGAACAAATAGATATCGAGATTCGTCCGCTCGATAGCAAATCATACTTTACGATTCCTGTTGACAAGTTGTTGGGAGGGAAGGACACAAAACGAGTGGTTCTTTTCGTTGAAGTGCTCGTAAATGGACAGCGAGTGTCGAGCAATGAACACTTCTTTCAGCCGTACAAAAATCTCTCGTTACCCACTCCACAAATCCAGACAGATATAATGACCACGCGCAATGGATTTAAAGTTACCCTGTTATCCAGGACCTTTGCCCGCGCTGTTTACTTGTCGCTGCCGAATTACGAAGGATTCTTTGAGGATAACTACTTCGATTTAATGCCTGGTCAGAAAGTGGAAATCGACTTTCGCACACAAGCAGCGATCCGACTTGCGGATTTCAGGGCCAACCTCAAGATTCGCACACTTCCAGATGCGTTTTAGACCAGGGCACCATTTAACACCTGCGTAGCTTTCACTCATTTCTCAACGCAATCAACGGATCAACCTTTGTTGCTCTGCGCGCGGGAACAACGCAGGCGAGAAGCGCAACTGTGAGTAGAAGTAGTGATACGAACATGAACGTCAACGGGTCGCTCGCAGTGACGCCGAATAGCAAGCTGCGGATCACGCGAGTTAGCGCGAGAGCGGCGGCTATGCCCAGAGTCAAACCGAGGCAGACAACAGTGAGGCCTTGCCCAAGAATTAAACGGACGACTCGTCCTCGCCCAGCACCAAGCGCGATTCGGATGCCTAATTCCGGAGTCCGCTGACTAACCGTGTGAGAGACGACTCCGTAAATTCCGGTGACGGCTATCAACAGCGCTGCAACAGAAAAAATTGCTAGGATTCGCAGGCTGAATCGTCGCGGCGCTACGGACTCTAACAAATATTCTTCAAGCGGCCGAATGTCCGAAGTCGCGGCGTCACGATCTACTTTCCGGAGTTCCTCAAGAAACGAAGTTTGGACCGAGCGGGTGTTTGACTTCGACCGCAGGACCCAATAGTGACTGTTCGTCATCATTCCCACATTGTCTTCATGCACTTGGAAGAACGGTATGTAGATATCAAGCGTTTCCTCGCTCTCCAGACTGTTGTGCTTAACATTTCCGACGATACCTACAATCTCGACAGGCCGTGGTCCAGTATTGTTGTCGTCAACATTTATTTGCGCACCAATCGCATCACCATGTGGCCAGAGTCTGCGGGCCATCGACTCGTTTACCAGGGCAACTGGAACGGAGTCTGGTCTATCGTGATCATCGAAGAGTCGGCCCTGCAGGGCTGGGATTTTCATCGCCCGAAAATAGCCAGGTGTGGCGGGCCTAAATTGAGCAGAGTATTTGTCATGTGGTGAAGTGGCTCGTCCGGCGACGCTGAACTCAATTATGTTCGCCGACCCACTCATTGGCAGGATCGATACGGCCCCGACTTCCTCAACGCCCGGCAACGCTTGAACCTTCGATAGAAGCTTGTCACAGAATAAAGCCAAGGCAGTGCGATTCGAATATCTAGACTTTGGCAATGAAAGCCGAACAGCTAACGCATTATTGGGAACAAAGCCAGGTTCGATTGCCTGGACGTGCATAAAACTTTGAACCAAAAGACCGGCGGCCATCAGGAGAATGAAGGAAAGCGCGACCTCTCCGACCACTATCATGCTTCGCCAAAGGTTTAATCGCGCGCCGTCGCCGACTCCTCGACCACTCGCTTTCAATGCACTGTTCAAGTCAGCTTTGACACTTTGCCAAGCGGGCAGGGTGCCGAAAACCAATGCGGAAAGCAGAGACACGACCATTGCGAAAACGAGTAATCTGACGTCAACCCCGATTTCGTGGAAGCGGGGTAATTGAGTGGGCGCAAGCGTCAACAGCGCTCTGATTCCAGACGTTGCTAGTAGCAATCCGGCGATACCTCCCATCAGTGACAGCATTAGACTCTCGGTTATTAGCTGTTGGGTAAGTCGCATTGATGATGCGCCAAGAGCCCTCCTGATGGCGATTTCTTTGTGACGCGCCGAAGCTCGCGTGAGCGATAAAGCCGCCAGGTTGCAACAGCCGATGAGCAACACCAAACCGACCGCACCGAACAGAAGTAGCAGGCCCGTTCGCACGTTGCCTACGAATTCTTCGTAAAGAGGTACGACATTCACACCCGTCTTCTTCCGATAAGCTTCGCCAAACTCTTCGCGCTCTCGCGTCACTATTGCGTTCAGATCGGTTTCGACTTGGCGACCAGTAACGCCAGGCTTCATGCGCGCTATAATCCGCAGAAAATTCACCGAGCCGCGTGCATTGCGCAAAGGGTCAGCGTCTGGCGCCAACGGTATTGCCAATTCCACTTCTTGAATTGGGAGAGAAAAACTGCGGGGCAGGACCCCTATTATCTCGTAACTTTCGCCGTTTAGATTCAAGGTCTTGCCGCATACCCGCACGTCGCCTGCGAAGCGCCGTTTCCAACTTTCATAAGTGAGTACTACGACGTGACGGCGATCGGGTTGGTCATCTTCTGGAAACATCAACCGTCCAAAACTCGCATGGACGCCGAGGAGTTGAAACAAGTTGGCGGAAACTCTGAGGCCTTGTAAACGTTCGGTTTTTTCGTTGCCCGCCAGGCTTAGGCCAATGTTGCTAAACGCACCGATCTCTTTCAGTGTTTGATTTTGATCACGGTGATCGAGAAAGTCTGGTAGGGAAAAGGGTGCCTTGTCGTTGTCTGGACGGCGGGACCATACCCAAACGAGCTGATCCGGGTCTGTAAAAGGAAGTGGCCGCAGGAGAACTGAGTTCACTACGCTGAAGATGGCGGTGGTGGCCCCGATACCTAAAGCCAAAGTGGTAATTACTACGAGAGCAAATGCAGGATTCTTGAGTAGCGTGCGAGCGCTGTATCGTAGATCCTTATGGAGATTGCTAATCATACTTGTTACCACTCAACTGAACTGGGGGCGGGCTATGCAACGGAAGAGACTCGCCATACGAAATCGACGCGCTAATAGTCACCCCGTAGGGGTGCAATGTTTATAGCGCCGACCCGCAACACCATGGTGCAGCGCCGTTCGTAGGAGCGGAATTCAACATTGATTTGTGATTTGTCAGGATCTATTCCGCTCCTCGGAACGGCGCTATATCGGTAGTTGACACGAATCTATAAACATCTCACTCCTAGCGGAGTGAAGACACTTGAACTTGACACTACGATCCTCTCGATGCGTACATCACGGCAGGTCACCCCCAATCTAGTCAGTTACCTGAATCTGTTGTAATTCTACGGATTATCGATTTCCCATTCGCGCCAAAGTTCAGTCGATTTCTGCCGAAAACCACTGGGCCGCTTGTAGGCGTTTGGCGCATTGCATATCCTGCTCTTCGTCCCAGTGAAAAATGAGAAATGCGAAACAGTAGAAAACGGACAAGAGCGGGCACTGAAAGTAGGGTACGCCGGATTGTCACTGTTGTCGTACCGCCAGTCGAAGAGTTAGACCTTGTTGGTCCAATGCAGGTGTTCGGCGCAGCCAATCGTCTTTCCGGAAAGAAAATCTATTCACTCGAGGTTGCCACTAACAAAAAGGAATTGGAAGTTCGGGGCGAAGGAGGCATGCTCTCGTTCCTCGCTCAATGTCGCCTTAAGGAAGTGAAGGGAACAATCGATTCGGTTCTTTTGGTTTGCGGAGTTGGTTCGCGGTTGACTCGGGATCCGGCACTATCACAATGGCTCAGAACGTTCGCTCCAAAGGTCCGGCGATTAGGAGGTGTGTGCGTCAGTGCGTTTCTCTTAGCAGATGCTGGAGTCCTGAACGGTAAGAGAGCTACAACACACTGGAAGTTCGGAACGGAATTAGCCAAACGGCATCCTCAACTGCAAGTGGAGTCTGAGCCGATCTGGGTGAAAGATGGGAACATCTATACCTCCGCCGGTATCTCAGCGGGAATTGATCTCGCGCTGGCTTGGGTCGAAGAGGATTGCGGCGGCGCGCTGGCCCACGAGATTGCTCGCGAATTGGTCTTGTTTCTGAGAAGAACTGGCGGCCAGCAACAGTTGAGCGTATCGCTCGCGAAGCAAGCGTCTGAGATGAAGAGTATTCAAGAGCTTCAGGTTTGGATTGCCGATAACTTGGAAAAAAACCTTTCGGTGCCAGGACTTGCTCGGCGCGTAGCCATGAGTGTGCGAAACTTCGAGCGCGTCTTCACACGTGAGACAGGGTGTACGCCAGCGAGGTATGTTGCTCAAATGCGTGTAGAGGCTGCTCGCCGGCAGCTCGAAGATACCGATAAAAGCATTGAGCAGATCGCGCGGAATTGCGGATTCCTGAGTGCGGATTTGATGAGGCGCGCGTTCAATCGCTCCGTGGGAACGACGCCAGGGCGTTATCGTAGCCAACTATCGTCCGTGAGCTCTCAGATCTCAGGATGAAAAACGCTCGTCCTGCCACAAACGGGACCTGGGAGGACCAGGTGGACTATTCGTATCTTAGCGCCACAAGTGGATCGACCTTTGTTGCACGCCGGGCAGGTATGTAACAGGCCAGGAATGCCGCTAAGACCAGCAGCAGTGAAATAAAAGTAAACGTGACTGGATCGGTCGCGCTTATATTAAAGAGAAGACTGTGCATCAACCGAGTTAGACCAAGCGCACCTGCCACTCCGAGCAAGACACCGATAGCCGTCAGCTTCATCCCGCGTCCAACGACCAACTTAAAGACATCTCGAGCTGTCGCACCGAGTGCCATGCGCACGCCGATCTCATGAGTCCGAGTGAGTACGAGGTAGGCCATCACTCCGTATATCCCGATCACTGCGAGAACTAATGCTCCCCCGGCAAAGATCCCAAACAGCAGCGCATATAGCCGGGTCTGCCAGATCGATTCAGACATTACTTCTTCCATTGTAGCCACTTCGCTGACTGGTATATCGGGATCAAGCCGCGCGACTTCACGCCGGATTGCTGGCACAAGGCTTTGAGGATTGGAAGATGTACGCGTGACAAGGCTCATTCCAGTCACCGGAATCTGAAGGTGTGGCAGATAGACGCTCTCATTGGTTTCTTCGCTCATTCGTTGATGTCGAACTGAATTAACGACTCCGATTATCGTATGCCACGGTTCGTTATCTTCGGGTGGTCCAAAGCGAACTCGCTTTCCGAGTGGACTTTCATTGGGCCAATATTTGCGAGCAATACGCTCATCGATAATGGTTACCTTTGGCGCGTTACCCGAGTCGGCATCGGTGAAGTCTCGACCGGAAAGTATGTGAATTCCCATCGTGCGAAAGTAACCGGCGGTAACAACTGTGTGTTGTATCATAGGCGCTTGTCCAACCGAGAGAACTGGATAGTCCTCAACAGTCAGGCTGCGGCCCCAGTTATGCCCGCTCAACGGTAGCGTTCCGGTGGCACTCGCTGCTTGTACGCCTGGTAAGGCGCTGACTTGTTGCACCAACTGCTTGAAGAACGCTGCGCGCTTCTCAGGTTCGGTATATTTCGCTCGTGGCAAGATCACATTGAGAGTTAAGACATCTTTAGGATTCAGTCCGACGTTGACGTGACGCAAACGCAGAAAGCTTTGAATCATCAATCCAGCGCCTACTAGCAACACCAGTGACAAAGCAATCTCTGTCACAACGAGTAAACTGCGCGAACGGCCGCGAGTTGAACTGACAGCACCACGCCCACCTTCTTTTAGCGTATCGTTGAGATCCAGGCGTGATGTATAAAGCGCCGGTGCTGTGCCGAAGACAAGACCGGTTATCACCGTGATTGCAACTGTGAAGCTGAGCACGCGCAGATCCAGGCCGAAGTTCATCCAAAACGGGAGTTTGATGGGGATCGCGGTCAACAAAAGATGAAGTGCCCACACCGAAAAAATGAGCCCTAACATTCCCCCGGCGGTAGCTAAAAGCAGACTTTCAATAACAAGTTGTCGCATGATTCGCCAACGACTCGCGCCTAAGGCAGCTCGCAGCGCCAACTCTTTCTGTCTTGCCGATGCGCGGGCCAGCATCAGGTTGGCGACATTTACACACGCCACCAACAATACGCAACCGACAACTCCCAAAAGAATCAAAAGTGCCTGCCGGTAATCGCCCGCCAAGTCTTCGCGCAGACTTGTAACAGTGACTCCCAGGCCCTCATTCGTAATCGGATTGTCCTTTTCAATGCGCGCGGCGATGTTGTTCATCTCGGCCTGTGCCTGCTCGAGACTCACACCATCCTTCAGTCTGGCGATGCCATTTAGACCGTGATCAGTTCGAGTGAAAGCTTTTGTTGTTAAAGCCAGCGGCGCCCACAATTCGGAGATTTCTGGAAACTTGAAACCGGAAGGCATCACGCCGATAACCGTCCGTGGCCGATTGCTGAGCGTGATTTTCCGGCCGATTATGTTCGGGTCGCCGCCAAAATGCTTCTGCCATAAATCATGTCCGAGAATTACGACATCGTCCTGTTCGGGCCGATCTTCGTCTGCTGTGAACGTGCGGCCGAGCTCAGGTGAAACACGTAGAATCTCGAACAGTCCCTGCGAAACGTAAGTACCACGTAGTTCGATCGGTTCACCGTCTCCGCTTAGTGCAAACCGACTGGTGCCAAAGTGCGTTCCAATGTCGTCAAAGACAGTGTTCTGCGCGCGCCAATCGAGGAAATTGGGATATGACATGACACGCTCATCGAATTGACTCCGCGTTTAAGCGCAGTCTCATCGAGCACCACCAAACGATCCGCCTGAGGATATGGCAGCGGTCGCAACAGAATGCCATTTACAAAACTGAAAATGGCGGTATTCGCGCCAATACCAAGTGCCAGCGTCACCACGACAACAATTGTGAAAGCGGCATTCTTGATCAATAAACGGAGACCATAACGAACGTCCTGAAAAAGATTTTCAATGAACCGGATACCGCGTGCATCGCGACACTCTTCCTTCGATTGTTCCACACCACCAAAGGCTTTTAGGGCTTCATATCGCGCTTCCTCGGCCGCCATGCCGGTCTCAATGTTTTGCGCAATGTCGCGTTCAAGATGAAAGCGCAACTCTTCATCAAGCTCATGTTCCACTTCTTTTTTATGGACCAGGGCGCGCCATCGCCGTTTTAGACTCTTTATATTCATAACGTGCTCCTCACGCGTCTCTGAGAATCATATCGACGGCGCCGGAGAAGCGTTCCCACTGTTTGCGTTGGGCATCTAGCTGTTTGCGGCCGCTGGTCGTCAGCTGATAGAACTTGGCTTTGCGATTATTGTCTGATGTAGCCCAAACGGCTGAAATGAGCCCACGTTCTTCGAGACGGTGGAGTGCCGGATACAGCGCGCCCGGCGTCACGCTGAGGACGTCACCAGAGACAAGTTGGATTCGCTGCATTATGTCCCAACCGTTTAAGCTTCCGGAACGAAGCAATCGCAAGACAAGCAGTTCCAGCGTGCCCTGCAACAGATCAGCTTTCTGCTTTTTCATACTCCTCCTGTAGCCACTCGATAGGAGGCAGTGTATGTCGTTTCCTATCGGGCGTCAATAGGAGGAGCCCTCATGCCACAACGATCCGAGTTTTGACACACCGTCGGCAGTGGCTGTGCCAAAAATCCCCCTCACGGCAGTGAGGGGATTGTTAAAGTCCTTTCTATCATCGGTCCAGACGAAAAAAGTTTACGCGCTTGCGAACGATCTTGAGCTGGAAAATTCGATGTTCATTCGCAAGCGCGTAAACTTCTGTAGGCCGGGTATTGTAGGCTGGACTTGAACGATCCCCTCACTGCCGAAGCTGGGAAAAACCAACTTCTCATTCTCCCCAGGCTTCAGCCTGGGGTCAGCGGCCGCCTGAGAGACCTGGAAAACCGTTTCAACGGTTTCCCTACTTGTGCAAATCGCTAGCTATTTAGTGGCCTTCACGAAAAACCGTTGAAACGGTTCCCCGAATTAAAAAACACGCTCTCACCCCAGGCTGAAGCCTGGGGAGAATGAGAAGTTGATTTTTTTCACAGCTTCTGCCGTGAGGGGTATTCTCACCTTTGACACACCGTCGGCAGTATGTCGATTCTTCAAGTCCTCTCTACAAAACGGCTACATTGACGATACCGCGCGCTTACCGCGATTTAATGATTGAGTTCTTCGGTGATGGCCCTTAGCGCGAGAGCGCCGGAGACTTTTAGTCGGCTGGTTGTAGGCAGGATCTCAACCCTCCTCCCAGTTTCATGGGCGGAGCCTTTGCCCTTTCTTCGTGCAGTTGAAAGTCTACTGTTTTAAAGGAAATGCGGTAATGGGCTAAAGGAAATGCGCCTCGCTTGACACTTTCGCACGCGCTTTGCTAAGTTTCGGGCCTCACATGATCGGCGTTTTGGGGCTTCACGCGATCGGCTTTGCTAGTTGGGGGATTTAAAGTAGCAAGCGAACGATTCCGGTCGAAGCCGATCTTGAAAATAAGTTGTAGGCGCGTAGCTCAGGGGTAGAGCACTACCTTGACACGGTAGGGGTCTGGGGTTCAAATCCCCACGCGCCTACCATTTTCCTCAGCAAATCTGCACTTCTAAACATCCACCGCATCCTGGTCACACAGATGGTCACACAATTCGTGTGCTGACGGAGGCCGAAACGATGGATCGGCTTTTGCCAATGAGACAAAGGAGCAGCAGTGAGATATTCATCTTCTATCACCAGAAGAAAACGCCGTGGCAAAACTGAGTACGTTGCAATTCTCAGTTTCTACGGCGACCGAGGTAAGCGCAGGCAGAAGTACAGGTCCGCCTCATCAGCAAGTGAAGCTAAACGAGTAATGCGCGAACTCGAGGATGAATATAGCCCTTTTGTACGCTTTGATGGACCAATCCGAAACAATTCAAGTTGATCATCTGCGAGCTGGTTTAGCTCTTTGGCGGCACTGCGAAACCTCAGCACGGAATATTTCCGGTGAAAGCACAGGCAATAAGATCGCGGATGCAATTGTCATGGCCTTGAAACATTCTGGTCCAGAAGGAATGACAAAAACTGACATTAGCAATTTTTTAAGCGAAATCAGACGGGGCAAACAATCGATTCAGCGTTGGAGTTACTTGATGAGCAAGGGCGCATCAAGGCTCTTAGTGAGCACACCGGCGGTCGCACGGCGATGCGATACTTCCTTACTGAATATTTCGAGTACGAATTTGACGAAATAAACGAAGAAAGTCCCGAGGTGGGTATCCCGCGCGTAATTACGCCACTCATGCGAAAACGGCTTCGCGATTGTGGCGAGACAGATGAGGAAATCGACAACATGACACCTCCTGAGGCAGCTGCGCTTGTTCAATATTTCGATGGCTATGAGGGCTCTGTGAGCTAGAAGAACCCGCTGCATAGACCAAATCGTCTGCATCAGAACTTGCGCTTTTTATCCTTGCGCACACGCTCACCGCCCGAAAGAGTGGCTCCTATTGACCGGCGATGCCCTTGTTCACCAGAACTTTAACCTCAACGCGACGGTTCTCGGCCCGCCCGGCCTTAGTCTCGTTCGGTGCTGCTGCTCCGTACTCGCCCATCGCACCCGGCGCCACGATATGCCGAACCGGCACGCCACCCTGCTGCATCAAGTAAGTGACAACGGCTTTCGCTCGATCCTCGCTCAATTTTGTGTTCATCGCAGCGTTGCCGCTCGAGTCGGCAAAGCCCGTCACCTCGACGATGTATCCAGTGAGGCCTTTTGCGGTGTCCGCCAACTGTTTGAGTTGATCCGAATCCTCCTTTGAGATCTTAGTGCTACCGCTTGCGAACCTCACGGTTGCTTGGGCCTTCGTGTCATATTCGGCCAATGCGGTAAAGCGCTGCGTGTTCGACTGGATGTCACTCATGTTCTGTTCAATGTTCCGTTTGTGTTCCGTGATCTTCTGCTGGTTGTTTTCAATATCCTCCCTGTTGGCCGCGATCTGCTCCTGGTTGGCCACGATCCGCTTCCTGTTGGCCCCGATCGCCTGCTGTTGGCGTAAGAGTTCCTTCTCGTGCTCCAGGACTTGGTCTGCGGTGGGTTGCAGGCCGGCCTGAATCATCTGGGAGGATTCAATGTCGTCGCCATCGACGGTAATCGTCTTCGCCACAACGCGTCCTTGGCCGTCGTCCATTCCGTCGACCGACACTTTGAGTCCCGGTATCAGCACCGTTGCGGCCATTTGCTCCTCTTGCAAACCAAACAGCCCCCTGTCATCTTTAATTTTCGTGCCTTCGGTGAGAACTACAGTAACCTTGCCCGCCTCGGTGTTTACGATCAACGTTTCTCCGGTGCGGCCGCTGATCATTCCTTTGACTTTAGTCTCTGCGCCAACAGCCGTTACCGATGCCAGTAAAAGCACCGCCATCAAACTCGCTACAATCGTTTCCAGTTTCCTATTCATAGGTTGCTCCCTTTTCTCAGTGTTTGAATTCCGACTTTGCGATCTGTTACTTCTTACTCCATGGCATCCCTAGTTTGTGGCTCCCTCGGCATCGGTACGCCGCCAAGTATGGTCCGCGTTGGAGCGCTCAGTCTTCTTGGCGACATTGACAGAATCAGGCCCAAGGTCCTTCTGGTAACGCGATACTAATTCTGCGCGGCAACATCAAGCCTGATCTATCTTCATTCACATTGTTCAGGCATGTTTGTTCCTCCATGGACGTGCGCGGAATCCGTTCTCCCGACTGTGCCCTCAATGTATCCCACGTGCTGTCTCGCTTAGCAGAACATGGTTCTATAGCGACCGCGTTATCAGAAGGAGGAACCGAAATTCGCACATCCCCGCCTGCTGTTTATTCTGAAAGTCTTATGCAAAGGAGAGGGATTACTACTGTCAGTTTTTACAGGCCTACGTGTTCGCCGGCGTTGGACGTCGCGCTCTACTACGTTGAGCGAATGAAAGAAAATTGATGGTTTATGATGCAGCGACCCGAGATGCAGAATCCGACCATCAGGTTGAGGAAATATTCGAGGACGAAGAAAGCGTTGCTCTGCGCGAGGCTGCCAAGACGAAGTGGGCAGCCTTGGAGAAATTAGTAGGCGCTAAGCCCCGCATCAAAGAGGTGGCGGCGGACCTCGTCAGACATTTCGAGGTACGTATAGCCTCGTTGGAATGTAAGGCCATGATCGTCTCGATGAGCCGCCCGATTTGCGTGGAGCTGTTCGACGCAATTGTCGAGGACTCTGTCAAAAGTTCACATTCCACTAATTGCAGACGACTTCTTTCCTACCGCCCGTCACTTATCGCTCGTCTTCTTCAGTACGTACTAATTGGAGTTCCAATAAACAATGGGATAAAAGGTCTGGCATTACGAAGTAGTTGTGCTGGTTTGGTCAGTTTGTCTGCGAGGGCTCAGGCGGTGGTTCTGGAGGTACGCTGCCTGAACTTGCCGAGAGAGAACGAAACTCTTTTAGTACGCCTTCGGCAGCAACTGTTGCTTCACGGTGTTCCTCGAGTTCCGCTTTCTCAAGTTCTCGTGCCCTGAAATCCTTGCCATCTTTTTCTAGGACCAGAATCTGAACTGGTTCAGCAACTCCGCCAGGGTTGGTTTCGATTGCGTGGTCTAGGCTTTCTGCGAGGCTTCGGTCTTACAGTTCCCGACAACCTGACCGTAGATAGAACGCGTGATGTTTATTGTTCGATCCGTGAAGTCAATGTCACTCCACTTCAGAGCGAACAATTCGCTGCGACGCAAGCCTGTAGTGGCAGCTTAGCAAAACCATGAGGCGATAGGGGATTCCAAGTGAAGCAATAGATTTTGAATCTCATCGGGATCCAGAACCTCGGGAGCTTTTTGGCGGGCGGTGCTTTGTCGGACGAGGTTGATGGGATTCTTCTCCTGTTCAAGCCATTCGTATCTGATGGCATGATTAAATAACACACTCATCAGGCTACGTATTTTTGTCTTGGTGGTATCAGCTAAAGGCTTCCCATCTTTGCGACGCAACTGTCTCAGCCAATTTTCAACAAACAATGGTTCTAACATCGCGGATGTTAGTCATTGCTCAGTATGATCGAATCCATGTCTTCAGAAACTCCGCATAAATAACTTTGGTAGCCTCTGAATACCACTCTGATCGATCGCAGAGCTCCGTCTGTTTATAGTGGTCGATCAAATCTCCCAAGAGGATGACTCGTGAGCGCTGGCGATTGCAGACCTCGTTAATGCTCACTCTAAGCCCGTTGACAGCTGCTAGCGCTAAGTCTTCAGTGGGATATTCTTCGACAGTGCCGATCACTGCCGAACGGCGCAAACGTTTCCCGCTGGCATTGTTTTCTCGCCAAAGAAATTCCCACGCTGAGGGACCATTCTTGCGCTTCGTACATCTTAGATGACCACGTTCGTGTCGTATCGTCTTTCTATCCTCCAGTGTCTTCCTGTCTCAGCGGTGATAACTAAGGGAAAGACTCCCGACAAGCAAATAGGACTAAGTTGATCTAAGGAGGCTAAAGAATCAAATGATAAGTTGGACTTCTGGGTGCGTAATTATTTGCGGACAACTCGGAAGTTTTCTGTAAGTCTTTTTGTGATTCGCGATCGCAAGAAGGATGGTAAAATGTGGCACACAGTTTGGCACACAAAAATGTGCAGAACGAGCAGTTGAAGCAGTGGATGCAGTGCATGCAGTGCGAAATTTTCTTAGGAAATTTAGTGCTTTTTGATTTGAAAAGAGTTACTGGGCCTAGAGCACTACATTGACACGGTAGGGGTCTGGGGTTCAAATCCCCACGCGCCTACCAATCCTTTCAATAACTTACAGCCATTAACCGCATTTCCCGTTACGCCAAATTACGCCCTTAGAGTCAAGAAATGGGACGACCTCCCATACGAACCTCAGTCCTTTATATATAGCCTCCCTAAATAAGGCTTCTCGGCCCCGGCGATTGAAAGACCCTCTTTACCGCTCTCCTGGCGTTCGCCTTCCTAATTGATGAATCGTGAGGGGGATCCCCAAGATGTCTCAAACGTAGGAGGACTGTTGACAGGCGCGCAGCAGGGATTTTAGAATATGCAAGAATGTGCAGATGCGCATATCTGCGTATCCTAGACAGCCCGAAGTACAGCGAGTAAATGCAACTTCTGAATGAGACAGCAACTGAGCGACTTCAAAGCGGACTTTTTCAAAGCACTGGCTCACCCGTTGAGAATTTCTATTCTTGATGCTTTGCGGGTCGGCGAGCTGACCGTCAACGAGATCAGTCAACGTTTTAATGTTGAGCCTGCAAACGCCTCACAACAATTGGCCGTGTTGCGCAATAGAAATATTGTCGTGACGCGCAAAGATGGCGCGAACGTCTATTACTCTGTGAGCGACAAAAGCGTATTCAAGTTGCTCGATGCCGCCAAAGAGATCTTCAACAACCATCTGGTCGGAGTGCGCAGCATGCTTGAGGAGATTCACGCGAGCCAGCCAAGCAAAGCGAGGCGCCGTCAGCCATCACAACGAGTTCGTTAGACAAGATGCTTCAACTCATAAAGACCGTCCACCGAAGAAAACAAACTATATTTGGAGAGGGGAAGACTTGGCGCAGTTTGTCCGTTACAAAGTCTCCGCTTCACCGCTTAGGTTGTTTCGCGACAGTCCGTTTTTTGAAAGGCTACCGCATAGCCGAATACGCCGGCGAAAAGATTAGTCGCAAGGAGGCAATGCGGAGGATGAAAAGACCGAACGGCAAGCGCATCAGTGAACTGGAGGCGGAATGGTACATCGACGGAAGTGTAGGTGGGAACCAGACGCAGTATATAAACCACTCCTGCGATCCTAATGCCGACGCATTCGTTATCGGCGGATCTTTATTCATCTTCGCATTACGAGAGATAGCGCCGGGAGAAGAGATTACAGTCGACTATTTGAACTCCTTCCAACAGGATCAATCGGTCTGTCAATGTCGCACGGCTTCATGCCGTCAAGGGGATATTCAGAAGGCCGCATAAACGTCTGGACCTAGCACAGAACCGCCACGCTCCTCGCTTCAAAAAACTGTGACATCGCTGAACAAAAAGTGGATTCCAAAATCAGTAGTGTGCTTGCAAGCCGGGTACACTCGACGTGACCTAGTCTCGGACCTCATTGCGGGTCTGACTGTGGGGTTAGTTGCGCTCCCTCTGGCTATGGCGTTTGGGATTGCATCGGGCGTGACGCCACAAGCGGGCCTCTACACGGCCGTCGTCGCTGGCTTTCTCATATCTGCTCTAGGCGGTTCACGCCTTCAGATCGGTGGCCCAACCGGAGCGTTCGTAGTAATCGTGGCAGGAATCATCGCGACACGTGGGGTCTCTGGCCTGCTAATGGTCACCTTAATGGCCGGAGTGATCCTGATGCTCATGGCACTGACAGGTTTGGGGACGGCGGTGAAGTATATTCCCCGACCAGTCACTATTGGCTTCACGAATGGCATTGCTGTACTGATCGCTTCGACACAAGTGAAGGACTTTCTGGGTCTTGAAACCGGAGCGATACCAAGCGAGTTCATATTACGAATGGGTGTCCTGCTGAATAGTCTCAACAGCGTTCACTGGCCCGCGTTGCTGATTGGCATCAGTTCGCTTCTCATCATTCTGATATTGCCCAGATTGACGAAACGCGTACCCGGCTCAATCGTCGCCCTGGTGTTGGCTACCCTTGCCGTAGCAGTTTTTGGACTTCCGGTGGAGACCATCGGCAGTAAGTTCGGTGGTATTCCTACCGGCTTACCACACGTTTCGCTGCCACAGTTTCGACCCGATCTGATCGTTCCTCTCCTGCCTGCTGCCGTAACAGTAGCTATGCTGGCCGCCATTGAGAGCCTTCTATCAGCGGTAGTCGCCGATAGCATGAGCGGAGACAGACACAACTCCAACATGGAATTGCTCGCGCAAGGCGTTGCCAACCTCGCCGTACCTTTGGTTGGAGGTATACCAGCCACGGGCGCCATCGCGCGCACCGCCACCAACATCAGATCGGGCGCTCGCACCCCGGTCTCCGGAATGGTCCACGCTTTGACATTGGTCGTCATCTTAGCGGTCGCCGCTCCACTCGCGCGTTTTATCCCGCTGGCTACGCTGGCAACGATTCTTTTTGTAGTGGCCTACAACATGAGTGAGTGGCGCGAAGTAAGGACAATACTCAAACTGTCGAAAGCGGACATCATCGTATGGGTGATGACGTTCGGCCTGACTGTACTGGCCGATCTGACTGTCGCCGTCGAGATCGGAATGCTCTTCGCAGCTCTCCTTTACATCTACCGGGTCTCGCAAACGACCACGGTGGCTCCGGTGACAGAGGAATATATCGAAGACGGTCGTCCGCACGTCCTGCAAGACAAGCTGCTGCCTCCATATGTTTTGGTGCTGCGCATTCATGGTCCCTTTTTGTTCGGCGCAACGGAGAAGTTGTCCGAGGCCACGGTTGATGTCGAATCGCTCCCACCCGTGGTGATCTTGCGTCTTAGAAATATGACAGCCATAGACGCTACTGGCTTGCACGAGTTGGAGAAGCTCGCAGACCGCTTAAGCGCTACGGGCCGAACGCTCTTGTTGTGTGGTGCCCGTAGTCAACCCGAACAGTTCTTAAGGCAGTCGCCTTTTCTCCAGTGTCTCGGCGAGGAGAACATGCTGCCGCACGTTGAGGCGGCGCTGTCGCGTGCCCGCGAAGTCTACGAAGGGCGGGCCGGTGATCCACCGGTCTCTAAGATTATCTATCAGACTTAGGCAATCCTCTGATGTACGAATATAAAAGAACTCGGTTTCAAAAGCGATCGTATTGACAGAAAATTTCTCCAAACCTCATCTTATTAAGTGATATAAAGTGGCACACAGTTGGGCACACAAAAAGGTGCAGAACGAGCAGTTGAAGCAGTGGATGCAGTGCGAAATTTACTGACCAATTTAGTGCTTGTTGATTTGAAAAGAGTTAACCAGGGTAGAGCACTACCTTGACACGGTAGGGGTCTGGGGTTCAAATCCCCACGCGCCTACCAATCCTTTCAGTAACTTAACCAATTAACACGCGTTCGCCGCCGCTCCAAAACGCTCCAATCAAAGCCTGAGAAACTTCTAATTTATCCATTCCAAACCACTCTTCGCTTGAACCGGTTCACCGTTGCCTAAATCCCAAGAAGAACGTTCAAGTGCTAAGCGTGCCAGATCCGAGCATCATCAATCCGCGTGACGCAATTTTGAAGATAACCACCACAGCGATTTGCGGTTCCGACCTTCACCTCTATGACGGCTACATTCCGACGATGGAAAAAGGCGACATCCTGGGCCATGAATTCATGGGCGAAGTCGTTGAGCTCGGAAGCGCGGTGAAGAATTTGAAAAACGGTGATCGCGTAGTAGTCCCGTTTACGATCGCTTGTGGCAATTGTTTCTTTTGCAAACGCGACCTGTGGTCTGCGTGCGACAACAGTAATCCGAACGCCGCAACTGCAGAGACTTTGTATGGCTTCTCTGGTTCGGGACTGTTTGGCTATTCACACATGATGGGTGGCTATGCCGGTGGTCAGGCCGAATATGTGCGCGTGCCTTTTGCTGACGTCGGGCCAGTCCAAATTCCGGAGGATTTGAGCGATGAGCAGGTACTCTTTCTCTCAGATATTTTTCCGACCGGTTATATGGCTGCGGAAAACTGCAACATTCAGCCGGGAGATACTGTAGCTGTGTGGGGTTGCGGACCTGTCGGTCAGTTCGCGATCAAAAGTGCGTATCTGCTGGGCGCGGAGCGCGTGATCGCGATCGACCATGTGCCGGCCCGTTTGCTGATGGCGGCGGCAGAGGGAAAAGCCGAAACACTCAATTTTGACGATGAGCATATCTATCAAAAACTCAGCGAGATGACGGGTGGCATGGGACCTGATGCTTGTATAGATTGCGTTGGTCTTGAAGCGCACGGCACGACGATCGATGCGCTCTACGATCGGGCCAAGACCGCACTATACCTAGCGACTGATCGAGCACATGCCTTACGTCAGGCGATACGCTCCTGTCGGAAGGGCGGCACTATCTCAGTACCAGGAGTCTATGGAGGTTTTCTTGACAAGTTTCCATTCGGGGCGGCGTTCTCGAAGGGTTTGACCTTCAAGATGGGCCAAACCAATGTGCACAAGTATCTGCGGCCACTCTTGAAACTCATTCAGGATGGAAAGATAGATCCTTCATTCGTGATTACGCACCGGATGTCACTCAACGAAGCGGCCTCGGGATACACCACCTTCAAGAATGACAAAAACGAATGCATCAAGATCGTAATGAAACCCGAATTGAATTGAGTGAGACATCGGGGTGATATGAAGGAGAGCAGCGATCTACACGGCAATGCTCCCGATAAGTCAGAAGTCGCTTTACTTGTGATCGATGTGATAAATGATCTGGAGTTTCCCGGAGGGGAGGAATTAATTCGCGGTGCATTGCCGGCTGCTCGGAAAATAGCGTACTTGAAACAGCGCGCGCGGCAAACCAGCGTGCCGGTAATTTACGTGAACGATAACTTCGGTCGTTGGCGATCCGATTTCAAGAAGATTGTCAACCATTGCCTGAAAGATGATGTGCGAGGTCGCCCGATCGCGGAACTGTTAGTGCCCGACGAAGAAGACTATTTTGTTTTGAAACCAAAACATTCCGGCTTCTTCTCAACGACCTTGGATCTATTGCTGCAATACCTTGCTGTTCGAACATTAGTGATAGCCGGTTTTGCGGGAAACAACTGTGTGCTCTTCACTGCCAATGATGCTTACATGCGCGACTATCAGTTGATCATCCC
>JBKPCC010000032.1:0-6843 GCA_046727215.1 Acidobacteriota bacterium
CCGCGGGCATCGTGCATCGAGATCTGAAACCCGACAACATCATGATCACGCGGGAGGGCTACGCTAAGATCCTCGACTTCGGTCTAGCTAAACTGATCGAACCACAGTCACAGGCAGCCCGAAGCCAAACCACAGGCCAGATCATAAACGATGCCGCGACTGTAGCGTACGAGCAGCTTTCTCAGCCGGGAACGGTGCTGGGCACTGCGGGTTACATGTCACCGGAGCAGGTGCAGGGTAGAACCGCTGAAATAGACCACCGCTCAGACATTTTCTCATTCGGCTGCGTACTCTTTGAGGCCGTAACGAGACATAGACCCTTTGAAAGCGAATCAAAGGTCAAAACACTGTACAAGATTGTCTATGAGCCGGCGCCTCTGATCACAGATTTCAAGCCCTCAGCTCCTCCTGAACTGCAACGGATCATTCGTCGTTGTCTCGCGAAAGAAGTGGACGAGCGATATCAGACAATCAAGGACGTGGCGATTGAACTGAAGGAGCTGCGACGAGAGTTGGATCGAGGCGCGCACGTAGATACGACCGTGCCGCCCTCGCCGGTCGGCAGTGAAGTGGACACCACACAGAGCGATCCTCGTTCAAACGGTTCCACAATGGGCACCTCAGTCGCCTATCAAAGCTCGCCAAAGGCTTCGATCTCGAGCGCTGAATTTATCGTGCGCGGGATCAAACAGCATCGGAATGGACTCGCGCTCGCGCTGGGCGGATTGCTGCTGGCCGTCGGAGGAACATTCTTCATTTGGTACAAGTTCATAAGTACCAAGCCGAGGATTGAGCCATTTCACGCAATGAAGATCACCCGCTTGACGACTGGCGGCAAGATCGGAAGCGCATTAATCAAGGGCTACACATCAATTTCACCCGACGGCAAATACGTTGTGTTTAGGACAACTGAAAGGGGAAAGGACAGCTTGGTGGGACGTCAAGTGTTGACGGGCAGCCTGGTGAAGATCGTATCGGACGTCGATGGCAAGATTGGCGGCACAACTTTCTCGCGCGATGGCGAATTCGTCTATTACTCATTATTCGATAAGGACAATCCTTTGGGCATGCTCTATCAAGTGCCTGCGCTGGGAGGCATAGCGCGACGCGTCATTAGCGGCGTCACCAGTCCGGTCACATTCTCTCCTGACGACAAGCATTTGGCTTTTGTTCGAGCCTCAGCAGCGGAGTCCGAATTGCTAGTCTCTGGCCTGGACGGATCAGGCGAGCGGAAAATCGCATCTCGCAAACTTCCTGATTACTTCTCCTCGGCAGGCGGTCCTGCATGGTCGCCTGACGGAAGGACCATAGCATGCGGCGCCGGAACGTTCAGCGGCAATCTCTCGGGGACGATCGTCGTAGTTCCTGCCGCAGGTGGCCCGGAAAAACCTATTACCTCTCAAAACTGGGTGTCGGTGTCGCGCGCACTCTGGCTGTCTGATGGCAGCGGGCTGATCGTCGCAGCCGTTCCAGAACTGGTTTCAGCGGGCACACAGATCTGGTATGTCTCATATCCTGACGGTGTGACGCGAAGGATTACAAACGATCTGAATGCTTACGGCACCAGTAGTCTCGGATTGTCCGCAGACTCAAAGACTCTCGTGACGGTGCAGGCAGACAGATCTGCACAGATCTGGGCGATAGCGCCAGGCGAAGATGAGAGTCACGCGAAGCAGATTACCAGTGGTAAATATGACGGGAACAGCATCACGTGGACGCCGGATGGAGCGATTCTCTTTACCGCGGTGGGCGAGCATTCGGACATCTGGATCGTCAGTGCCGAAGGGACCGGAAACAAACAATTAACGGCTGATGCTTACACTGAAGAACTGGGATGTGTATCGCCGGATGGCCGTTACGTCATCTTTAGTTCGAATCGCTCGGGCAACTTCAATCTCTGGAGGATGGAACTCAACGGCAATAACCCAAAACAATTGACCGAAGGAACTGCTATTGACTCCCAGCCGACCTGCTCGTCTGACGGGCAATGGGTGTTGTTCAGATCGTTGAGGCAAGGAAAGCCAACCATATGGAAAGTGCCCATGGCCGGAGGCAAACCGGAGCAACTAACGGATAAGTCGTCATCCTGGGCGTCCGTATCACCCGATGGGAAACTAATTGCGCTCCGTTTCTTTGACGAGGAGGTCAAAGCAAACAAGATCGCCGTGCTGCCATTTGCTGGCGGTGAGCCAATCAAGGTCCTCGACACTTCTTTCAACTTCCGAGATGTCGGACTCGGCTGGACCTCAGACAGCCGTTCGATCATTTTCGCCGATGCGCGCGACAATGCCGACAACATCTGGAGTCAGCCGCTCGATGGCGGTCCAGCTAAACAGTTGACCAACTTCAAATCCGGACTGATTTTCGCATTCGAGATGTCGCGCGACGGCAAACAGATCGCCCTGTCACGCGGGAGCCAGTTGGACGACGTGATTCTGTTGAGAGACTCTCAGTAGACAAGCAGCTTTCGCAAAACATCTTCGTAGATCTCGATGGCGTGAAAGTTGCGCAATCGCGCACAGGACGGGGTAGGACGTAGCTGACTCTGACGGCTGCGGATAAGGTAAATACTGCTACATCTTGCTTGGTCCAACTTCGTTGATGCCTCCAACAGGTCTCATAATCTGTTGGTTCGGGGTTCGAATCCCTGCGGGGCAATAATAGAATCAGGAAGTTAGCGGGGAGCGGTGTGACGAGCCGCTCCCTTTTTGTGTGCCTCTATAGTGTGCCTTCACAACACAAAAACGCACCGACCATTGCGGGGCCGGTGCGCCTGATAGCAGACCAACTTGGTCCAACTCAGAATAAGAACTTTAAAGCAAATTGGACCTGCCGGGATGAACCCGAGTCGCCAGTTGGGAACCGCGTGTCCAGGAGCTGTCCAGACGTTCCAAAATTGGGGCTCCCAACGGAGGTGGACGTGCAGTTCAAAACACATTGCAGCCGACTCGGTGCTCCCGCTTGTCCGCCCGGTTGTCCGAAATTGGGATGATTGAAGATGTCGAAGAACTCCGCGCGGAATTGAACACGCATGCTTTCGCTTAACTTAGTGTTCTTGACGATCGAGAAGTCGGTGTTGATGAATCGCGGTCCAATCAAGACGTTTCGTCCGAGACTGCCGAAGTGGACCACGCCGCTCGGTGATACGGGCTGGATGAACAACGTGCCCGATGGGCAAACCTTGCCTGGGCGCGGATCACAAACCGCATTGGGGAACCACTGGTTAGCGCTGCCCAAGATTGGAACTGATCCAACGGCGTCCGGTCGGAGGGTAGAGTTGCCTGTAAAGCCGACAAACTCGGGACTGGCGAGAATCTGAATCGGATTTCCACTTTGCAACTGCGTAATTCCTGCGAGTTGCCAGCCTTCGACGAGTTGATTGCCGCGGAAAGGTAATTCATAGAGCCAATTAACCGCGAGTCGATGGCGCGCATCGAAATCTGACAGACCTCGATCACCGCGAAGATTGTAACTGTCCTGCACGAACACTCCGCCATTGCGCGAGTTATAGTCAATAGACTTGGACCAAGTATACGAAACGTTGAACTGCAGCCCACGCGACAAGCGTTTGTTCACCGAGGCCCACAGACCGTTGTAGCTGGAATTGCCGGCGCTGTCTGTCTCGTTAATGTTTGTCAGGGCCGCGCCTGGAAGAATCGGACTCGCTGACGAGAGTTTCGCAAAGGGTCGCACGCCATTGATCGGCTGATTAATGTTCCGCGTGATGCGTAGGTGCGTACCCTTTGATCCGAAATAACCGATCATTACACCTAATCCGGGTCCGACTTCGCGTTGAACATTGAGGTTCCACGACTGAACGTATGCGTTATCGAAGTCGCGTTGCACTGTTGCTGGCGATACCGTCCCTGACGGATTCGCCATAGATATCGCGTTGGCAAATGTAATTCCAGAGCCCGTCGCATTGATCGGGTTTGCCAGCGGCGGATTCGTGGTCAGTCCCGTCACCAGATTAGTCACAGGCTGGTCAGTAAGAATCGCATAGGCCCCGCGAACCGTGGTCTTACCGTCCTTGAATGGGTCCCATGAAAATCCAACCCGAGGCTGAAAGTTCTTGTTGTTCGTGTGGTAAACCTGGTCAAGGCCAGAGCCGACGCGCAGAAGAGACGCGGTCAGCGGATCGAACACGACGAAGCGATTGAATCGTTCCGTTGGCGTCGCATTCAAGTCGTAACGAAAGCCGAGCTCCAACGTTACGTTCCGTCTCCATTTGTAATTATCCTGTATATAGAGGCCCAGATTGTTCACCGCGATAGCGCTTGTAACGTCGCCTTTGGTGAAAATGAACTGGTTTACCTTGCCGTTAATGAAATCCGTAGGCCCGGCGAAGGTGAAGATTCCAGTGTCGCCATTGAAGTTATTGTTAAAGAACCGCCGAAACTCGCCACCAATCTTGAGCGAGTGTTTCCCACGAAGATAACTGAGCGTGTCGGACACAACGTATGTCGTATCCGCTCGGCCCTGCGGAAACCCATTGGGTCCACCGAACGTGAGGCTGATCCCGCTGATGCGAATATTTGGCAGTCCGCGAGAATCCGTAATTCCACCGTTGATGCCAAAGTCCGCCGGGTTCAGCTCCGCATTTGGAAAAAATGTGATGTGGACGCGATTGAAGCCGAGCCGAGCCTCGTTGACGAGGTTCGGGCCAAACGTATGGGTCTCGTTCAGCGTAAGGATCTGGCGACGTCCTTGGCGAGTATCGCCAAAGTCGGGGATCGTCGTTGCTGAAAGCGTCTCTTTGCGCAAGTCACTCTGCTTCGCATAGTAGCCATGGAGTCGATCATTGCTTGAAAAGTTATGACTAATGTCGAGCGTCCATTGACTAAGGTTGACAGGCGCCGTGGCCGACCCCACGAAACGTGGATTTCCAGACGCGTCGGTAAAGTTGGCCCTTGGAATCAGAGTAATGAGCTTTATAGACGCCGGGTCGGTAGCTGCGGCGCGCTGGGCGTCGCTGAGCACCCCACTGTTCACTGTTAGCCCCTGCCGCTGTCGTATCCCTTCAAAGCTGAAGAAAAAGAAAGTTCTGTTTTTCCCCTTGTAACCAAGGATCGGGCCTCCCTCACCGAAGTGAGGCAGGTATATCGGCCCACCGATATTGCCGCCGTATTGGTTTCGCTTGAATGGTGGCGCCTTCAGACCGTCGAAGAAGTTGCGAGCGTCCAGTGCGTCATTGCGGAAAAACTCAAAGGCTTCGCCGTGGAACGCATTAGCTCCCGATCGCGTCGCGACATTTACAATCGCCCCGGAGTTACGACCGTATTCGGCGCTGAACGTCGAGTTGTCAACTCTGAATTCCTGCACGGTGTTAATCGATGGCTGGAACGTTGCCTGATTTTGAACCATATCGTTAAGATTCACGCCATTGATTTGCAGATTAACGGTGTCCTCGCGCGCGCCGGCGGTGTTGAATGAAAGCGCGCCTTGCCCGCGTATTGGGGTTGTGAGGAATCCGTTGGCTGGTGTCGTAACCGAACCGGGTATGAGTAGCCCAAGTTCAAGCATGTGGCGTCCGTTCAGCGGAATCTCTTGTACAGTTCTCTGATTGATAACCGTGCCCACAGAAGTTGTTGCCGTCTCGATAACCGGAGCATCAGACGATACGACTACTTCCTGAGAAATGTCGCCGATCTCCAGGTGGAAATCCTGCACCTCGGTGCGGGCGACTTCCACCGTTAGACCGGTTACGGCGGTGCCTTTGAATCCCTGAGCCCTGACATCCACACGGTACTTACCAACCGGCAGTGCCGCAAACTGATAGTTGCCCGCGCTGTCTGTCTGGGTCGTGCGCTCAAGTGACGTTGACTCGTTGCGAACGACGACGGTTGCATTGGGTACGACGGCGCCCTGTGGGTCAGTAACCGTCCCCTGCAGCGTCGCGGTGGACTGGGCCTGCGCCGCAGTGCTTAGCGCTAGAAGCATGACTGCCGCAAGCAAAGGCATTGCAAACAGACTGATAATCCGACCTCCTAAATGCATAAGTACCTCCTCATAATCTGTAGACGACAAATTAGGGTATGAATTGGCGAAGCGGAAGGCGAAGGACGCTCCGAGTGAAAACTGGAGGACTGATCGGGGCCAAAAACTGCTATCATATTGAGATCACCTCTTGTGCACGTGGTCTGTGTTGCCACTCTGGAAGAAAGTTTGACGATTTAACCAGCAGCAATAGAAATGCCGCAGACCAAAGCGAGGCGCAGACTTATTTTCCCTTAAATTAGATCATTAATAAGGCTCAGTGGCCGACACTGATCCAAAAATTCCAACTTCCGATCCAAAAATCGCGAATGAGACTCTTTGTCTAGCGCTTTACTCGGGATGCTTGAAGACCTGGGCAGCGGCAACAAGAACTTTGCGAATGATGCGATCAGCGTCTACGGCGTGCCGCTGGCTGATGGCTCACCTTCAGTTTCCGACTGCCCGGCAAGCCTCTTTTTGCGCCGTCGACCGCGCGGTTTGGTGGACCAAGGCAAATTCAACTCCGTCCGCGTTTGACCTTTTAGAGCCCAGAACGATTCTTAGCGCCGTTCGCTCTTTACTGCCAACGGACGCACGTGCTTAAGAAGCGCTGCGAGGAACTCCTCGCGATGCGTGACGAACGCAAAATGGCCCGCATGCTCAATGAGAATTAGCTTCTTCTTTGACTGGATGAGCTTTTCCGCAGCGTCATCACAACGTCTCAGAGGTCTAGTCTCCCGAATCGAATGGAGATAGAATGTAGCCTGTCTCATAAACCCGCTCCGAATTCCGCCCGACAACAGGCGATATGCCTATCGCTAAAAGCACGCGACTTGGTCCCTACGAAGTGATCTCCCCGTTGGGCTC
>JBKPCC010000033.1:0-44449 GCA_046727215.1 Acidobacteriota bacterium
TCCTGGAAGCAGCAAATAGATGAAACCAAACCCGATCATTCTCCCGATTCTTGCGCTATTGTGCACTTTCGCTGCGGCGCAGACACCACCAACCGCACAGCAGACCCTGTTCGACTTTCGAATTGACCGGAAGTTTAAACCACCTTCAATTCCGCTTCGGACTCAGAAGGAGGTTCTGTCAAAAGTGTTTCGGAAATATTTAACTGACGAGAAGCAGTGCAGCTCGAACTTTAACGCATCAAGCAGTAACGATCCCCTGAAGGCTGCGCGAGATGCCGGTCAAATAGTTCCGTCAATCGTAGATACCGCAACTGGGAGTTTTACAGCGCCGGGGCAGGCGCAGACCGTTTACGTTATTTCCGTGAGCGAGTGTAACGCCTCTCACGCGGACAATTTTGGTACGAAACGCGTGGCGATTTTTTCGGGTCAACGACTAGTCGCCGACGTCGATGATAATTTCAACAGCAGCATCGTTCGAAAGACTGATTTGAACGGCGATGGACTGGATGAGTTGTTAATGACTGGCGGCGACATGAATCAGGGGGTTGCTTTTGAGACGGCCACATTGCTTGAGTTTCGAAATGGACGAATGCGAGTGATCGAAGACTTCGGAGGTGTGTCCGAGGACTCATGTGCGTCGGGACTGCCCAGTAGTGGTATCAAGGCGTCAGTAATTTCAATTAAGGCTGCCGGGTTGGGCGATATGCCGAAATTTAAGATGGACAATTACCGCGCCAACTGCCGCAACCCCAAACGGTGGCGATTTCTTTCAACCGGCAAGATGCCGGATTAAGCAGAACGCAGAAAGCTATCGGCTCTCGACTCCTGACTCCAGACTCGCGACTCCAGACTCCTGACTCTCGGCTGTTGTGGACCAGCTCGTTCTAATCGCCGGTGGCTGCATAAGAGTTTGCATGACCACACAGTATTGTTCTGTTTTTTCTTTCAAGATCGCCAACTGTTCTGCGCTGGCCTGTGGTGCAGTTATATCAAACCTCGCTTGAATGTCCTGAAAACCGACCGGCACTTCTTTTGAAATCCCCAGAGTTCCTCGAAGATCCATTTCGCCTTTGACTTCTACTCGAATCTCTTCAACCTGTATTCCCATCGCCGTCGCAACGAGTTGACACGTCAACTGGGCGCAGGCTGCCAGCGCGCCGAGGAGAAGGTCTCCAGAACAAGCAGCCGTGCCCGCTCCGCCGACACCACTATGGGCCTGTGCCTCAACAATTTTCTGACCAACTTCGACCGAACAGGCAATTGGCGTATCAGTTTGAGTGCCGTTAGCTCTTAGAGTAATGCGCGAGGTGTTCGGATCGCTGCGATACTTTTCCTTCAGCGGTTTTTGAATTGATCGAAGGTCCATTTTTCTTGCTCAGTCCTCCGATGTCGTTGGATCAATAACGGTGCTAACTCGAGCGACATGGTTCGCTGGAAATCCTCCGAGTCGCGCGTGTTCGTGGATCAACTCCTCGTTTGGAGCGATGTAAACACAATACAACTTGTTATCAGTAACGTAACTCTGTACCCACTGAATTTGAGGTCCCAGCTGATTCAGCACATTACAGGATCTGACTGACAGGGTTTTTAACTCGGTTGGGGTCATCTTGCTGGCGCCGGGCACCAAGCGCTCAATAACATATTTTGGCATTAGATTTCTCCTATTCGATTGACGTTATGACCTGCTCGTCAACCTTTGATGCGACTCCTTCTTAGTGTAGTTTCATGTGATTTCGTGGATCGGTTTTGTAATACATACCTGGAATCGGATCCACGAAATCACACGAAAACAATTGCCCTACAAGCCCTAAAGGCCGAAAACCAAATCATTGCAATTCCGCGACCAACTGTTGGAACTCCTTATCACCTCTCATGGAATCGAAAGCGTTGTCGGTTCTGGCCCAGTTCGCTACGGTTCTGAACCCACTGTCGAACGCCCGACGAAGTGAAACCAGCGCTGCATCTTTTTCACCCAACAGCGCATAGGCACATGAACAATTGTAAACCGCCAAACCATCGTTGGGCTCTAATTCAAAAACACGTTTCAGCGTTGCATGTGCTTCTTCCGCGCTGCCGAACCGGGCATAAGCTTCCGCAAGTCTGCTCATCACAATCATGTCGTCGAGACTCGCTTCGAGCTTCTTTGATGTAACCTCGATTACCTTTAATGCGGCTTGTTCCGCAGCCTGGACGTCTCCGAGCTTCCGATGAATGCCGACAAGATAACTCCAGGCCTCCTCGTCGTAAGGTTTCAATGCAGCCGCACGAGAATAATGTTTCAGAGCGGAATCAAGATCTCCTGATAATTCGGCAATCATTCCAAGTCGCAGGTACCCTGGATAAAACTCGGTATTTTCTTTAAGAATTCCTTCGATTGTATGCTTCGATTCCGCAAATCTCCGGTGGTGGAAATAGACCATCGCTATTCCATACTGAGCGTCCAGGGAAGTGGGATCGAGTGTCAGCGCTTTCTGGTTCATCTCGATCGCCTTAGCCAGCCATACCGAATTTCCATCGTACCACTCGTACATGTACGCATAGCTTTCGGCGAGTCCCGCATACGATGAAGCAAAGTCGGCATCGATAGCGACGGCGTTTTCGAACATTTGAATTGCGCTCTCAGTATTCCGTTTGCCTTTTCGATACAAAAGTTCTCGTCCGCGCATGTAGAAGTCATATGCGCGTAGATCGTCGGTAGGTTTTTTCGCCAGCAGTTTTTTCTCTGTATCACTAAGAGAGACTCTTAAGGCGTCGACAATCTTTTGAGACACCTCGTTTTGTAGATCGAATATGTCTTCGACGAGCCTGTCGAACCGTTCCGCCCATAGGTGATAACCATCTCGAACATTGATCAGTTGTGCGCTGATCCGAATTCTATTGCCTGCTTTACGAACGCTCCCATCGAGAATGTAGTTGACGCGCAACGTCTCGCCTACTTGTCTTGTATTCACTTCCTTGTTGCGAAAGGGAAGCACGTCTGTTCGCGGAACAACTTTCAATTCTTTAATCTTTGAGAGGTCCGTGATGATATCTTCGGTAATGCCTGCACAGAAGTAGTCGCTCTCCGTATCGGCATTCATGTTTTCAAAGTAGAGGACAGCGATCGATTTTTCGGGAACGGGAGCAGCGGACGCGGCACTCTGAACTCTTACATTCGCAGAGCTCCGCGACTTGAACTCCATCTCGCTTTTTATGTTTTGCAGATCAACAAGTAATTCCTTGACGTTTTGATATCGTTCATCTCGATTCTTTCGCAAGGCGCGAACGACTATCCTTTCATATTCGAGTCCATCCGGCATATGAGGAAGAACAGACTCGGGGTCACGGTTAAGGATCGCGGCGAGAACATCGACCGCGGTGTCGCCTGAGAACGGTTGCCGGTTCGTAATCATTTCGTAGAGCACACATCCCAGACTCCAGATGTCGCTCCGTACGTCAACGTCAAGTCCGCGGGCCTGTTCCGGGGACATATATTGAGCTGTACCAAGTACAACTCCCGCTTCAGTGTGGACAAAAGGTTGCGTCGCTGCTTCAGGGTTGGATTTAATTGATGACGGGTCCCGAGCAAGTTTGGCAAGCCCAAAGTCGAGGACTTTCACAATGCCATCGCGTCTCAGCATGATGTTCTCGGGCTTGATATCACGATGGATGATGCCCACGGCATGAGTAGCACAAAGAGCGCTGGCGACCTGAATACCGACGTCGACTGCTTCACTTGGCTTTATCGGTGCAGTCCTTATTCGTTGCCGCAATGTCTCGCCGTCAATGAACTCAGTGGCGATGAACTGCTCGGACTCGACCTGATCGATTTCGTAGATAGTGAGAATGTTCGGATGGTTTAGGGCTGAGGCGGATTTGGCCTCGTGAATGAAACGGCGTATGCGATCATCGCTTCCGACATCTGTGGGAAGGAGCTTCAGAGCGACTTTGCGATCGAGTTTAGTGTCAACGGCCAGGTAGACTTCACCCATGCCACCCGCGCCGAGTTGGGAGCAGATTTCATACCGGCCAATTCTTTTCCGCGCGGCCAATGGCAAGACGTTTTAATACTCAAATTAATCCGGTTTTAAAGAAACTTAAACATTTTAGATTAGTTGCCTGATGCGCGCCAGTTAGCACATTGCCGATTTCCAATTGGCGATTGTCGATTTTCTGATGGGTGACGAGCCAATCGGAAATCGAAATCGACAATCGGAAATGTTGCCTTCTGCCTTTAATCGGCGGAAATCTGTGTAATCTCTGGATTGGATTGATAGACTCGGACGTACTCAATTTCCATGCGCTGGGGCCAGGTAGACTCGTCCACTCCCTGTGCGCCGCCCCACGTCCCGCCCACAGCAATGTTAAGAATCATGTGGAACGGCTTGTCGAATGGCCATTGTCTGTAGTCCGCCGTCGATTGTGTGCGACGTTCGTTGGCGAACGTGAAGTATTGCTTGTCGTTAACGAACCAACGTATCTCATTAGCTGTCCACTCAACGGCATACACATTGAATCCAGTGGAAACGCCCGGCACATTGATGCGCGCAGTTTTTTGCGTCCCAATTGAATGATAGTAGGCCTTCGTATGAGCCGATCCATGAATGATGTTTGGATCGAATCCGACATGCTCCATGATGTCAATCTCACCATTGTCGGGCCAGCCACCATTGCCATAGCTCTTTCCACTTGGCAGCATCCAAATTGCAGGCCATGTACCGCGACCGGATGGAAGCTTTGCATTTACTTCGAAGCGTCCGTATGTCCAATCGCCTTTGCCTTTGGAAACCAATCGTGCTGATGTGTAGTCGTTCTTATCAAAGCGCTCACGTCTACTTTCAATGATCAAACGTCCGTTTTCGACGCGTGCATTTTCTTTGCGCCGGTCTGTGTAATATTGCAGCTCCTTATTACCCCAGCCAGAGCCGCCGACATCAAATCCCCACTTAGATGAATCGGGTAATCCATCCTGATCGAACTCATCCGACCAAACAAGCTGCCATTTAACGGAACCTCTCGGGCCGGACCAAACGGATCGCTTTTGAGTTGCGACGAGTGGAGTAACCGCGATGCAGAGCAGCACAGAAAAGGAACACAGTACGCGCATATGTTTTGCTCTAAGTAAGCCCCCTGTTCCAGGTCGTGGGCTTGTTGAAGATATCGTTATATTCGTGAATACGAAGTTTGCGCCGCTCACCCTTAACAGCTGCGTTGCAATCAGCACACAGTGTCAATGTACAAGAAAATCGTGGTGCGGAAAAATTGAATGCTCCAGGTCCTTCGTGGTTTTAAGTCTAGTTGCATTGTTTCAGGCGAGGCGGCATTCTAGTTTCTTCGCGTCTGAAAAAAGGAGTTACGAAAATGTCTTCTCGACTAGTGCGAGAACACAAGCAGCATTATTTGCCGGCTGCCGGACATGATCTGTTTCTTCCGTTTTACGATCCGCTGGTCAGATTACTCGGAGGTGATCGCGCGCGCCAAATCCTAATGGATCAAGCAAATCTTCAACCGGGCCAGCGCATCCTCGATATTGGTTGTGGCACGGGTACGCTTGTTGTGCAACTTAAACAGCAGCATGCAGACTTGGAAGTAGCTGGATTAGATCCGGATCCGAAGGCGCTTCGGCGTGCGAAGAAAAAAGCAAGGCACGCGCGCGTCAGCGTACAACTCGACCAGGGATTTTCTGATGAACTGCCTTATGAATCAGGTACCTTCGATCGAGTGTTTTCCTCTTTCATGTTCCATCATCTTGAAGAGCAGAGCAGGGAAAGGACTTTTCGGGAAGTTGTGCGTGTCCTCAAGCCTGCCGGTTCGTTTCACCTGCTTGACTTCGCCGGTGGAAAATCAGGTTCACATGGACGTTTCGCACACCTCATTCATTCCAGTCATCGCTTGAAGGACAATGAGGAAGATGCCATCGTTCATATGATGATGCTGGCGGGATTTAGACACTCACAGAAGACGTGCAACGGCAGCATGCTTTTCGATTTGCTGCGAACAGCTTACTTCTGCGCTAGCGTGTCCGGTCAGGCCGCATAGAGGATCCACAGATTACACCGATTTAAAGCAGAAAGAAGAAACCAGAAAACAGAAGCAGTACTGCCCATTACCTACTGCCTTCCGCTTTTAGGCTTTTAATCGCAGCCACGCAAGACGTCAGCGCGCGACGTGTTGTGCGGTAGCTTTTCGGATTCGTTCCTGCAGTGCTCTCGTTTCGTCTGCGAAATGACCCGCCGGTTCTAACCTTAAATACTCGTCGAATTCTTTTAAGGCATCTGTAGTGCGACTCGCGCGTAGCAGAAGGTTTCCTTTTAATAGATGCGCAGCTCCAAGATTGGAATTCAGCGCTATCCCCCGTCTTACTTCTTGATACGATTTTTCTAGCAGAGGCTTTGCTTGTGTAAGCTCGTTGATCTTTCGTGCCCGCTCCCAGTAAACGCGCGCCAGATTCAAGTGACCAAGGCAGGAGGTGTCATCAATTTGCAGTCCCTGTAGCAATACGTTTTCGGCATCGTCTACTCGATTTTGCTGTAGGTAGGTTTCACCTAACGCGAATAATGCGTTTGCAGCCCGGGGTTCAATCTGTAACGTCGCGCGAAGCGTTGATTCGGCCCGCTCCCACTGCTCTAAATCCATAAACGCCGTGCCCAGTTTCAGACGGGCCTCTACAAAACCTGGATACAACGTAATAGCGTGTTCTAAGTGGGGCACGGCTTCCGCAATACCTTCTTTCGTTCCAGTCGCGAGTGCTATTAGCGCCTTATCGAACTCCTTTTGCGCACCTGCGGGTACGTTAGCGTCGACGACTCCCATTCTTAATACTGACTGAGAATTCGAATCGGGTTGGTGCACAAGTTGAAGGAATACGTAGCCACTTGATGAAGTCTGCAAGTCTACCTGCTGCTGCGCATCAAAATAGCCGGAGTGATGTACTTTAACTGTGTACTGCGCAGGTGAGAGGCCGGAAAATCTAAACTTTCCCGAACGATCAGTAAAAACTTCAATCAGCGGTCCGCCGCTGTCATAACTCTCAAGTTTTACGAGTACGTTCGCAGCCGGCGCGCCACCCTCTGCGAAACGGATTTGTCCATGGATATCGAGAGATATTGCTGCACGGGCTGTTTGGCGAATCTGAGCATTACTGAGAACGTTGCAGAATGCGAGCGCAATAAGAGTACGAGTTATCAACCAACAATTGATGCGGCACATGGCGCGTCTCCAAGGAGGGGTGATGGTGGAGCTTGCGATGCGCGGGCATTCTACTTCAAGAAAAAAAAGGAGGGAATATTTTTCGTGTTTAATCCACGAATATTCCCTCCCTCAACTGTGAAGATCGTAGTCTGGCTGCAATGTCCGTGTTCTCGCGCCTCAGCGGAGGAAAGCACAAACCACCGAGACGCCGCGAGCACTAACGATACAGAGACATACAAGTTCAAACAGCGCAATACACAAAAGTGCAATTATCAAAACTCGAAACGTGCTCCGAGTCTCATGTTGAACGGCAGGTGGTAGCCAGACGTCAGGCTAATAATCGATGGTTGCAGGAAGTCCGGATTGTTCGCTCCCAGATCCAACTGGCGGAATTGATCAGGCAAGCGTACCTTCCGACTGTTGGCTACATTGAAGAAGTCAGCTACAAAGCTTATCCGAGCCCGTTCGTTAATTACCCACGGATAATCCGCGTGTAGGTCTAGCTGGCCATAGAACGGTGTTCGTCCAAGTTTGCCGCGTCCTCCTACAGGTACTTCGCCTGCATTCAGATAAACTGGATGCGGGAGAAATTCACTGATCGGAAGTCCAGACTCCATGTGAAGGCCTGCACCAAGATTCAGTCCGTTTAAGTAACGACCACCAAAAACTGATCGCTCCTTACTGAAACTGTAATTTCCATAAATGTTGGAGATGAAGCGGCGATCCGTGTTGAGCGGTCCCACCGCGAATTGGTCGCCAAGTAGATTGAACATGCCTGCGGTGAAATCAAACAACGAACTAATGCCCGGGTCGGTTTGTCCGTTGTCGTTGCGTAGGTGTCCTTCGTAATTACCTTTCAACCTTGCAATGCGGAAGTTTGACAGTAACTGCCAGCCCCCAGAGAACCGGCGGTTTAATTCAAACTCGAAGGCGTGATACTTGCGAACAGGATTTGGAAATCCATCCGGGGTCCCATCAGGAACGTTAATTGAAGCGCCCGTTACTGGATTTATTCCCTGGGATCCGAAACAGACGTTTGAGATTGGTGCGCCTGTTAGCGGATCGTCGACCTCGGTTTGAAAACCAGAGGTACAACCAGCTGGTGGCGTGCCTCCGATGGGAAAAGCAAACTCCTGAAGGTTTGTTGCGGCATCAAGCCTGGTGCTTGGATTGCCAATGAAGAATGTCTGATTAATTCCCGCCAGTGCAGCCTCTGGTGAAAGAACTGCCATGTCTTCTATTATCCGCTTCAGGTTGCGATATTGATAACGAGCCGAAACAACAAAGTTGTGCGGGAGCTGATACTCGAAACCAATAATGTGCTCGTCCTGAAACCCTAGTTTCGTACCCGCAGTCACGGCACTTATGTCCGAAGCTGAAACGGTAATCGCGTTCGACAAACCTCCAGCAGCAGAAGTACCACTCAGCAGGTGTGCCGCATCAATAACCGGAATCGGAGCGCCATTTGCGCCAAGTGTCACGATCCTCCGCCCAGCTGCGTTGACTGTAAACGCTGGAGCAAACCGGGCTCCGAGGAAATCCAGTTCCTGGGAAAGCGACCGCTCAGCAGCATCCAATGGCAGGAATTCGAAGAACCGACCGTAGCTGTAATACACTTTCATGTTTCCCCGTCCTGTGGGATCCACAGTCACTCCAATTCGCGGCGACCACTGGTCTGTAAAGCTATAACCGTATCTTGTACCGCTTGAATTGGGACTGCCGATTATCCTTTCCTGTTCCATTCGCAGTCCGAGCAATGCGGTGATGTATTTGTTAACTCGCCAGGTATCCTGCACATATGCAGCGTTGTAGTTGGACTTGGTGTCGAAGTTTGGTGGACCAAATTCACCGCGAAAGACTTGCAGCGAAACCGGAACCATCGTGCCTCGGACGTCAAAGAGTGGACACAGCGTACAAGAAGCCGACTGCTGGCGAAGTCGAAATTGCACATTGAAAAGCTGTCCAACTGCTGAGGCAGGAATCCCCAGATCGGTAGCCGGTGTGCCAATCGCATTGAAGTCGGGGATCGGATACCGCGGGCCGCTGCGTTCTCGTGTGCCGGAATACAGGGAACGTTGGTATGTGTATCCTAGTCCAAACGTGTGTTGGCCATACCTATTCCATACCTTCGCGGTGTTGACATCCCATTTCCAGTTTGTGCTCTCTGTGGGTTCAAAGAAACCTCTGCCCTCCGCGATGTAGTTTCCGCGGACGGGATCAATTGGCGTTCGAACCGCAATCTGATTTATATCGGCGAAACCTGTTTCGTTGAAATGACTCTTACCCTGGCTGAATGATGAGTTGACAGTCCAGGTTGGCGATAAGGAGCCGTTGTAACGGATCGCCCAGTTCCTTGTGCCAAAATCCAAGACACTGTCAGCTGTAGTGTTTCCGATAACCAGGGTAGAAAACGACGATAGATTCGTCTTTGTTGGATCCCCGAAAATCGAAAACGTTAGCTGATGGTTTTGATTGAGCACGTAATCAACTTTGGCGGCGTAGTTGTAGGTACGATACCGTCGCGCAAACTCGCCTCTTTGTAAGAACAAACCAGAATTGACTATGTCTCCATTACCCGCAGCGATATCTTGTGCGTTCGCCGATGCGCCCTGAACAATTTCTCGTCGGATTGTGGGATTAAACGATCCGAAGAAAAACAGGTTGTTCTTTAATCGGCCTGGGACGTACCCACCGACGTCCGCGCCGACATCGTAATTCTCCTCATGTAGCAACTTGCCTTGTTTGTTGACCCGCAAGTCGTCGGGCTGAAGGCGTGTCGCCTCAAATGATTTCGGTCGCGCATAACCGTAAATGGCGCCGTGGTACGCGTTACCGCCAGATTGCGTAATGATGTTGACGATGCCGCCTTCGGACTGTCCATATTGAGGTTCGAAGCCGCCTGTTTTTACCTGCACTTCCTTAATAAAGGACGTGTTGATGCCGGTGCCCAAAGCCCCATAGGATCGCGAAAAGGTTCCAACTCCACCAAACGCAGAGTTCGTAATGTTTACTCCATCCGCGACGTAGAGATTGTCGAGCGCCGAGCCGCCTGCGATTGATGGATTATCTTTTCCGCCATTGATGCTGTCAGCTGCGCCTGGTGAAAGGTAAAACAGACTCGATACGCCTCTTTGCACCGGAATGTTTTGAAAGAGTTGATCATTCAGATTCTGACCCGTTGAGGTCGTCTGTTGATCAACGCCTCCGGCCGTGGCGGTAACATCAACTGTTGCTGATAACTCGCCAGGCTCTAGTTTTAAGTTTAAGGTCGATTCGCGACCGACATTTACGGTGATGTTGTTTGCGACGGCAGTTTTGAACCCAGGACTTTCAACTTTTGCTGAATAGGTACCTGGTGTCAGGTTGTCGATTCTAAACACACCGTTCTCGTTTGTTGTTTCAGTTCGAACGCCTGTCTGACCGGACACGGTGACCGTAGCTCCAGGAACGGCAGCGCCTGTTGCATCGGTGACAGTCCCCCCGATCATTCCTTTCGTTTGTACGTCCTGGCCAAACGCTGTGCCTACTGCGAAGGCCAGAAGAAAAATAACTGCCCTGCTTGTTTTCATTTCCTATTTCTCCTTGAAAAAACCAAAGCAACACCACGATCGCCACCCGCTTGGGGAGCACCTGTGTTAGATCGAGCGGCGATCCATTTCACGAGCGTGTTTCGGCAAAACCGCTTCGCAAAATAATTGATCAAAAGCAACAAGGAACAGCCTTGAAAGACTTCATTCGTTGCGCGAAACATGAAAACGCAACGACGGTGCCAGCTAATTACTCACGCGGATCGAGATCAGAAGCTGGAGTTGGTAACACTTAGTTGGAAGCAAAAACAAACAGGTCGGTGAGAAGTGAGGCATTTTTGCATGTACATTGTCCAACGAAATCGATCCAAACGTTTGACTTTATCCAAAATTATAAAGTTTCACACAGTTATGCTCGCGATACAGGTTTTCGTAGATGATTATTGAACCGGTGATACATCTTATGAACCGGATGCACAGTAAAAGCCGCCGACGCTTTTCATTTGCGCCGGCGGCTTTTGGTTGGAAGGTAACGTAGCTTTAGAATCTTCGCGGGCGACGCCAGAATGAAGCAATCAAACCAGTCCCAAACAAAAGGATCGTAGCTGGTTCGGGAATCGGAGTACCCGGTCCGCCGGGCGTTCCATTTACCGAAGTTGGTCCAGTGCCGAATAAAAACACCACGTTAGTGATTTGAAAATTTGCCGGCAAGTTTTGACTCAACGTCAACGTGAAAACGCCAGTCTGATTTATAAATGGGTTATGCGGATCATTACCGGCGATGGACCCGTTGGGATCATTCAGTGGTCCAACTATGAGCTCATCCGGCGGATTCGTACCATTGCCGATGAAACCCAAGGCAGTCAGGTTGAAGCTGGGTCCGGCACTCTGGAGTCCCCATCCCGTTGTCAGGGTTCCCAGATTAGTTACAGCTCCTCCAGCCGCAACGCGGATTAGAGGATTGCTCTGGGTGGTTATCGTGCCAGTCACGTTGAAAACGATCCCATTCGAAAAGATCTGAAACTGGATACCGCTAATCGCCTGACCTATATTCGATGTAACGCTGCTGTTAGCCAGAGTTATCTGCAACAAATTCGGACCACTCTGATGAAAAGTGGCAGTAGCGTTCACATTTCCTGTGCCTGGAATATTGGTATTAGCCAAAAAAACCTGGTCGCCTCTTATTGAGGATGCCGAAAATCCGAGGAAGGCTAGAGCGACGAGTGTTTGGAACTTACTTAAGCGATTCATATTGCCCCCATGTGCGCTTCGAAGTAAAACAGGTAAATGGAAACTCCCAACCACAGTAAGCACCGGAAAGGAGTCACTGCGGAACAAAAACAGCGTGCCGCACGAATCGCTGATTCAAGTGGGTTCTCGAATTCTAGATCAAGAACAAAATTAAAACCAGCTTTTTCTGTTGATCTTCGACGGCACCTATCTCCTGTGTTTTTCTAGTTTTAAACCAATACCTGATCTCACAAATCACACGGAAAAACGATGAGCTATTCAGAACAAAGCGGGGCGGCCATGTACTGCCGCCCCAACAAATTTTTCCTGCAATCAGCTCAGGCAGAGGCACCATGTGCGGCGGCAATGCGCTTGTTCATTTCTTCCGGCGTGACGTCTTCCTTATGCGTTGCTATCGTCCAGACGTGACCAAACGGATCGTTCAATGTGCCTGAGCGGTCACCGTAGAATTGATCCTGCAAGGCCTTCACCTCGACACCTCCCGACGAAATTGCTCGTTTGTAGACCGTATCGACGTCTTCCACGTAAATCATAAGACTTACGGGAGTACCACCAAGAGTCTTCGGTCCGACATATCCCATCTCAGGTTGCTCGTCGGCTAGCATGATTGGAGAGTCGCCGATTTTGAGTTCAGCGTGGCCAATCTTGCCCTGGTGATCCATGCGAAACAGTTCGGTTGCGCCGAATGCTTTCTTGTAGTAGTCAATCGCATCGGCAGCTCCTTTAATAATCAGATACGGTGTTACAGAGTGATACCCTTCGGGAATCGGTTTAACGTTTGCCATCTCTTCTCCTCTCCAGTGTTCGGGTGGTTAGATTTCGATCGTTAATTCAGCATTCGGTAGCCGTCTGTGTGGCTCCGCAAGATAGAACGTTCTTAACAACGCTGTGTGAAATTCAGGTAAAGTGTTGTTAAGAATTGTGAATTTTCAACTGGGGTCGTTTGCGTAATTATCCGCTTACAAATCATGTGAGTCAAAGAGCCTTGGTCTGAGGAAGTCACATAGTCGATCATGACAAATTGGTTGGATAGCAATGAAAAACCATCCGAAGTATGATATAGCCCCTTTAAATAGAACGCAGTTTTGCAACACAACGCCAAGAGTTCTGACACACACGCGTTAACGCTTCGTTACGTTAGTTCACCTCGCCGTCACTAATTGCTCATTCTTGAAAGTCAATTGTGAATTGAGGGATCGTTTGAAAACGATTTGCGCCAATTACGCAGAGAGGTCTCACACGAAGCTTGAAGCGTGCGTCAGGAGTGTAAGCAAGATGGACTACATGATCCCCGATGAAAGGACAAGAACAAAATGGCATCAACTCAACCACAACCCCAGGCTAGCCTTTATGAGCGGCTCGGCGGAATCTACAGCATCGCGGTTGTCGTGGATGATTTTATTGATCGTGTTATGGCTGACTCCCGTCTGAATGCGAACCCGGCGGTAAATGAAGCTCATCACAAAGTACCTCCAGCCGGCTTTAAGTATCTGGTTACCGAGATGGTCGGTTGGGCGACAGGTGGCCCTCAAAAGTATTCGGGACGAACGATGCGCGACTCGCACCAACACCTAAACATCTCGGCCACCGAATGGGACGCTTTTATGGACGACTTGCAGCAGACGCTGGACAAGTTCAAGGTCCCCATCGCTGAACAGGCCGAGCTGAAGGCAATTGTTCAGAGCACCTACGGCGATATTGTCATCGGTTAGACGTGAAGCGCCTTCTGGCTCGACAATTCAGGAAGACTCGGGTTCTCAACAATGTTCGATCTGTTGACTTTCTGGACGCTCACTAGTAAAAGTCTGCCACACAAACGTTATTGATGAAGTTCGGCCCACGCTTTATCCATTCCGCATCACTCTATTTGTCAGGAGCACAATCATGAAACGTCTAGCGACAGCTTTGATCCTCGTCTTCGTTTTTTCGGCGGTCGCCGTCTCGCAATCAACCGCACCAAGCTGGGATCCGGAGATGCAAATTAAGCTTCGTGGTGTGGGAACGCCGAGAGTTTCTCCCGATGGCAAAAGAGTCGTCTACACCGTGTCCGAGGCCGCTACCACACCCGAGAAAAGCGAGTACGTGACGCAAATTTGGATGGCGACAGCCGATGGTAAACAAAACATCCAGATTACTTTCGGCGAGAAATCTTCGAGCAATCCGAAGTGGTCTCCTGATGGGAATTGGATTGCCTTTACCTCAAATCGTAAAGACAACAAGAACAATCTCTATCTGTTGAGCTTGAACGGCGGAGAGGCTGAACCATTGACCGATGTCAAAAGCGGTGTCAGCAACTTCGAATGGTCACGCGACGGACGGTGGATAGCGTTCACAATGCCCGATCCGAAGACTGAAGAGGAGGAGAAGAATGACAAAGCCAGGAACGACTTTCGCTGGGTTGATGAGAATCTGAAGATGTCGCGTCTGTACGTGCTTGCAGTTCAGAAAGACGCGAACGGTAAACGTGAGCCTCGCAAGCTAACAACTGGAAACTATAACGTCGAAGATTTTGACTGGTCGGCCGACGGTTCGCGGATTGCTTTTAGCCACACACGATCACCCATTGCCAACGATTGGACCACATCAGATGTTTCAATCATCGAAGTCGCAAGCGCGAAAGTCACTGACCTCGCCAACACACCTGCTGCCGAAAATTCACCAGTTTATTCCCCTGATGGGAAATCGATCGCCATCCTCGTAAGCGACAATCCACCTCGTTGGGCTCAGACCGGTGTGATTCAAGTGTTTTCGGCAGATGGTGGCCAGCCAAAAAGCCTTCCCGCTTCATATGACGGCACTCCCGACATTCTGGGGTGGTCAACTGACAGCAAACGCATTTACTTCAGTGAGGCGAAGGGGACCGGTACGCAGATTTATGCGCTGGACGTCGCAGGTAATCGAATCGAAGAAGTCAAAATTACTCCAGCCGTATACCTGGCTATAGACCTTAATCGGTCCGCCACAACGTTCAGTTTTGTGCGTCAGACTCCTGACACGCCGGGTGACGTTTATGTCGCCGCGGTAGGTGATTTCAAGCCACTTCAAATCAGCCACGCTAATGCGGATCTGAAACTACCACCGCTGGGACGGACGGAAGTCATTCGTTGGAAGTCGAAGGATGGAAAAGAGATTGAAGGATTGCTGACTTATCCAGTTGGATATCAAAGCGGCCAGCGTGTCCCGTTAATCCTGAACGTTCACGGTGGACCTGCAGGAGTGTTCCAACAAACGTTCATCGGTGGTCGTGGGGTTTACCCGCTGGCGACTTTTGCTTCCCGTGGATATGCAATCCTGCGTGCGAATCCGCGTGGCTCGAGTGGATACGGTACAGAGTTCCGGCGGGCGAATATAAAGGACTGGGGATTCGGAGATTTTCAGGATTTGATGACCGGAGTAGATAAGGTCATCGAAATGGGTGTCGCAGATCCGGACCGGTTAGGTGTGATGGGATGGAGTTATGGCGGATTCATGACCTCGTGGATCGTAACTCAGACGCACCGGTTCAAAGCCGCTTCTGCTGGTGCACCAGTAACAAACCTCATGAGCTTTAATGGGACATCAGACATCCCAGCGTTTATTCCAGACTATTTCGGAGGTCAGTACTGGGAGGCGATGGACGCCTATCAAAAGCACTCACCGATATTCAACGTCAAGGGTGTGACTACACCGACGATGGTTCAACAGGGTGATGCAGATATACGCGTTCCGATCTCTCAAGGATATGAGTTTTATAACGCGCTCAAAGCACAAGGCGTGCCCACGCGAATGCTTGTCTTGCCCCGGCAGCCTCACGGACCAAACGAACCGAAGATGCAGCTGGCGGCGATGAAAGCAAACCTGGAGTGGTTTGAAAAATATATCGGGGCTAAGGCACAAACATCTCGTAACTGATCCACAGATTACACAGATTAAAAAGTAGGACGCAGCCGGTAGAAGCAGAAAGCAGTACGCACCAACCGGATTTGACATTGGAGATTGGACATTTGACGTTTGTCATTTAGAGGGCGTTTTTCGTGTGTTCTTGGTGTGATTTGGTGGATTCGCTTTTACTACATCCCCAAAAACGATCCACGGACTCACACGAAATACGCTCTAAATGACAAATGTCAAATGTCAGTCCAATCTCCAATGTCAAATTCGATTGGTGTGTACTGCCCTCTGCTTTCTACCTTCTGCTACTGCCATCGGCTTATTCTCTCTATTGTGTCACGAATCCCGTACGGTGGATCGTCTTCACACAACTCGTGTCGAGGTTCTTTGCTGTTCCTTCGTCGATGAATTTTACGAATAAAGTCTCCAGGCATTGAAGACCTTCAAGGCCACCGAAGCCATGACCGCCATGCGGAACGACGATATGCAGGCTGTTCGGTAAATACTGTGCCACTGCGTCACCGTTTTTCGGCGGAGTCACAGGATCCCACTCACCGGTCAAAATCAACACAGATGCTGAAGCACGGACAGGCTCCGAATAGCCCTTTGGAATGTTTGCACGTGGCCAAAGAGCACAGGCCTCACGCTGTTGCCGCAACCGGTAGTCTCCGAGAAAAGTATTTGCTGATAAACGCTCACCTTCTCCCGGCTTAATCCATGGCACATCTTCCGCACAAGTTACGGAGAGATACATGCCGTTACTTCCAGTTGCGACCAGGTTGCGACGATACGTGATGGCAGCCTGGGCGAGTGGCACAAAATTGCCCGTGGCTGCTTGATGCACAATCCATGGAACCCGTGCCGCTGCTCCGGCACTGTAAAGCATGTAGCGAATTGCCTCTGCAGCGAGGTCGCGTGAAAGTTTCACTTTCGCAGCAGACTGGCTGCTGTTTGTCGTACTCCCTTCAGGTTTGCTTACCTGAACTTCAACTGGTCCCTGCAACAAACGATCGAGAACAACCTTGACCTCAGCGCGCAAATTTGGAAACGCTTTGTTGCAAGTGTCATCGCCAATACATTCCGCGATTACTCCTTGAAGAGCACGTTCCGTCCCTTGAGGAAAGTCGTAAGGCATAAACTGATTCGTTGGCGCGACACCTTGCAGAATCATTGCGCGCACATTGTCCGGGTGCTGCCGCAGGTAGACAAGAGACGCCCTGGTACCGTATGAGCCGCCGAATATATTGATTCGTTCGTATCCAAGCGCCGCTCGTATTTCATCTAGATCGTCCATTGCAATCGGCGTCGTGTAGAGCGTGAGATCAGCATCGCGTTGCAGTTGCTCGCGACATTTCTTAACGTCATTGAGAGGAAAAAAGTAACCAAGCAGACTCTGAAGATCAGCTTGATTGTAGAACTCGCAATTCAGGGGATGTGAAGCTCCAGTACCGCGCTGATCGACAAAAACAAGATCGCGATGTTCGCGAAGGTTCTTGAACGCCGGGGCGAATCCCGCTGCATCTTCGATCGCTGAGGATCCTGGTCCACCGGCGATGTAAAAGATGGGATCCGGCATTCGTTGGGATCCCGACGCGGGTAGCACGAAGACCTTGAGGTTTATCTTTCGTCCTGTTTGTGTGGCCCGATTCTCAAACACCTCGAGATTCCCGCATTGACCTTTGTCCTGCAGGTCCGGCACGTTACACGGCTCGAGTTTCAGGGATTGAGCAGCAGCAGACGTTGCGCAGTAAAGCAGAATTATTAATAGAAGCGTTGTGTGTCTCATGTGATAGAGCTCCAGACATCGCCCTTTCACCTATTCACCTCTTCGCCCATTTCCCATTACACCGGCGGCCCCTCACTAGCATCGAATTCCTCGATTTCCTTGCGCCACTCGGCGCTGTGTCTTGACTGCAAAAGTCGTACGCAACGATTCCAGCGGAGAATTGCTTCGTCATTATTCGGCGGGCGGATGGCTTCCGCCTCTTCGAAGTACTTCATTGCTTGATCAAAGATGGGCAGGATCGTATGGGGCGGATGGCCGGCCCTCAAACGCACTTTAGCCTTCCGCTCGTGAAGAATGCCTAAATGATAAATGCGCTCATATTCATTGGTCAGACTTTGAAAAACGCTGTCAGCTTCGGCGAACCGATCTGAAGCGCTGCCATTGAACTGATCGGTTATCGACGACCCGAGCAAACGCAAAGCAGTCTGGCTCCCCGGTTCCACCGCGAGTATGTCTCGACAGATTGACTCAGCCTCACCCGGTTCATTCAAGTCGCGATAAAGTTCCGCTTTGGCAATCGCTGCCGGAATACCAGCTCTTGAGATGGGTTTAAGATTTAATTCCATGTTGAAGCTCCTTCGCACCTATGAGATATAGGACCGATAGGACCTATTCGACCTACTCTCAATGCGGCCTCTTTCGTTTAAGCTTTCGCAGGAACCAGCGAACAGGATCGTAGTAATCATCGAGAACGCGTTCCTTCAAAGGAATGATCGCGTTGTCCGTGATGTGAATATCTTCTGGACATACTTCGGAGCAACACTTCGTAATGTTACAAAGCCCAATCGTCAGTTGTTCCTTCAGCAGTTCTGTGCGCGACAGCCCATCCAGGGGATGCATTTCCAATCCCGCAACCCGTACAAAGAATCTTGGACCTCCAAACTGATCTTTCTTGTGATGGTCCCGCAGCACGTGACAAACGTTCTGGCAAAGAAAACATTCGATGCATTTGCGAAACTCCTGCACACGATCAAGATCGCCTTGATACATTTTCCACTTGACGTTTGCGGCGGGAGTAAACGGAGGAATCTTCTTGTTCACCATGTAATTCCATGAGACATCGGTGACGAGATCCTTAATAACTGGAAATGTATGCATCGGCTCGATTGTTATCGGTGCGTCGAGTGGTAATGCATCGAGCCGTGTCTTACAAGTTAAGCGAGGGCGTCCGTTGACTTCAGCCGAGCAGGAGCCGCACTTTCCTGCTTTACAGTTCCAGCGCACGGCGAGGTCTGGAGCCTGGTGGGCCTGAATGTAGTGCAGCGCATCGAGCACGACCATGCCCGGCGCGAGCGGCACCTTGTACTCGACAAACTCGCCTCCGTCGCGGTCCCCTCTAAAAACCTTAAATATTGCGTCTGTCATATTGGTGCTGAAGGGTCAGGCGCCTCGTTTTCCATTTTCCATTTCTCATTTCCCATTTGTCATGGCGGTTGCTACTTCTAGACGATGTACTTTGCTTCTTTGCGTCTTCTGCGTGAAATAAGAACGGCTTGCGTGAAACCCAAGATTAGAAGTTAACGCCAAGACGCGAAGGAGCAAAGCCGCAAGGGGAATCTTGTGCGCCCAAAGAAACTGATGACAAATGGGAAATCATTCTCCAATTGTCATTGCGTTCATGCACTCCGTGCCTCCGTGCTTTAGTGGATCAACTTTGTCGTGTCCGCAAACGGATCCACGAAGTCACACGAAATTACGCAAACAAACATCTTAATGAAAAATGAAAAATGAGAAATGGAAAATAACGTCTCCTCTATTATTTCTCTTCCAAAATCTTCTTCAGCTCCATAGGCACTTCCGAAATCGGTCTCTGACGAAGCGTCATGGACTCTCCCTCACGTACGACAACGATATTTAGCTTGCCCCACCTTTCATCATAGTTGGGGTAATCGATCCTGCTGTGTGCGCCACGGCTCTCTTTTCGCTCGAGCGCACTTAAGGCTACTGCTTCAGAAACTATCGACATCGATTTCAGATCGCGAGCAAGGTGCCAGCCTGGATTGAAAAGGCGCGAACCTTCAACGCGCACACTTGCCGCCTCCTTGCTCAACTGGCGAATCTCTGCCAGCCCTTTCATTAGATCCTCCTCGTTGCGAAAAATGCCGACATAGTTCTGCATCGTCTCCTGGAGGCGCCGATGTACCTCGTAAGGGCTGCTGCCGCCAGCACGTTCAAAGGGCGCAGACATTTCGCGTTCGGCTTCATCAATCTGGCCGGCATCGATAACGGGCGCGTTAACTTCTTTCGCATGCTCTGCAGCAGCCAGGCCGGCGCGCCTCCCAAAGACCAGTAGATCGGAAAGAGAATTGCCACCCAGTCGATTTGCGCCGTGCAGTCCAGCTGCAGCCTCACCCGCCGCAAACAAACCTGGAACCGAAGATTGCGCAGTCTCAGCTTCAACTCGAATGCCGCCCATCATGTAATGACACGTTGGACCAACTTCCATTGGTTCCTTCGTAATGTCCACATCTGCGAGTTCACGAAATTGATGGTACATGCTTGGAAGCTTCCGCTTCACATACTCCGCAGGCTTTTGGGAAATATCCAGAAATGCTCCACCGTGCTCTGTTCCGCGACCTTCTCGTACTTCGGTATAAATCGCGCGCGCCACCACATCACGTGTTGATAATTCCATTTTTTGCGGATCATAGCGCTCCATAAAGCGTTCGCCATCTTTATTGCGAAGAATGCCGCCTTCACCCCTGACCGCCTCGGTTACGAGGATGCCTTGTACGCCGGGAGGCCAGACCATACCTGTCGGGTGAAATTGCACGAATTCCATGTCCATCAATTCGGCGCCTGCTTCGTACGCAAGTGCCATCCCGTCACCTGTATATTCCCAGGAGTTCGAGGTAATCCTCCACGCTTTTCCAATTCCACCCGTAGCCAGGACGATTGACTTGGCCTTGAAAATCACAAAACGCCCGGTCTCGCGCCAGTAACCGAAAGCGCCTGCAACTCGATCACCTTCTTTTAGTAGCCGAGTGATTGCGCATTCCATGTAAACATCTACGCCGAGATGAACACCGCGATCTTGCAGGGTTCGTATCATCTCGAGACCCGTGCGATCTCCGACGTGACATAGTCGCTTGAACGTGTGGCCGCCAAAAGCTCTTTGCAGAATTTCTCCATCACTAGTGCGGTCGAAAAGTGCTCCCCACTGCTCGAGTTCCCGCACACGATCTGGAGCTTCTTGCGCATGTATCTGGGCCATGCGCCAGTTGTTAAGAAACTTCCCGCCGCGCATCGTGTCGCGGAAGTGCGTGCGCCAGTCGTCTGCGGGATCGACGTTGGCCATTGCTGCCGCGATGCCACCCTCGGCCATCACTGTGTGTGCCTTGCCAAGAAGCGATTTGCAGACGACGGCAACGGTTGCGCCTTGAGAGAGAGCTTGAATCGCTGCCTGCAGACCAGCGCCACCTGCGCCGATGATCAAGACATCATGTTCGTGAGTTTCGTATCTCTCCGTCACAGGAGTCTCAGATCCGAAATCGCCCCCGAGGCCACTGACCTAACATACAGATCAGCAAGTCCGACCGAGACAAGGCTCAGCCACGCAAAGAGCATGTGCTGTTCGTTAAGAACGCTGACGCCACGCCACGCCGCATGACGCGCACCGCCAAAGGCGACGCAGGAAAAGCAATCGACTTTGCCGCCAACAATATGTCGCAACGAGTGACAGGAGAATGTGTACAGTGAAAGCAGAATGATATTGACGAGCAACACGAGCGAACCTACTCCGATGCCGAAGTGTCCATCGAACCAGAAAGCGCGAATTGCGTCGTACCACAGAATGAGGAGAAAAATTATGGCTAAGTAAAGAAAGTAACGATGAACGTTCTGCAGGATTAATGGAAAGGCAGCCTCGCCTCGATACCGGTGCGACCGAGACTCGCTTACGGCACATGCGGGTGGGTCAAGAAAGAAGGCCCGGTAATATGCCTTGCGGTAGTAGTAACACGTTGCTCGAAAACCGAGTGGTCCACCGAGGATCAAAATGGCGGGCGAAAAAGGCCACCAGCGGGGTTGGATTAGCGGTGAATAAAACGGTGATAAGTAAGGGCCGACCTGGTAGTAAGTGCCTTCAAATGCACGCCACGTTGCATATATGCCGAAGCCACCGAGCACGAGGATTACGGGAATCAATTCGAGCCACCAAAGGTCGCGACGCATTGTGGCTCCGAAACCACGACGATCGACCACTGTTCTCGATTCGCCCATCAGCTGGTGCTCCCACGGTCAGGCAAGACCAGGTTAACAGCTTGCCTTACAGAATTTGCGGCAAAGAATAACGCTCCAAGGCGGAAGTTGAAAGCAGAAAACAGACTGATAGCGTCTAATTCTGTATTCAGTTGATTCGTACTCAACCGAAAACATTTAACATTGGAGATTGGAGATTTGACATTTGTCATTTAAGACGAGGTTCATGGTTTTAATGTAATTCGTGTGCTTTAGTGTGGGTTCGTGTATCGGCTTCTGAGGGTAAGGAAACGATCCACAAAGTCACGAAAACGACGCGAAAAAACAAAGTGACAAATGCCAAATGTCCAATCTCAAATGTCAAAAGGTTTGCGATCGTTGAGTTGCACTCACCTCACACACGGCTAAAACTCCGAAATACTCTTACTCCACGGCCCGGTCTGTGATCTCCAGACCTTTGTCGATGATCGCAAACGCTTCGCGCAACTCCGCTTCTGTAATACACAGCGGAGGGTTCGTGAAGAACGTATTCCAACGCAAGAACGTGTACAGGCCTTCCTGTCGAAAGTACTTACTGAGCGACTGCATTTCGGACGAGGTGCCGTTAAATGGCGCCAAGGGCTCCAGCGTTTTTTGACTTCGCACAAGCTCAACGATTCCAAAGAGACCCAGGCTTCGCGTCGCACCCACAGATGGATGACGACTCTTCAACTCCTCGAGCAGCCCACGCATTACTGTGCCCATTCTTCGTGCGCCCTCAATCAGGTTGTCTTCTTCATAAACCGCGATTGTTGCCAGCGCCGCAGCACACGCAAGCGGATGGCTGTTGTACGTTAGACCACCGTAGAAGAAGTTCTTCTGAAAATGATCCGCAATCTTTCGGCGCATGCCTACCGCACCAAGTTGCACGTAGGCACTCGTCAGGCCTTTGGCCATGGAGATGAGATCTGGAACAACTTTCCAATGATCTACTGAGAACCATTCCCCGGTACGGCCAAACCCGGCCATGACTTCATCTGCAATTAAAAGAATGCCGTGCCGGTCACACAGCTCACGCAAACCCTGCATGTAACCATCCGGAGGAATCAAAATGCCGTTTGTCCCGACAATCGGCTCAACAATGATCGCGGCGATCGTCTGAGGCCCTTCCAGCTGCAAGATCTCTTCTGTCTTGGTGAGCACTTCATCCGTGGTTTCAAAGCCGCGTTGAATGCCGTGATAGAAATCAGGTATGCGGAACACTCCAGGAATACCGGGCTCTGCACCCCAACGGCGTGGATCGCCGGTGAGCGTCAACGCACCGGCAGTGCCGCCGTGGTACGAACGATAACGCGCGCCGATTTTGTGACGTCCGGTGAACAGCCGCGCTATTCGAATCGCATTCTCATTGGATTCCGCGCCGCCGTTTGTGAAGAAAAAGGCATCGATGTCCCCGGGCGTGATCTCCGCAAGCTTCGCCCCGAGTCGTGCGCGCACATCGGTGGCCATGAAAGGGTTCGCGTAGGGCAGCTTAGCCGCCTGCTCGTTGATAGCGCGAACGACTCGTTCATCACCATGCCCGATGTTGACGCACATCAGTTGGCTATTGAAATCAATGAAGCGCTTTCCTTCGGGAGTCCAAAAGTAAATGCCCTTTGCACGTGCGACGGGAATGGGATCCACGGCGGCCTGCACGGACCATTCGAACAGAGTATGACGGCGGCAGAGGTCGACGATCTCCTCGCCTGAGGTTGTTTCAATTGTGGTAGTCATAGCATGGCGATGCTATAGGAGATGCTGTTGTTTGACAACGGACGAGGCGCCAGGCTGGGCTTATTTAATGTTAGTCACTTCGCCACATTACACTTGCCAGTTCCAGAGATGAGTCACGGGGCCTGAACCAATGTTGGTAAACTCGATCGGCCGATCATAACGATGGTCTATAGGCTTATTTTCATCGGCGTAGTCTCGGTAGTACGTCACCTTCAGCGAGTAGCTGCCCCTTTCCCATGAACGTCCCGTCGAGGGCAATACCAGCACCTGTGTACTATCCGAATTCGGCAGCACTGTTATTCCAAGCTTGCGTCGAGTCGGTTCGATTCGCTCTAATTTGATCTCGGTGCGTCCAACGTAATCCAATAACCGAGACTGTGGCGCATCCGCGGTTTCAAAGACTCCGAGTCTGACATCCAAAGTTTCCGGCGATCGAATCCACAAGGCGGTGACCGCTCTGCTCCTTGCGTCTCGAACTAAATAGATTTCTACACTTTCCGAAAAGGGAACAAAATAGAGATCCGCCAATTCGCCGGCTAAATTCCGAAATTGTTCGTCATGAGTTGCCAACAGCTCACGCCTACCGAGTCGTGCATCTTCCAACGCCTTTCGGCCGCCGTTAAGAGTTTCGAAACGGAAGTCGACCTGGGAGCGTTCCCAGTTCCGCTGAGCTTCTGCAATGTATCGACAGGACAGTTGCAAATCCGCAATGAGGTTCGTCTGCGACTGAATATCTGATTTCGCAGCGATCGAGTTTTGGCGACGATAAGATTGTGCCAACTCTTTGAAGCTATTGAATCGCGATGTAGTAAAGGAAGTTGAAAACAGGACCACCTTGTTCCACTTTTCATTGCCACCTGTGCCGGCGATTTCCAGTTGATATCGGGATAACGGTAATAGTTTTGCCGCCGGGTCCTCGAACTTAATCAGTAAGAGGTCATCGTGAGGGGTCGTTCGAGGGGGCCAATCGAGGGAATTCCGGTGTGTCTCCCAAACGCTCTCTTCGGGAAAAAGTGTGGAACTCCTGGCGTGAGCCCATTCTATGACGCCAACCATAGTGTTGCCCTCGGTAGCCTTGACCTCTGCCTTCAGAGCAAACGGACTGTTGAACATGGGCCGGAGGTTCGAGCGGAGAAAACGGATCGCGATGAAATTGCTATAGAAGAAAGTTTCAAACTGGGGTGAAGGAGAACACCACTTCACGTACGGCGCAAGATTTGTTGGTGGGGTCTCCGTTTGAAAGAAACAGGTCTGGTGATAACTATTCGGTCCCGCGATATCACCCAGCAGTGTTTGATAAGCGTCGATCAACATTTCGCCGATGGAGCTATTCTCATCAAATGGAAGATCATCAAGATTCAGTTTGCCTTCGACCTCCGTTACAACATCCAGGCGATAATATGCACCCGGTGTTAACATCTTTTCTGCTGGTACGTTTCCGTTGTCCTTGCACTCATCGGTAGCGCGCCTGGATCGTTCAACTTCTTCCACAGTGGTATAGCAGATCTCACGAATTGCGAACTCGTCCATCCGGACAATGTGGATACAATCAAATCCTTCATCTGCTTCGATCAGCCATTCGTTAGGTGACGCCGTTACGTCCGACCTTACGCTCACGCTACATCGTCTGATATCACTTAACGTGATGCCCTTTTCCTGGCCGGTGACTGAGGTATCGAGCTCACTTAATGAACGAATTCCACGTTTAGTAGTGACGCGGACGCGTATCGCTGTCTCTGATAACTTGGAGGGCTGGCATAAAACTATCCTGCACTTCTTGATTCGACGACGGAATTGAATGTCAACGTATCCATCAACAAAGAGGCACATATCTGTCGCGGTTGGACGCAGTCGACGGACGAGCCAATTCGAGCCCCTGCGGAGAGTATCAAGAATGTTCAGAGGGAATCCTGTTGACGCCGGACGATTTGGACTATCACCGCGAATTGCGACAGTCCTGAAATTTGAGGAGATTCGCAGGTCCTTGTATTCGAACGAATCGCCAGGGTCGAGTGTTACGTCTCCTGCTGCTTTGAAATCCACACAGACGTCTTCAGCCTTTGTGAAACTACACTTCATCAGATCCGGATAGTCCTCGAGAATTCTTTCGGCCAATGACTTACCCGGTTGCACAGCTCCGCGAAATTGTTTGTAGCCGGAACCCAATGCGCGTCCGGAGGATGATAGAGGGTTATCTGTCCAGAGTTGCACCTGTCTGGGTGATGGTTCGTCGGGTGTTGCCGGTTCTGAATTTACCAACCAGACTCCGAGCAGGCTGTCGTCGTCAGTAGAAGCAATCGTTTCCCAATCCTCCTCATCCACTCCGGTCCATGTGTCGTTATCCTTGGGATGTTCCTTAAGGGTGATGCTTTTCAACGTGGGAATAAACTGGAACAGTCCGACATCGTAGTGGTGAGTCTGACCGCTCGGATGCCGTGCAAAGCTATGTACATCTGAATTCATCTTTTGCTTAAAACAGATGATGGGCTTCGAGTCGACCTCAACGATCGGCGATTTCTTGGCCAGCTCCTCCGACTGACTCCCCAGGTTTGCCAAATCTCGAATATTGTTCTCAACCTTTAGTGCATCTTCAGAAAATCCGGCACCAAGGGGCGCAAGCCGGCTGTGCACATCGATCTCAGACAGCGGAGATTCCACACTCGGAGGTTCTGGAGCTTGCCACTCAAATTCGACGCTTGTTTTGACAGGATCAAGCGGGTCAGGTAAGTCCGCTTGTATCCTGACGTGTGCTCCTAATCTCAGCGGTCTGGGGCCTTCTGTGAGAAAGCCGGCATCAGCGGATACTTTGACGCTCATGCCTAGCGCGCTGAGTTTAATATTCGCTGCTAGATCGAGCTCACCTGAGAACTGTTCGGGGCGAGCAGTAACCAGCCCATCACCTTCAAGAGTCGCGGAGAATTCAACTTCCAGTGGATCGATTGGAGGAATTTTCGGTTCGAAGCCGATCGACGCCCCCATTCGTGAACGCAAAGTGTTTGCATTCACCATATCGATCATCAGGTAAGCGTCTGCGTTGAACAGAAAACTGTTGTCGACTTTCAGCAGATCGGCACGGATGCGCCGATCTCGTGGGGTGTCTTGTCCCAGGTAAAGATGCCAGTTCGTAAGGTCATTAAAATCGAAGAATGCCTCAAGCATTCCGTAAGCTTTGAGAAGGTCGGCGATGAGAGTTGCTTCTGCTTCAATGTTGAACTGAACCGTTCCAGCGCCACCGTCAAACACAGCGAGCGCTCTCAACGGGGGCTCGGCGTCCGGTTGCAACCCGCTGAGGATCAATGCACGTCCTTCGATAATGAGGATTGGACCAGGAATGGCGAGGACAAACAGACCACGCGTGCCTTTAACATATCCGTCGGCAGTAGTGATCGTTACACCAACGCCAAGCGCCAAAGCATTCTGCTGCGGTCGCCACTTGTTCGTTGGATGGGCCCCGACGATTGGACCACGCTTGTACCAGTCGTAGTACCAGTTCTGTTCCTCGGTCTTATCCGGTGCAACGTTGAGTCCAAACATTCCGAGCGCACCCTTGAGTGCGAGACCGGACTGTGCCAGCGGGATTCCTGCCGGAAGGTCGACTCCGAAATAAACATAGAGAAACGGGAAGACGGGATCGAAGCTGAGACCGATCAAAAGTCCTGCTTCTGCGGCGAATCCTGAAGCAGGTACGCGAAGCGCCATGTCGCCGGCAAAGCCAACAAGTTGAGCCTCCTTGAAGAAGCGGATCAGTCCTTCAAATTCAACGGCATCAGGAACGCCGAAAAACAGGTAGATGCCGTCAAACTCAACTTGGATCTTCGCCACAGCCGCTTGAATGTCGTTGAGGCCAGGTGGTCCGGTAAGTCCTTCCAGCAAATTCTGCGGCCAGGTGAGACGAAAACCTTCCACATCGAGTGCGACGGGAATCTGTTCAATCAAACGCAAACCACCCGAAAGATCTACCCATAGACGATCGCCGTCAGGATCGTTTCGTTCCTCCGATCCAATTCCAATTCGTCTCAGCTCAAAATGAAATCCCCAAAGATCGAGCGTTGCGAGTTCCTTGAGGTCTAGCCAGGCTTCTTTGATCTTGAACTTGCCGGTTGAATCTATGTAGAGATCGGTTACGTCGAGTCGCGGCCATTGAAGCCCATCACTGGACATGAGGAGTGGCTCAAGCCCGCCGCTGATGACTACTTCTGTAACGTCCTGTGCCGTATGGGAGATGGCAAGCGATCTAACATTGAGCGCTAACAATTCTTCCTTGGTGAGAGTAATGCCATCGGCGTCAGTGCCAGCCAGGCTGACCGTAAACTCACCCGTTGCCGTCACGTTTATGCGGATATCTGCCGGTTCATCGAAATAAGGAATTGTCAAAGAACCAGTAATATCAAATGCAGTAAGACGATTCTGTTCCACCGCGATTCGTACGTGCCGTAAACCGCCGCTTAGATCTCCAAACAACGTCGCCGGTGTCGGAGGATCGGCGGGATCGATCGGTAGGTATACGAATTCTCTGTTTACTTCGTCGTAACTGAGATTAAGGTCAACGGCGACGTCACCGGTGAAGCCCGAGGAGTCGATGGAAGCGTTGACCATTGTGATGCGAGTGGAAGGAGGCAGCGGTAAATAGTCAGGCAGCAAAACATCCGCTTCGCTAAGAACCATCGCTGGAGATTCGGGACTTAAATTGAATGAGATGTCTCGAGCCTCAATAATTAAACCGGTGTCCGCAATGGAGGACAGAGGTAAGCTAATGCTCAAGTCCGAAGCTATGGAAATGTTGCCGTCTTGGTCCAGCGTCACCTCAGCGTCCGCAATTGGCACATCCAAGTGCTCGGCTTCGTGATCTATTTGAAATGTTTCTCGTCCTGTGCTGCTATCAACAACTCTTTCCACAGGTCGGAGCAAGTTGGTACGGAGACGAATAGCCAAAGTCGTGCTGAGCCGTCCCAGAATGATCGGCTCAAGCTCAATCTCAACGAGGAACGTTGTATCGTTATCTGCTGCACCCAAGACTACGCTGACCTGATTAAAACCCGGCAGCCCGATTTCGACACTCTGAGTTAATAGAACGGCAGTCTGCAATCTTCTGGTTGGTTCAATGAGTATTCTCATTGGTTCAAACCAGACATTTTCGAGCGCATCTAAAGGCGGTTGCGGAATAAACTGGTGAGGCCAGAGGCTTTCCGCGTTATCCTTCAGCGAGACATAAAGGGTATCGGGCATCGTCCAAACCTTTAGCGGGAATCACCGTCGAAGAAGTCGTAAAACAATGGCTGGCCATTAAACTTTGTCTCCCATTGGCCTGGGCCGGGTGGATCGGCGTATTCGAAAGGAATGATCATCTTCTCGAGGGCGGATTTGCGGACAATTCCCTGAGGTAGGGATGATGTGGCCCAGGTTGGGTCCCAAATTCCGAGTGCCTGATCGAGAGGCAGAAGTTGGTCGCTTTCAGGTGTACCCGGTTTGATATTACAGTGCTCGGCCCACAGGTCTTTGCGCAGTCGCTTTGCAAACGTAGTCGTAGCGTCATCAAGTACTCCTAAGTTAACTTCAGCGTCAAGGTAGAGACTTCGCCGAGCACAGTTACATGAGCCAATGGTGGCCCAGAGATCGTCAATTATAAAAATCTTACTGTGAACCGTGACGTCGTTATAGTGGCAAAAGACGATCCGATTACTTGCCTCGGTTGGCGTCAATCCTGTCGTTAGAATTTCCATCGAAACTTTAATGAAAATGTTTGGCGGATCACCTGGATCTGCTCCCCAAACCATGATGACTTTCAGATCAGGGACCTGTGATAGGCGTGCATTGAGCCATTGCATTATTTCTTGACCGACAAAACTTTGGTCCTCTATATACACGTAATTCTGCGCTCCTGAAATTGCCTTCCGAAGCGCCATTCGAAACTGAAACTGCCCGTCTGGCGCGAAACTGAGAGGTTGCTGACCGGTTGTAAATAACAGGATTCTTTCAAAAACGTCGGCAACCGAGAGGGAAGGAAGTGAAATGCTTGTCTTGGGACAGGTCCGCAAAACTTGTACACTTTGAGTCCCTATATTACTCACTTGCGGAAGTGTTACTGGTGCTGTTGTGCTCGGTAGGGTGTCCGAGTAATGTGACGGGACTTCGGAACCATTGATTAGAAACCTCGTAATGCCGCGACTCCGTTGCTCATTCCATATTTGTTGAAAGTAATCGAATATGGTGATAGCGGCTGGGCCTTCTACCTTGACAGCAGCGTCATGCCAGTGATTTCCAGGTGGATGCGTCGTTTCAGAGTACTTGTCGCAAACAAGATCCATGCCGCCGACATAAGCACGCATCCCATTGTCGTCTCCGCAAACCACCATCTTCACGTGCCACGAACCTAGTGGATGGGCAAGCACGTTGAGTACTACACGGTCTTGGCCGATTCGGCTTCGTAGCGTTTGGGCGCTTCTTATCGAATGAGCCCGGCCAGTCCAATAGATTTCGCCGAGCAAGTTGCTGCCAGGAGCCAGGGCTCCAGCAAATTCGTTCATGACAACCGGAGACATCCAAACCAAAGAGCGGACATCAACATCGTGGTCGTTAGCCAGCGACGTCAGTTGGTCAATTAAAAGGGTTCCACCTTGCGACCCGCAGCCCTTGCCGAGAATAAGTGGTGTGAATGTTGGGCCAGTGCCTGTTCCAAACCACGCCGAAATTGAAGGACCGACAGAGCCTACTGCCGCCGGGGTTTCCACTAAGCCCGCCCACCAGTTAGCAAAATAGAAGAACCGCCCAAAACCGGCCCCGGTTTGTAGGCGTCCGATCTCGTCCGCGAGTGCTGAGAAATAGTTTTCACCATCGATTAAATGTTCGACTCGATTGCCTAGCGATGTAGCCGGAACCTGTTCGCCTGGAATTTGGATATCAGCGTTGTTGGCGAAAAAGCGGTCAATGATTTCTTGTGTTAGTGGCATCTGTTCACCTCTTGGACCGCGCCTAACGTCTCCACACTCAAAAGCTCACCACCTCTGACGGTCCACTGGTCCGTCCATCACCAATGCGAATTACCGCCCTATAGAGCGCAGTTTCCGACGAGTCAATCGCTTCTGCGATTACCGCTAACTGCGTACTGCCTGTGGGCCAAGACTGCCAGCCACGCGATCCAGAGATCAGCAGTGAACCCCATGAATCACTTCCTTCTGCCTGGCGTTGTACCAGGAATTGCACGGAAATATCTGCGGCGGTTATAAGAAGGCGCAGTTTCTTCCCGAGTGCGGGATCAGCGACAGGATCATCATTACTGTCAAGCCATGCCAATTGATCGATAACTGGGGCCGGGGGGGCGCTTCGGTCAATTGCAACTACCTTGATAGGCGAGCTAGCGACGCTTCCGACGATTAATTCTGCTAGTGACTGACCTGCAACTGCTGAACCAGCTGTCACTCTCTTAAACGCGACTATGTGATATTCATAACGCTGTCCGGGTACCAAATCTGAATCAATCCAAATTTGACGCGTCGAATCTTCCCAGATGGTTACACTCGCTTTCACAAGAGGATTGCGACTAATTGTTACATCTAATGCAGTGACTTTTAGGGGCGAGTCGTTAGGGAGCGATGCTATTTGAGACAGCGCCGTTACTCTGGCGAGAACCGTACCGTCTTCTAGTACTCGTTTTTCGAAGAGAACCTTGCCAATCGCTGGATCGAAAAGATTTGGACTGCTTGATGGTCCAATCTCTTCAACACTAATTCTTTCTGCGATGAAGTTGTGGATTCCCGAGTCGGCGCTGGCCGTGAAATCAAACTCAAGCGGCTGAGGTAGTAATATGCTTCCACTGCGACCGGAAAGCGGAAGTGGCAACATATCAATCGTTTCCACTGTTGCGTAGGGAAGAGCACTAAAGACGTTGAATGGTTCTTGAGACGGGTTTACACGTCTATAAATACGATACCCTGAGATAGCCGAGTCGATCGGTCGCTGAGAAACGAGTGTTATCGACCGGTCGCCCAGGACGACCGTTTCTATAAATGGTTGTGAAGGTGGTGTCGTGTCTACCTGATAAAACGGGGCGCTGATCGGGGACCAGTCCGAACGGTTCTCTGCGGCGTCGACTGCTCGTACACGATAAAAGAAACGATTTTTCCCCCTTCCTGCGACGTCATCAATAAACTTGTTGCTGCTGATCGGAACCCCGGTCGCCAAAACGAAAGCCGCTGACGCTTCTAACGCGAGGTTTTGCAGCGCGAGATTATCTGGTTTTGCTTCTGAATAATCGGGTGGCGCCTCCAGCGTTGCCGGACCACCATTCGGCAAAGGCTCACTTGGACCACGCAAGAGCAGGTGAAACCTGTTTCCCGAGTGCGTCGCCAACGTTACCTGATAGAAAACGTCTTCCATTTCATCGCTGTGGGTTCTCGACGGCCTCGAGGCCTTCAACCTTCCATTGCGAAACTGCTTTGAGTCGACGCCCGATGCTGAAGCTACGAATTCCGCGGGGATCAAGCCTCTATTATTAATAGGTCCAATAGAGTCCAGAGTGCCTGTGATCCCATTCCCAGGGGTGACGGAAGGCTCCGCCGACGTGAGAATCCTGCCTAATTGCCAGTCGTGCAGATGCGCCGCGATGATGGCGTTATCGAGAGCGCGCGCGACCTCGTAGCGAAGACCTTCTGTTGGACTGAGTGTTCCTGTATCCCACGTTACACAAATTGTGGAACGACCTGCACGGTTCGGTGGCGATGCGTATCCCGCCTCCGCAGTTACTTCACCGCCGCACTGGTAGGGCTTGGAAGGTGCGCCGGTTGGCTCCGCTTTGAGCAAAGTGAACTGAGATGCAGTCCCAATTGCACCTTCGAACTCTGGATGATCTGAACTAAAGTTTTGATCAATTGAACTAAGCGCGATGAAGCCGTCGCGGTAGCCGGCGGTTGGACCAATTGGCAAGAGGATCGGTGCGGCGGCTGTTGCTGAAGATGAAATGTCAATGTTGAAAACAAACGGTGCGTAGTAACGAACGTGTGATTGGTTGGCGTTGAGGTGAGAAATGCTATCCGCGTCCTCGGCACGAACGATAACATTGAATTTTGCCGATTCATTTTTCGCGTTGGAGATCACTCGCATTATTGTGCTGACGGAGGTCGCGCCATCAATAGCAAGCTCCCCTCCGGGATTAAGCAAACGATCGTTATCAACCGTGCCGGTCACGGTTAACTGTCGTATTCTGCCCGCCATTGGTTCGCAGGGCGTCAACTCCAACACATCCTCAGCTGCCACACTACTATTTGCCGGAAGAGCTATTCTTGTTACACCTTCAGAAAGACTCGTTATCACAGACCGTATTTCAAACTGCATACTTGTGCTCGCATTTGTTGCGTGACCAAGCAGAAATGTATCGGGCTCAGTTAAGACTCGATCGATCGCGATCTCGATTAGTGCCTCTGGCGCCTCGATCTCTGGAAGGCTGCGTGGTCGCTTCTCTGACGGAATAGAAGCAAATGGGTTCGACTGCGGATCTACAGAATTGACGCTGAGTACTTCAACAGGAATTGCTTGCTGCACATCTTTCAAGAGACCGCTGATAGGCTCTCGCCACGGAATATTTGGTGGAAGGTAATTCCAGGCTGTCTTGTTGTGAGGGTCGCGTACCAACTCGTAGTTCCCATTGGCGATTAATGACGCCGACGATTCAAGAATTACCCTGTCAGGTTCCACGGCCGCTGCAATACGAAACCGGCGCCGCTCGTTTGCCGGAAGAGGTTCGTTCGCGCCGGCAACTACATTGGTAATCACATCTCCTAAAAATGTCTTGATTTCGGCAAAAGGAATCGAGCTCAGGTTTTTGTTTCGCAGTCGTATTGTGTGCACATGACCGCTTGTATTTTCCGCGGTCGTGATCAAAGCCACGTTTACGTCGCGACGTTCGAGTAGAGTGTCAGCGCGCCAGTATGGTCGAAATTCTTTTATATCTGGCGCTTGCTGGTGTTGGGTCGCGCCGAATTCGAATTGGACTCGCAACGTTGCAGCGGTACCGTCTTGCGTCAGACGTGTCATGGTACGAATTGGCGGCGGAGGTGGAAGGTCATCTTTGACTTTAATCTTGTCAGACTGCAAGGCCGGTCCGACCTGGCCGAACAAGTCGATTGGCCGAACTTCGTAAACGTAGGATCCCTGAGGTAGATCGCGATCAACGTAGAGTATTGGATCAGGCTTCGTCCACGACCTGTTGTTTACGACGATTAGTTCAGCAGCATGCGGTGACTGTTTCGAAATTTCGTAGACTACTGGCTGAGTTGCTCTCGTTTGCGGAGTATCCGCAAGCGGCGGCCTGGGCCACGTCAGACCCACCCTCCCGCGCATGCGATTATCAACCCACCGCACGCCGGCGAGTTGTTTGCCCGTCAGCTTCTGTTGCAAAGATGGAAGCGGGGGTGAAGGCTGGCCGAGATTAAGGAGTAGACCGCACCTGCCATTTCCGTCGTCCCATTCTCCTTCAACTTTGTAGTCATAGAATTGGTCTATCCGAGGCGGCGGGAGAAGTGCCTGCGTAATTGGCTCGTAAGCATCGACCCAGTAAAGGCACATTAATCGGGCGATATTGGGATTAAGCGCCGCAAGAAAAAAGAGTGATTGAGGATAAGCAGCAGCTGAGGGTTTTTGATTGCCACTCTTAACTTTAAGCATATGTGGTGGGCTGTGCGCGTCTTCAAAAATCGAGTCGGTCGGTGACAGCAAACGCCCAAGCCACGTAACAATCTCGGTTGCCGCTAATTCGTAACGGCTTCTTGCGGCGTCCATACTCGATGCATAGTAGTTCTTCAACTCTGGCTCAAGGAGTTTCAACGCGTCTTCGCTTTTGGTGGGGAGCGGCAGCTTCTTGAGAAGTGACCAGTCGCCCGCGTTGCATTCAGAAGATTCCGTTGTAAATGAGATCGATCGAATTTCGCCGGCTCCGAGATTAATAACGATTCCCGTCGCTCCGGCGCACAGTAATTCGCGAATAGCTTCTCCAGTCGAAACTTGTGCGGCAGCTCGCTTACCTCTAAACGCTGTCACAGTTCCAAATCCTGAACCAGAAAAAGCGATCCTGATATGTGCAATAGGCTCGTTAAAGCGGAGCTCGAGCTGAGCACCGATAGACGGAGTAACGTAGAGTCTTCGCTCGTTATCGAACTGTCGACAACGCAGAACCCTTTTGCCCGGATGTACAAGGAAATGTACATTGTCGATCGTCAGATCGTCCGGCAGAGGCGTGTCTAACGGCAGTTCGGAAAAATCAAGTGACTTGCCGGAATACTTTTTGCTGTTGCGCCGGTATATAAGGAAACCGGTTGGTGGGAAACCAACAGCATCAGGAAAGGTCCAACGCAGGTGATTGCCGTTCGGCCTTACTGGACCCTCGAGAGTACTTATTCCTATGAGCCCAATGCTTTGTTCGGGCACTGCGAAGAAGCTCCGTTTTCGGACCGCCTGTTGAGTGTTGACGTCTATGAAAGTGAGCCGAGAGCTCGCAATAACAACCGATCAGAAAAACCAGATGCAAAAGCCACAGCCAGCAAAAGACCGATGCTGGGAGGAGGCAGATTAAGAAGACCTGACATCAAGAAGATCGAAATAGCGAGCGAGGAGAGAACAGCGAGCGAAATCCTGGCGAACGTTACAGTCGTAGCAAGCAGTTCACCAGGTATGCGTGCCTGCTTCTGGTCCGTTGCCATTGAAGACGAGAAGCCACTTACAAGGGCTCCCAGAATCCCGGTAAGGATTACCGCAACCCACAGGCGCCTGCCTTCGATCGCGGCGCCAATCTGTGGCGGACTGACCAAGACTGGAGAGAATGGAGGCCAGGCGACCCAGGCCGCCGCTACGAGAAAACTGATCACTGTGAGTATTCGCAATCGAAGTTTCAGTATTCTGTGTTTTTGATACACATTGTCTTGATGCTCGTCGAGAATGCGCTTCGCTCTGGCTACTTGTGTTGGCCGGAGCGAAGCTCTCAATGATCCTTTGTCGTCAGCTAATGCCTGGAGAATGGCTGCGCGACGCCATTTAGAAAAACCCTTGTCGGCATCGCTCGCCTCGGCAAGTATTGCGCTAGCTTCGCTTGTAAGACCCTCTGGCTCGAGGCCAAAAAACCTGAACCTGTCTGCAGCCTTTAGCAACCGCCAGCCTCTCTCGCTGTCACCAACCTCGTGAGCGGTTTTTGCGAGCTTCAGTAGACGTCTGGATCTGCGGTGCCAGTTCGGAGAATTATTATTCTGACCACGCGACTTGGCGTCATCGATGATCGCCTCGAGCTCTTGTTCGAATTGTTCAAGTGTGTAGCCCAGACGTAGCGCCGAGGTCTGCTCAAGCCCAAACCACCGCGATTTCTTCGGTAAGCCTGGGGAAAAGCGCGACGGATGACTTGCTTGTTCCAGGAGGGATATTTCCAGCGGGTACTGGAGCCGGTCGAGAGCTTTAGTCATCGGCAACCAGAGAACTAAATCAACTTCGTCATCCGTCTTCTGCGAGGGCTCGCCTTGAGCAAGCATATGCCAATAGCGAACTATCTTAGGCTTTCCCTCAACTTCGTAGCCCACAACGCCGGCGAAGTCGAGAACGCAAGCGTCATAGCCGGTTTCTTCCTTCACTTCACGAAGAGCCGCACTCTGCCACGTCTCGGCTTCCCGCAGCTTTCCTTTTGGCAGAGTCCAGTCGTCATAACGATTGCGATGGACCACGGCAACAGTGTAGGAGCCATTGCACTCTTGCCAGAGCAACGCGCCCGCCGCGCGGATGAGATCTTTTCTGCAGTCTGAATCCATGAGGCTTTAGCGGAGTGTAAGAGCCGCACTCCCTTTTACCGAGTTTCGGGCCGGAACCTTTGCTAGTGGGGAAGGAAAATATCACAAACCAGAGAAATTGAAACGGTTAGATCGTGGGGGGACACAGGGACCGGGGATGCGGAGACGCGGGGATGGGGGGAAGCGGGGATGGGGACGCGGGGATGGGGACGCGGGCATTGGGCGATGGGGTCATAGGGAGAGTGGGCGCGGGGACACGGGGATTGGGTGATGGGTGAAAGGGAGAGTGGCGATGGGCGAGACGGGATTGGGTTATATCGCCCAATTTCCCATTCGTCGCTTCGCCGCTCGCCCCTTCGCCCGCTGGCCAGCTCCCGACGAGAGACTATGTACCAGACCCCTGTGCGCGAGATCGGCTTTGCTCGGTACCTTGTTCGGAACCTCCCTGACTGATCTCGAGCCGCCGACTACGCGACTCACGCTCTGGTGCTTTTAGGGTAACCTCCAAGACTCCATTATTAAACGTTGCCTTGGCATCATCGGCGCTTACACCTTCAGGCAGCGGTATTTGCCGATAGAAACTGCCGTAACTGCGCTCAGTTCGGTAATAGCCTTCGCCTTTTTCCTCATGTTCCTGCCGCCGCTCACCGGAGATCGTGATAGCGTCATCTGTTATTTCGACGTTCACGTCGTCTTTTGAAACACCGGGCAAATCAGCTCGGATGACAAGCTGACCGTCGCGCTCAAACATCTCGATTTGCGGTGTCCACAAGGTTTGCGAGAGATCCAGTGACGGCGAACTAAGGAAACTGCGACCAAGGCTCGGCGTTAATGCGGATCCGAACCCAAAATCACCAAATAACCGATCCATCTCCTCTGTGAAGCGACGCATGAAAGAAAATGGACTATTTGAGAACGGGGAAGGATATGACTCCTCTCTTCGTGCAATATTTCCCTGTTGTCCCGTTTGCCCGCTGCTCGTACCTGAGTGAGTCTGGATGTTCCTCGACCCAGTCGTTTGTTGCTGTTTGTTCCTTTCAGAACTTTCCTGATTTGATTTCTGTTGCTGCTGAGTTGCCATGATTTAACCTCCTTTTTTTTAACAATACTGGAAATCCGCTACAGCACTGTTTGCGTTTTATGTCATTTATTTCAAAAGACACACTGCGGCTAGAGCTTTATACCTTGTGGGTGAATTCGCTCAAGCGTTTGGTGTTGTTTTGTTTAGATCTTACTTAGAAAAAATGCGACTTAGAACACGAGGGTCTGAATTGAATGCGGCAAGCTATTTACTTCTGCGGCATCGCCAGTAATCCACAGCCAATATGAAACCGGTTTATCGGTTGGATTCATTACGACAACTGTCACTTTTTCATCCGTGTTAATGAAGGCAGTGGAAAGAAGTTGGCTGCGGCTGGGTGAGCTGGCGATCCTTCTCGCGCCAGGTTGGACGAATTTTGAAAAGTGGCCGATGTAATAGTATGAACTGAGGTAGGCTAACTCTCCTGTTTTTGTGTTTGCGTGCAATGGCGCAAAACAAAAGTTGTCTAAATGGTTTGGGCCGCCTCTTTCGTCCAGCAAAATGTTCCAGTCAGTCCATCCCACGCAGCCGTTGTTGAAATCGTTGATCATCGAACGCCCGTATCGTTCTCCAAACTTCCATTCGCCAATTCGTGTCGCATCGAAGGCATCGACACAACCTTCTGTGAAGATCAGATGCTTGTCCGGAAACGTCTCATGGACCAATTTGACGTTGTCGAACATTGGCTCGCCGCCGCTCCAGGGCTCATACCAATGATAACCAACTCCCCAAACGAACTTCGCAGCCTGCGCATCGCTCAACACGGTACTCGCTCGTTGGTAGATGAGATCGCGATTGTGATCCCACACAATGATTTTCTTGTCTGCGAGCCCTTCACGCCGAAGTGTCGGCCCAAGGAAGTTTTTTAGAAAGTCTCGTTCCTGCTCAGCTGAGAAAATGCATGACTCCCACTTCTGAGTCGCCATCGGTTCATTCTGGATTGAGACGCCCCAAATCGGTATTCCCTCACTTTGATATGCTTTGATGAACCGGGCGTAATAGTTGGCCCACGACTGGTAAAACTCCGGCCTAAGACTACCGCCGTGCAGCATGTCGTTGTTGTCCTTCATGAAAGCAGGTGGACTCCAGGGACTTGCGAAAATATTGAGTTGTCCTTTCGTGGCGGAGAGCACCTGTTTGATGAGAGGAATCCGGTATTGCTTATCGTGAGCGACGCTAAAGGATTTCAGCTCTTTGTCACCCTCAGTGATGTAGGTATAGCTGGCGCTTGAAAAATCACAACTGTGAATATTTGTACGCGCGAGTTTGTAACCAATGCCCTCGGTCTCGTCGTAGTACGCCTTCAGGATCTCGCGCTGCTTTTCCTTCGGCAGTAATGCGAACACTTCAGCTGACGCATCAGTCAAAGCTCCGCCAATCCCCAGATAGGTTTGAAACTTTCTGGCGGGATCAACAAAGACGCAGACTTGGGTTTCCTTTGGCTGACCTACGGACTTAAAAGTGAGCGTATCAGTCGACGAGAGTCGGTGTTCACTATTCTCGGCGGTCGTATAAACCTTGACTTGCTTTCCTGTGACAGAAAAAGCTTTATCGCCCTTCGAGCGTTCATAATGGTTTTCAAGATTGATTGAACCAAATGACAGGTTATGTTGGGCCAATACGGCAGCGGAGGACGCAAGCAGGAAATTGCGGCGATCAATTTTCATGCGCAGGACTCTATCATAGTTCCTGACATCCGGTGACGCGGGCACGCGGGGACACGGAGACGCGGTGACGCGGAGACGCGGGGACGCGGGGACGGGGGGACACGGAGACGCGAATGCTCGAGAGGCATTCAAGTTCCAATGTGATGTTCAAGTCTGAAAGTCTCTCAGGTTGGGAAGGGCGGTTTACCCCCGCTGCCGTTGACTAGTCACACCTTAGATGAATGAAGCAACATCATTATTGGAGTCCCGATTGAATTTGGCGCAGCTTGAGCGGGGGTAAACCACCCTTCCCAACCTGAGAGACTTTCAGACTTGAACATCACATTGGAACTTGAATGCCTCTCGAGCATTCGCGTCCCCGTGTCCCCGTGTCCCCGCGTCCCCGCGTCCCCGCGTCCATCAGGCCTTTCGTCTGATTTCGTGGATCCGTTTTCGTATGTATTGTTGCTCGACTTGATTAGAAGTGAGGGAGAGTGCTCGCGAATAAGCTGCAGCTGCCTCTTCCAGTCGATTCAATCGACGAAGGAGGTCAGCTTGCGCGGCATGAAATAGATAGTAATGGTTGAGCCTTTTCGCCAGTGCGCCCTCATCTATCAACCTCAAACCCAACTCAGGTCCTTCGCTCATTGCCATGGCCACCGCATGATTCAACGCGACGATCGGCGACGAGTTGACGCGCATTAACTCTTTATACAACGCAACAATCTGCGGCCAGTCGGTCGCTTCAGCCGTTTTTGCTTCTACATGCACTGCTGCGATTGCTGCCTGAATTTGATAGTTGCTCACGCCACCCAACGAAAGCGCGGTCTCCACCAACCGTATCCCTTCGTGAATTTTGTTCTTGTCCCATCGCGACCGATCTTGATCTTCTAGAGTGACAAGTTCGCCCCGATCATTAATGCGCGCTTCACGCCGAGAGTCCTGCAGTAAGATCAGCGCCAACAAACCCGTGTTCTCAGGTTCATTCGGCATTAATTCGCTTAGCAGGCGAGCGAGCCGGATCGCTTCAGCGCATAGATCTGTGCGGGTTAAACTGCTTCCGGCGGTTGCTGAGTATCCCTCGTTGAAGATCAAATAAATAACCGCCTGCACCGCCGCAAGCCGGTCACCCAGCAATTCCAGTGACGGTACCTCATAAGGAATGCGCGCCAACCGGATCTTGCTTTTCGCTCGCACGAGTCTTTGCGCCATGGTTGACTCAGGCGTTAGAAATGCGCGAGCAATTTCTACCGTTGTAAGTCCTCCAAGTGTACGCAGTGTTAAGGCGACCTGTGATTCGCGACTCAGAGACGGATGACAACAGGTGAAAATGAGCCGCAATCTGTCATCAGGATATTCCACGGTTTCGTCGAGCGAAGGAGCGTCGTCGTAGGGTTGTAACCGCTCTTTTTCGTACTCGAGTTCAGGTTGTTTTTCAGCTCTGGTTTTTTCCCGGCGCACAGCATCGAGCAACTTGCGATGCGCTACTGTTGTCAACCATGCGCCGGGATTGCGTGGCGCCCCATTTTTTTCCCAGTGTATAACCGCCGAGGCGAAGGCTTCCTGCAACGATTCTTCGGCCAGATCGAATGATCCTGAAATTCGAATCAGCGTAGCGATGATCCGCCCGTACTCTTCCCGAAAAACGCGGTCGAGATCCTGATGCAGGTCTGGCATGCCCGTGAGGGTGACATAGCCGATGAGCGGACGGCAAATGGCTTCCGTGCTAAGCATTCGCCTCGGCCGCTCGCTCAACCAGCGCTCGAACTTCGACGGTGCCCGTACGTGCTGATGGTATTTGTTTGGCGATTGCGACCGCGGTATCAATGTCATCAACATCGACCAGGAAATACCCGCCCAGTTGTTCGTGCGTTTCCGCAAATGGACCGTTTGTAACAAGCTCTTTGGTGTCGCGAAGTCGTATACTTTTGGCACCGGCTGTAAGTTGCAACTGCGAACCATCTACATATTGTCCGGCCGCTTTTAATCGCTCTCTTAGCTTGCGGTATTCGCCGTACATCCGCTGACGTTCATCCTCGGGAATTTGGTTCCACCGTTGCTCATCGTGGTAAATCAACAATAGGAATTTCATAACATGGCCTCCTAAGATTTTGGGGTGTTAAGTGGTTCGTTATGTCGCAGCCTGTGCTGATCTTTCGACGACTGGCCGCACCTCGATCGTGCCGTAGCGCGCCGAAGGAACTCGGGCTGCGATCCTGGTGGCTTCGTCTAGATCCTTCGCTTCGATCAGAAAGTATCCGCCGAGCTGTTCGTGAGTTTCCGCAAACGGCCCATCAGTTACCAGCTGTTTGCCATCGCGGACGCGGACGCTGCTGGCAGTGGCGATTGGGTGTAGTTGCGCACCGGCCAGATAATTCCTGCTCGCCTTGATGTCTTCGATGAACTCGACGTACTCGCCCAGGATCTTTCGTTGGTCAGTTTCCCTAATTTTTCCCGCCGCAGATTCGTTATCGTAAATCAACAACATGTATTTCATTGAATTTCTCCTTTCGAGTGCAAATTGCCTTTCAACCATACGACGCGCGAGAAGTGCCCGGATCTACATGCACCATTGAGAATTCTTCAGTCCAGAATATTAGGGGCGGCACGTTGTGGCCGCCCCTCATCGCGATCATAGCATTGCACAGAAAAGACGTATCGGACTTAGTTACTTGACGCTCCCGAACGAGTGATTCGATAGATAAGACTGTTACGACCACGCGCGTCCCGTTTAGAACCGACGCGTACCCCACCTATTTTTTCCATTGCTCGTTGGGACCGCAAATTCGTTTCATTGACAAGAAAAATAACGCTTTCAACGAATTTGAATGCGTGCGCCAACATGAGTTGTTTCAACTCCGCGTTGTAACGGCCGCCCCAGTGCGACCGTGCCAGGAACGTCCAACCGATTTCGATTTCGTTTCTCTCTAAATCGTAGCAGTGGAAACGTGAGGACCCGATTATGTGACCAGCTTTTGCGTCGATGGCCACAAGCGCCCCGCCGGATTCTAAAGCATCGTCAAAAAATCTCTTGAAGACGTCCGCTTTGTAACGATCTGCGTCTGGATGTTGCTCCCAGATCAAGGGATCTGAAGCGACAGCGTATAAATCGTCGAAGTCCTCGGGGCTAAGCGGCCTGAGTTCGAGGAGTTCTCCCTTCAAAGTGGGTTGCAGCTCAAAAGGCATTCGTCGCGATTACTGTTTGAACCCCCTATGACAATTACCGTTGACCGTTCTACGCAGCGTACGCTGCAGGTTGAGACCATGAAGCTGTGCGAGCCAACGATTTGTCGGACATCAACTGTTCGGCAGAGGTGCGCTCGAAAACAGTATTCAAGCGAGTTATTTGCAGTACTTTGTCTACAAACTGATTTGGATTCATAAGGCGGAGACTGGCGCCTCTTGATTTGGTTTGTCGATATAGTTCCAGCATTACCCCCAATCCGGCCGCATCGATTGTGCTTACCTCAGTCAAATCAAGGATCAAAGTCTTCGCCTCGGATTGCGAATCAGCAGCAGTGCGAAGCGCCACTGTATTACCGTTCACTATGCGTCCCTGTAGGCACAGAATGGAGACCTGTCCGAAATTCTTAACGTGTACCTGTAACATTTTGTCTCCTTTATAGTTATGAAGACCAGTAAGCATTTATTCCTGTTACTTATCGGCCTGTTACATAGAAAACACCACCGAAATGCTTCTTATTGCAGTTCTCATGAGTCTGCATCTAGAGAACGTTCAAATTGCTGATCTCTTAACAAAATCCTCCTCCGAATTTACGACGTACCAAAACCGTAAAATCGACAATTCCAAGATTGATACTGCCGGGGAGGGAACACTTAGGTATCTTCACGCGGGGCATCAAAGACACAACCCGGTGATGTTTCGCAAAGGATTACATCGTAACTTTCAAGCATTGGCATCGCGATCGCTTCCAGTTCATTCGTCCACAACTCGCCTCCATAGAAGGCGTTTCGCATTTCTTCGCGCGCTGCCAGGGAAGGGAAACTGCGCAGCCAAACGAATTTGTTCGGATTTTCGAGATCCAGCAACGGTCCCAACACTTTCATGCCGTGTGAACGCAACGCCGGTATTGCTCGCGTTTGAAAAAACTGGATGAATTCATCGCGCTTGCCTGGGATTGTTCTGTAACTGCGAACTTCTACGATCATTATGACCTCCACAAATGTGAACGACAGCGTGGAAAAAGATCCGCGTCCTTTGGTTGAATTATCCTTCAACAAAAGATTTGAGTCTCGACAATGCCTGATCCCACTGGTCTGAAACAAAGTTCAAATATTCGTTAATGTCGCTGAAGGGCCGAGTGTCCAACTCGAACAGATTCTCGCGACCTGAGAGAGTGCTGTGGACAAGACCCACCGTTTCGAGCACACGCAGGTGCTTAGTAACGGCCTGACGCGTCAACTTTGAACCTTCTGTCAATTGGGAGATCGACTTCGGCTCGCCGTCAGTAAGTTTTGCGACAAGTGAAAGTCTAGTCTGATCGCCAAGCGCAGCGAACACCGGAGCGTAATCCTGGAGTTTTGCCGCCACACTTCTGCGGCCCAATGGAGACATACGTTGCCTCTCGAATTTATATTCGCTAAATCCGACCTTCCAGGCTATTGCGGATTCTGTTCAAGATACTTCTTGATATTCTCCAGTTGCGTGGCCCAACCGCCTTCATTCATGCGAAAGGCTTCTGCACGACGATTCGCCGGGATCTTGTCGAATCCAGACTCCGTGACGGTCAGCAAGGTTCCACTCGGTGTCTCCTCGAGCTTGAATTCCACTAGCGTAGGTTTTTCTGTCGAATAATCTGTCTGTGGATCAATCGCGTACGGGTGCCACGTGAGAGAAAACAATTTTTCCGGCTCCATTTTCTGGACTACCGCCTCAAATTTCAGGTGCTCGTAGCCAGGATAAGTAATATACCCAACCGAGGCTTTGCCCGGAGCAAACGACCCTTCGAGATTTACACGAAACCATTCCCCAAATTCCCGATAATCCGTTAAGGCTCGCCACACCCGCGACACCGGCGCTTTCAACTCAATCCGCTTCTCAATTCGATTTTCCATGATAAGCAACCTCCGAGTTGCATATTAACAGAGACAAGGGACAAATGGCAACTATTTGGTTGCATTTTATTGACAGAAAGTTACTGCGACGCTGAAACTCTTCAGCAGTTACGTCTCAGGGTTTCACGCGTCATCACGAATACCAACGAGGTCAAGCTCGAGGGGTACCAATAGTTAAGGCGAGACGAGGCTAAAAAGCACGGGAGAACTTTGATGGTCCAGAAAAAAGACGTAGGGCGAAAGAGGCAAGCTGTGGAGGAATCCCGAAGTGCGAAGGTCCGCTCGATTGGTGTCATTAGATCCGTCCTCAAAACGCGCGCCGAATCTCCGAAACA
>JBKPCC010000034.1:0-24445 GCA_046727215.1 Acidobacteriota bacterium
CAATACGTATGTGCCTTGTGCCTTGAGCCTTGTGCCTTTGCTTTCTGCTTTCTGCTTTCTGCTTTTAAATCAGTGTAATCTGCGTAATCTGTGGATGATTACGTGGAATTACGCGCTCTCTGAGATCGCAGGCGTCCACTCTGAAGAAAACCAACCAGCTCACCTTCATTATTTATCACTGCAAGCGAACCTACACCGTTCTCTTTCATCAGTTCCCGCGCGTATTCGAGGCTGGCGGTTGGATCGACAAGGAATCGCGGCGCCACCGGTCGCATCACATCTCGGGCGACAGTTGCGCGCCATCGCTCCCGCGGCAATGTCTTTAAATCTTCGAGCGCCAAAATCCCGTGTAATCGTCTGTTGAGCGCAACGAGAAAAGTTGTTTGTCGATGCATTGGCAAGATGTCGTCGATCAGTTTACTGACCGTTGTGTCAGGTTCGATTGAAACTGGCGGAGACATAGCATCGCCAACCGTGACGAGTCGAGTGTCCTGAGCACTCTTCACGACGCGTGCTGCGGTATCGAGCAGAAACAGTCCCACAAGGATGGACCAGACGCCCATGAAGTACGGCCGTGCCGGCCTCCAATTTGGCGCGATCATTATGTAAATCCCGAAGAGAATGATCGTCGCGGCAATCAAAATACCGCACATCCCGGACATTCGCGTCGCAAAGTTTATGTTGCCGTTGCTGCGCCACAAGATCGCGCGAAGAACGCGACCGCCGTCGAGTGGATAACCGGGAAACAGGTTCACAATTGCCAAAAGAAGATTCCCCGACGCAATCAGAAAGAAGACGATTTCTGTTGCAACATATCCACCAAGATCTGCGATTTTGGTAGCGGCAAGCGCTAACAGACCAAAGAGAAAGCTCGCGGCTGGACCAGCGACTGCAATTCTAAATTCTGCTCCGGGACTTTGTGGCTGTGTACCGAGGCGCGTGAGGCCGCCAAATGGATGCAAAACGATTTCATCGATCTCGATGCCTTCGGCGCGACCCATCAACGCGTGTGACAGCTCGTGACCAAAGACTGAGAGGAACAGACCAGCGGTCGTTACCGTAGCTAGAAAGACTGCGGTAAAAGGATCGACGTGACGTAGGTGCAGCCCGGCGATTTGAAAGTCACTCTGCAGGTTGGTGGCAATCAACCAGATACTCAGCGCCACGACAGCAAACCAGCGGTAGTCGATCCGAACGGGTATACCGTAGACACGAGCGACGGTGATTCGTTTCTTTAAAAAACCTGACGTACTCATATAAACGAATCACTCTTTGGAGTGCGGCGACTTGTCGCCGCTTTGTCGCACTCCAGGGATCAAAAGGCGCCGCTGGCACGCTGCCAATCAACTTCCCACAAACGGACAGGCTGGACGCGGTTCTTAACCATGATCGGCTCTCGCGGTCTTAACTCGTACCGCCGGTGGGCAGCTTTGGCGGTAGCGTCACTCATTAGGATCTCGCCGGCTCTCGCATTTGATTCCAGCCTTGAAGCCGTGTTCACAGCGTCCCCGATTGCCGTGTATTCAGATCGTCTTTCCGAACCGATATAACCGACAGTTACCTCGCCGGTGTGCAAACCGATTCCCACATTCAATTCAGGAAACCCTTCATCAGCGAGTTCTTTGTTAATGCCCATCACTCGCCGCTGCATCGCAACCGCTGCATTCAAAGCATTAGATGCATCTTCAGGTGTAGCCGTCGGTGCTCCAAACAACGCCATTAATCCATCGCCAAGGTATTTATCCAACGTGCCACCGTGGGCAAAAATGATATCGGTCATCGCCGAAAAATAACGGTTGAGAAGTCCGACGATCTTTTCTGGGGCCGCGTGCTCTGAAATACGAGTGAAGCCGCGGATGTCTGCGAAGAGAATCGTAATTGTCTGATTGACGCCACCGAGCTTGAACGACTCGGGGTTTTCGAGCATCTGCTTCACGACGTATTCCGGCAAGAATCGGCTGTAGTTTGCGCGCGCGACTTCTTCACGTGCCAATCGTTCGTGAGCGCGAGCGTTCTCCACCGCAATTGCTGTTTGTGCTGCGACGGCGCTAATCAACTCGAGGTCGTCCGGTTTGAAAGCAGCGAACGGATCAAGACGGTCCGCGTACAGCGCTCCATGAACTCTTGATTCAGCCACCAATGGAGCACAGATTGTTGAACGTACGCCCTGTGAAACGATCGAATCGACGCCCGCAAACTCTGCATCCGAAGCGGCGTCTTGAGACAGCAGTGCCACGCGATCTCGCATCACTTTGCGAGTAATCGTTCTGCCGATTGTGAGTTTTCGCGCGTGCGCCTGAAGTTTTTCGTCGCGCGCACGTGTTGCGATGGGTGTCAGATTTACATCTTCCAAATTTCCGCTACCCGTATTATCAGCCAGTAAAGCAACGACGCGGTCAGCGGGTGTTGACCTAAAAATTACATCGGTGGCTTTGTCAAAAATCGCAGTCAGGTCGAACACTGAGCCGAGGGTCTTACTCATTTCAAATAGCGCACTCAGAATGTTCGCTTTGCGCTGAAGGGCCTCGAGCACCTTATCCCGGGCCGCTGTAGCAGCGATGTCAGGTTTTGAATGGAGTACGGTCGAAACTACGTCGTTGGCGGAGATCAGCAGTTGCGTATGACCGAGCGGCTTATCGTCAAAACGTACTTCGGTGGTTCGTTCTTCCGGAGGCTGTTCAAAACGTAACGTACTGGCGCCGATCGTGATGCGATCCCCATTCTTCAACTGCCGCTCAAAATGAGGCTCTCCATTTATGAAGACTCTATTCGCGCTCCGTCGCAGCTGACCATTTATCATCGCCCCATCGACGATAGTAAACGTGCCATCCTCTGATGCTTTGATGTGCGAGTGATAACGGGATGCGCGAGGATCGTCGATGACTACGGCATTGTCCGGCGCGCGACCGATAGTGCAGACACCCTGCGACATCAGGTTGTACTGCCATTGCCTGCCGCTAGCATCGGTAATCTTTAAAAGTGCCATACAACGTTACGCAAGAGGTCTTCTGACTATTGTTCACGGGTTCGGAGATGCGATTTGCGACGAATTGCGCAAACAGAAGGCGATCCTAGCAATACCTTGTTGGTCTGACAACCAACAGATTGTGCTCGGGCAAATCAACCGCCGGCTCCTGGCGTAGGTCGAGCGGCCTACGATATGATTCCCGTACCTCGCTCACCACGTCTTGAGCTCTGTGAATGTGATGCGTTTCCTTGCTCGCCACATTGACGTTCTTACTCTTCTCATCTTGTTCTGCGCAGCACAGTCAGGTGTGGCCGGACAATCGAAGTCGTTAAACTCTGGTCAGAGCGCAACCGTAACAGGTACAGTCACACTTAAAGGTCGTCCTGCAGGAGGAATCACTGTTGGAGTGCAACCAACCCAGCCCACCTCTGTTCCTCAAATCTTCAAATCAAGAACGGACCAGGATGGTACGTATCGAGTGACAGGCATGCCGCCAGGAACCTATCAAGTCTCGGCAGCACTTCCAGGGTATGTGATCGCAGGAAATAGCACTCGGGGCACGATGGTGGTACTTGCAACAAGTGAAACTGTTAATGGAATTGACTTCACGCTCGTGCGAGGTGGTGTGATAACGGGGAAAGTTACTGACGCCGACGGTAAGCCGGTGATTGAAGAGCCCGTCTTGCTGACAGATGCAGATCCCAGTGCAAATCGGAGACAATTCTATCCGTGGCTAAGAATCAGTACGGACGACCGTGGCATTTACAGGATATTCGGCATACCCACTGGGCGGTACAAGGTCTTTGTAGGACGAAGCGACGTCGGATTTTCTCCAGGCATGAGTGTGAGGACAGCTTACAAACAAACTTATCATCCGGACGTATCAGACCCCGCAAAGGCGACCGTCATCGAAGTAAATGAAGGTACCGAAGCATCAGATGTCAACATTACAGTAGCTCGCCCCAGCCCAACATTCACCATCACTGGCCGTGTGGTTGACGGTGAAACAAACAACCCTATTCCAAAAGTACAACTTGGCATTCAACTCGTAGGAGAACATAGATTCTCATATGTTAGCGGCAGCAGCTCGTCCAATGCACAGGGGGAATTCAGGATTGAAGGTCTGCGTCCAGGTAAATATGGAGTATTCATGGCACCGGAGGGGGACAGCAATCTTCGTGCTGATACCGTCGACGTCGAGATAGTCGATCAGGACATCACCGGAGTTGTGATTAAAACTTCCAAAGGTGCGACGGTAACGGGAACGATTGCGCTCGAAAATCCAGACGACAAAGTTGCTCGCTCGAAGCTCGCCAATGTTGAAGTGCAGTTTTATGTACAATCTAAGGAACAACCAAGTAGTTTTAGTCGCGTCAGAACTGCACCTATCAATGCGGACGGCACCTTTTCTGTCACTGGGCTTGAAAGTGGACTAGCAACTGTTGCTTTGTGCCGTCCGGGTGGAGAAGAAGTAAAAGGCCTTAAGATTGCGCGCATAATCAGAGATGGGATTCCTCAACCTCGCGGCTTGGAAATAAAAGCCGGCGAGAGCATAACGGATGTTCAACTGATAGCTAGTTATGGCACGGCCTCAGTGCATGGAACTGTACGACTGACGAAAGGCGCACTGGCACAGAGCCCGAGATTGTTCGTGCAGATCACGAGACTCGGGGATCTTCCGATTGGCATCGACGCTCCTTACGTAGATGTTCGCGGGCAATTCCTTGTGGAAGGACTATCTACTGGCGCGTACATTTTCACTTTTTACACGCCAGGCGAGAGCGGAACGTTTCAGCCCAGGCTTAAACAGCAAGTGAACGTGGTCGATGGCAGCATGAATGAGGTCACATTCACAATCGATCCCGACGCACCTCCCGTTTCAAAGGAACCATAAGCTGTTCGCAGCGCCTCCTTAAGCCATGTGCAGCATTAGCCATCCGCACGCTTTACGATTCCTGACGTTCGTTATCATCATTGGCACGATGGCTACACTTCAAGCCCAACAGGAAAGCAAAACTCCGAACGACAAGAGCAGTGTACTCAGTGGCATCGTTGTTAATGATGGCGGTCAGCCAATGCCTGGCGTTGCTGTTCGGATCGGCGCGTCCTGGAACCAAACATCCATTAGCACGACAACTGCTGCTGACGGATCCTTCAGGGTAGGCGGGCTGGAGCGCGCAATTTACGCCGTATCGGCTTATGCGCCTACGTATGTTAGAGGGCCTTGGGATCCCAATGATCCGATAAATTACTACACACCTGGTGACTCAATCCGGCTACAGCTAGTCAAAGGGGCGGTGATTACAGGAACTGTTACGACTCTCTCTGGCGAGCCGGTGATTGGCGTACCTGTTCGCGCGTTTCTGATAAGAGGGCCAGACGGAAAGGTGCCATCATTCCTTAGTCAACGCGCCGCTGAACGGACCACCGATGATCGTGGCATCTATAGAATGTACGGATTGGCCGCGGGAACGTACCTGGTTGCTGCCGGTGGAACTTATTTCAATGCATACAATCTCAACGCTTACGACGATCAGGCGCCAACTTACGCACCATCTTCGAATCGCGATAGTGCAAGTGAATTCGTGATTGGGCCGGGTGAAGAACTCGCCAATGTGGACATTAAATATCGCGCAGAACCAGGGCACGTAATTAGTGGGACTGTTAAAGGACCGGCTGCTAATTCAACATTCAACGTAACGCTCAATTCAATCTCGATGGGCACATTCATGAGGTCAGCATATCAAGCTCCTGGCAACCGCGGATTTATGTTTACAGGACTGCCGGACGACACTTATGAAGTAACGGCTGCTTCCAATGAGGGGGAGCTTCTTACAGTTTCAGATCCGACGAGACTAATCGTTAAAGGAAAGGATGTAACTGGATTAGAGCTGTTAACCAAACCACTGGCCTCGCTGACAGGCCGAGTGTTGCTTATAAGTTCAAAAGCCGCTGAATGTGCTGGCAAGCGCCAGCTGCTTTTGACAGAGACGATGGTTGCGGTGCGCCAAGCCGAGGACAAACCTCTCGCAAATCCGTACTCACGTTCAGCAACTGTGCCAGACCAGGATGGCGCCTTCACATTTCAAAATGTGCGTCCGGGCAAATACAGACTTGTCCCACGGTTATTTGCTAAATACTGGTATGTTCAATCAATTAAACTGCCTCAATCCGCCAAAACAGCCTCGGCGGAGGCGGCGGGCACCGCTGTTGATCTCAAATCCGGAGATCCAATCACTGGCATCACTATAACTGTCGCGCAAGGCGCCGCTTCGCTTCGCGGTAACATCGTCGCAAGCGATAGCGAACCGCGGCCGCCCAATCTTTATTTATTTCTAGTTCCGGCAGAAAAAGAGAGCGCTGAAGATCCACTAAGATTTTTCGCAACGCAGATCCAATCGGACAGCACGTTTGCTATCAACAACTTGCCGCCAGGACGATACTGGTCTTTGCTTCAAAAAGCAGCTGATAAACAAGTAAGTCTGTTGCAGTCACCGGCTGGATCTGAAAGTCGCGCAAAGCTTCTTCGGGACGCTGAGGCCGCGAAATCAACAATTGAATTTAAACCGTGTCAGAGCGTTAGTGAATACAAAGTAAACATAAAATAAGTTGTTGCGATTGCGGTGTTCGCAAATTGCGATCAAGTGAATCGTTTCACCTAACAACAATACAGTCGAAAAGCTTGACGCTCTGCAAGACCACTTGCTAGACTTCAATTACTTGCCAATCAGGGCCCGACGCTAACTGCGTCGCTCGGATTTCCCCCAGACCCGCGCGTGCGGCGCAGTCTGATTTTTCACAATCGATGGAGGTGCTGTGGTGGGCTTCAAAGTCGGCCAGAAAGTCGTTTATCCGAATCACGGGATCGGGACCATCGAACAGATCGAACAAAAGCAAATAGGCGCTACCCTACTTCCCTTCTATACACTTCGCCTTGCTGCCAATAATTCTCTGGTTCTCGTCCCTGTTTCCAATGCAACTGAAGTTGGCTTGCGCGCCCCCATCTCGTCGGGTGAATGCGAAATGCTTTTCAAAGCGCTGGCCGACGATTTCACTTCCCCCGCAAATGACTGGAAGGACCGTTTTAAAGAATTCTCCGAGAAGATGCGGACCGGAGATATTTTCGAGGTGGCGAATGTGCTCAAACACTTAACGTACCTGAGCCATATCAAACCTCTCTCATTCCGTGAACAGCGAATGCTCGAGCGATCGCGCTATCTCGTGGTCTCTGAACTCGCGGCAGTTTGCCGCCAGGCAGAATGCGCGATCGAACCGCGAGTGGACCAAGCCCTTGCAAAAGCTTGCAACAAACACGATCGCAGGCCTGTTCGTGTTCGTGCTGCTGGTGCGGCGGCCGGCCATTAACCGTTTATCAATTCCATTCAGCCAAACTTCCTGTGCTCTACGACGTTGGAGTGCGGCGACTTGTCATCGCTTTTAATTCTCGTTGAGCTAAATACCCGTGTACGCCCCTGGCGGGCTCCTTTACGGGCCCAAAAGCGCCGACAAGTCGCCGCACTCCAAAGTCAGTTTTAGATAGGCTATAATCCCCATTCGGAATTCCCTCCACAGTAAACGATGGACGATCCTGCCAGTAATAACAGCTATCCCTTCCTCATCGAACCAGTCTCGTGCGAGGTGGCTTCATGATTGCAATCCTGAAACTCACCGCCGTATTGCTGCTGGTTTGCGCGAATGGCTTCTTTGTTGCTGCCGAGTTCGCCCTGGTAGGAGTTCGCCGGTCACGCATTGAGACCATGGCCATAGCCGGCAGCGCTGCCGCTAAACGATTGCTGGTCCTGCTCGACAATCTGAACGCATATCTTTCTGCCTGCCAGTTGGGAATAACTTTGGCATCGCTCGCGCTGGGTTGGATCGGCGAGCCTGCGATCGCGCGACTCTTAGAAGAACCACTTGCCGGCTTCTCGGACGTGTGGCGCCACGCCGTTGCTTTTGGAATTGCGTTTTCAATCATCACAGCGATGCATATTGTGTTGGGCGAGCAAGCGCCAAAACTGTTAGGTCTGGAACGCGCGGAGAGGATCGCTTTGATGGTGGCCCTTCCGCTACAAGCTTTCTATTGGTTGTTTCATTGGCCGATCCGCGCGCTCGATTGGGCGAGTGTCCGAGTTGTCCAACTGCTTGGCTTCAAAGCCTCCGCAGAACACGCCTCAAGTTATACGGAAACGGAGCTAAGGCAATTGATCGATCGCTCGCGCGATAGCGGTCATCTGCGTGCAGAAGAGCGGAGACTGATCCAACGAGTCTTTGAGTTTTCCGATACTTTAGTTCGGGAGGCAATGGTCCCGCGGACCGAAATGGCAGCAATTAGAAATGATTGTTCACTCGAGGAGATTACTAAAGCGTTTGAACAGTTTGGCTATTCGCGTTTACCTGTTTATCGCGAATCGATGGACAATGTTGTTGGAATCATTCATAGCAAAGACATCATGTCCTATTTGTTGGAGCCGGAAACTTTTCGACTTGAGGACGTACTGCAACCGCCACTGTATGTGATCGACACCGCGCGATTAGAGGATGTTCTGCGACAGATGCAGAAAGCAAAGGCCCACTTTGCTTTTGTGATCGACGAACACGGCGGGTTGGAGGGGATTCTTACACTGGAAGATCTGCTCGAGGAAATCGTGGGTGAAATCTCCGATGAGCACGACGAAGAAGTGAATGAGCAGATCGATCAAATCGGCGCGCGCCGGTACATTCTCGATGGGGCGCTGGCAGTCCGTGATCTAAATCGTCGTCTTAAGCTTTCGCTGCCTGAATCCGAAGCGTACACAACTATTGGCGGATTTTTGATGACCGAAGCCGGTCATGTGCTCAAACCTGGTGAAATCGTCCGCCATAACGGTCTATTGTTTCGAATTGAGCGAGTTGAGCGTAGACGAGTGATGCGCGTGCGCCTGGAGCTTCCGGAGGAAGTTCGGGAGAAACAAAAGCAGACGGCTGACAGCGCACATGCTGCAAGTTGATTCTTTTACAAATTGAATTTACAAGGCAGGTTTTACTGTCCCGGTCGAAAAACTGACATAGCATCATAATTTCTCCACGGAGCGAAACGATCATGACCTGGATCCAGCATGTAGGCGCGCGTGAAATTCTCGACTCGCGCGGGAATCCGACAATAGAGGCTGAAGTGACGCTGGTCACCGGAGCCGTCGGCCGGGCGTCCGTGCCTTCCGGAGCTTCGACCGGCGAGCACGAAGCTGTGGAACTGCGCGATGGGGATAGGCGCCGCTATCTCGGCAAAGGTGTGCTCAAGGCTGTTGGTAATGTTAATGACGTCATCGCTACAGAACTGGAAGGACTGGATGCGCTCGATCAAGCAACGATTGACGAGACATTGATCTCGTTGGACGGAACCCCCACGAAAGCCAAACTTGGCGCTAATGCAATCCTTTCAGTCTCGCTTGCGACTGCGCGAGCGGCAGCAAACTCGCTTGAGATACCGCTTTATAGTTATCTCGGTGGTCCAAACGCTCGTACGCTGCCGGTGCCAATGATGAATATCGTGAATGGCGGCGCACACGCAGACAACAATGTCGACTTTCAGGAATTTATGGTCGTGCCGGTCGGCGCCGAAAGATTCAGCGAGGCGCTGCGAATGGGCGCCGAAATATTTCACACCTTGAAAGTTGTCTTAAAGAAAAAAGGTTATGCGACCAGTGTTGGCGATGAAGGCGGGTTCGCTCCGAATCTGCGATCAAACGAGGAAGCCGTCGAAACCATCCTCGAAGCAATCACTCAGGCAGGCTTTAATGCGGGGCGCGACTGCCTTCTAGCATTGGATCCTGCAGCGAGCGAATTCTATGACGGCAAGAACTACGTATTCAAAAAGAGCGACAAGCGCCGTCTATCGAGCAGCGAAATGGTGGCATTTTGGAAGAGTTGGTGTGATCAGTATCCAATTATTTCAATCGAGGATGGGATGGCCGAGAACGATTGGCAAGGATGGAAAGAACTGACAGATGCAATCGGGCAACAAGTTCAGCTGGTCGGAGACGATCTTTTCGTAACGAACACCGCGTTCTTGCGCAAAGGAATCGAACTTGGTGTTGCCAATTCGATTCTTATCAAGGTCAATCAGATCGGAACGCTGACGGAGACACTTGACTGTATTGAACTGGCAAAAATACATGGGCGGACTGCAATCATTTCTCATCGTTCTGGTGAAACAGAGGATCCATTTATTGCTGATCTTGCTGTCGCGACAAATGCCGGACAGATCAAGACCGGCTCGCTATCGCGTACGGACAGAATTGCCAAATACAATCAACTGCTGCGCATAGAAGAAGACCTAGAAGGTGCGGCACGATTTCCAGGCCGCGAAGCGTTTTATCAAATCAAGTCGCCGCAAAAAGGCACAAAAGACACTAAGAAGCAGACAGTTAGGAATGGAGGTTCAAAGAGAACGTTAGCTGCCCGAAGATGATTTTTGGCACATCTTGACATACGAGAGACGGGTGCAGTTGGCTAACAGTGTTGGTGCAAACCCTCGTCGCGCTTATGATGTGTAAACGTTCTAACACTTGTTTTGTTTTTGTGATTTTTGTGCCTTCTTGCGGTTACAATGAAAAGACCGTTAGCTCTAATAATCATTGATGGCTGGGGCTATTCGCCTCATCGAGACGGCAATGCTATCGCGCTCGCCAAGACCCCCTTCTATGACGAACTGAGCGAGAAGTATCCGCAGACGCTACTTGAAGCTTCAGGCACTCGCGTCGGACTGCCTGGCAGGATCATGGGCAACTCTGAAGTCGGCCACCTGAACATTGGCTCGGGCCGCGTCATCCGCATGGACGTCTCGCGAGTAGATCACGATATCGCCACCGGATCTTTCTTTCGAAATGAAGTGTTGACCTCGGCCATGGACGGTGTGAAGGCAAGGAAGAAAGCGCTTCACTTAATGGGCCTTGTTTCAGATGGTCAAGTCCATTCGTCACAGGAACATCTCTATACACTGTTGCGGATGGCAAAACAGCGCGAAGTTGAACGAGTTTTTGTTCACTGCTTTCTAGATGGTAGAGACACACCCCCCACTTCGGGATCTTTTTACGTGGAGTCTCTGCAAAAACAGATCGCGGCCATCGGTTGTGGGCGGATTGCCACTGTGATCGGCCGCTATTATGCAATGGACCGCGATAAGCGCTGGGAACGGACGCAGCGCGCATACGAACTGCTGGTTCATGCTGTTGGTGAACCGGCAAACGATGCCGTTGCCGCAGTCAAGCGGTCCTACGAAAAAGGAATCACGGACGAATTTGTCGAACCGATCTTCATACAGGATCAGTTTGAACGACCGGTGGCAACAATCAGTGACCGCGACGGCGTGATTTTTTTCAACTTTCGACCGGATCGCGCACGTCAGCTAACCAGCGCGTTGGCAATTCAAAGCTTCAACGAGTTTCCTGTTCCCAATCGACCGCAAGTAGATTTTGTTTGCTTCACCGTTTACGACCGAACTTTTCCGCTCCCCGTCGCGTTTCCACCAAATGAACATCGGAACGTGCTGGCGCAGGTTTGGAGCGCTCAGAAAATCCGAAACTATCGCTTAGCGGAAACTGAGAAGTACGCGCACGTCACGTATTTTTTCAATGGCGGAGTGGAAAAGGAATATGACTATGAACGACGGCTTCTAGTTCCTTCGCCGAAAGTAGCGACCTACGATCTGCAGCCGGAGATGTCCGCGTTTAAGGTGACTGACAACGTACTGCGCGGAATTGACCAGGGAGAGACGGACGTATTCGTAATTAATTTTGCGAACCCGGACATGGTTGGCCATACTGGAAAACTGCAACCGACTGTTGAAGCTTGTCAGTATGTGGATACGTGCCTTGGATGGATTACCAAGGCGATCAGGCAAGTTAGAGGTATTACACTGATCACTGCGGATCACGGTAACGCTGAACAAATGATCGATCCGGAGACCGGCGGCCCGCATACCGCGCACACAACGAACCCTGTGCCGTTTCACCTGGTCGATGAAGCATCGGTGGGGATGAAGCTGCGCGATGGCGGCGCGCTGGAGGACGTGGCGCCCACCCTCCTTGGCCTATTAGGGCTAAATCAGCCGGAGGAAATGACCGGAAAGGATCTACGCATCGGCCAGTAATTAGAATTAAACACGATGGACCAACCGCAAAACCTTTTAGTGATTCATTTTGGCCAACTCGGCGACGTTGTGCTTAGTCTTCCCGCCTTGCGCGCCATTCGTGAACACTTTCGCACAACGAAGATCACTGTTGCCGTTGGAAAAAGCAGCAGTGAACTAGTCAACCTCTCTGGTTTGGCCGACGAGACATTAACGGTTGATCGCGTAGGTCTGCGCGACGGCTTCACACCTCTTTCTGTCGCTCGAATTTTCAAACTCGTTCAGGATGTTCGACGGCGCGATTTCGACTTGGTGATCGATCTTCACAGCCTCTCGGAAACCAATCTGCTCGGGTTTTTTTCCGGAGCTGAACGGCGCCTGTATTCGCGACGGCCCGGCCGTTCACTCGACTTTCTCTCAAACGTTCGACCGCGCCCGCCGCTGGAAGAGCCGAAGGGAAGGCATGCGATCGATCGTTATTTAGACGTTCTACAACCATTGGGGATCAAGTCTTCGGATGGAGTACCGCGACTGCGTACGAGATCGACCGATGATCGTTACATTGAACAGACGCTGCGAAAATTTAAGGCCGATTCGGGCGCGCCCCTGGTCGGGCTTTTCCCCGGTGCTGGACATGAAAGCCGGCGTTGGCCACTCGAGAGATTTGCTGAACTCGCTGAGTTCTTGATTCGAAACGACCACGTGAAGGTGATCGTCTTTTTGGGCCCTGAGGAACGCTCCCTCATTTCGCGTATCCGAGCGGCCTTTCCAGCCAACGTTGTGCTGTTGGACCACCTGAACGTTTCGCAGTTAGCGTCGGCGCAGGCGCGCCTTGCGACATTCGTATCCAATGACACCGGCCCAATGCACATGGCCGCTGCCGTTGGTACGCCTGTTGTGCTTCTTCTCGACAAGCGAGCGCCGGATACCTACCTACCTCGCGGCGAACATCATCGAACAATATATAAAACCGTGATCTCGGAGATACCTGTTGAAGAAGTGTACGAAGCGACTCGTTCCGTTTTAGCCTCAGGCCGAACAGCGACCCTCTTTGCGAGTTGAATCTGACCCGACTAAAGTTTTTGACATGAATGGCCGGCTCAGGGTCGTGCCCCTCACAATCCGCGTTATCCTCGCAGCGCTGATGCTGACCGCTCCACTCGTTGCATATAAATCGTATTTTCCCACCCGAGCAGAGCCCGAGAAGTCCGCGGGACCGCGAACAAAGGAATCATCTGCTCTTCAGCAGACGCCTGCGAAGCTCGGCCTAGCCATTGAACGAGCAATCAACGAAAGCGCCTTTAAAGACTCACGATGGGGTGTTTCTGTTATCGGTTTGAACAACGGACAAGTGTTGTACTCGCTAAATGGAGACAAACTGTTCACACCGGCGTCGAACATGAAGCTTTACACCACAGCCGTGGCTCTTGATCTACTGGGCGGGAATTATCGCTGGCGCACTTCGGTTTACGCTGATGCGCAGCCGGATGCGAATGGCGCGCTTAAAGGTGATCTTGTTTTGTATGGTCGAGGTGCCCCGGATCTCTTGTCGGAAACGAAAAACGAGAACAACAACTCGCTGGCCGAGCTTGCGAACGCTTTGTTACAAAAAGGTGTAAGGGAAGTAACCGGGAACGTAATTGGCGACGCGAGTTATTTTCGCGGTGAACCGATCGGCGATGGATGGCAGTGGAATGATTTGCAGTGGTACTTTGGGGCCGAAGCGAGTGCGTTATCAATAAACGAGAACCAGGTTGAGCTTAGCGTAGCACCTCCAGAGAAATCCGCTTCTATGCCAACAATCCGCACTACTGATACAACGGGACACATGACGATTTTTCCAAGAATGGAAATTGTCAATAGAGGCGAACGTTTCAAACTGGGTATTCAACGTGGCCTGTCTGATAACCAGGTCCAGGTATGGGGACATTTTCCTGCGGGTAGCAACGGGTACGGCGCGCAACTCTCGGTCCATGATCCAGCGCTGTGGGCAGCGCGCCTGTTCATTGACGCGCTTAAGAGAACGGGAATTGCAGTAGCCGGAACTGCGCAAGCTCGCGACTCAAAAACATCTTCAACTCAACGTTTTGAGCCTTCGCACAGCAATGAGTTGGCGGCAGTCACCAGCCAAAACCTATTCGAAATCATCAAGGCGACAAACAAACACAGCATCAATCTCAATGCAGAGTTAATTCTACGTACGCTCGGACGTGAGCGGGGTCCGATGGTATCGGATCCTTCGGGGGAGCAAGAACGAGGAGATGCTGAAACAGGAGCGGCGATCATTAGTCTGTGGCTGGGTCGGAACGGTATTCAGACAACGGGCTTAGCGATACATGATGGTTCCGGGCTTTCAAGACTGAATCTTGTCAGTCCTGAATCAACAGCACGTCTGTTAATAGCAATATGGCGAACAAACTCGGGTGAGCTGTTTCGGCAGACTTTACCTGTCGCAGCGACGGATGGGACGCTTCGAGGCCGACTCAAGGGTCTCGAGAAACAACTTTCAGCCAAGACGGGTTCTTTGATTTACGACAACTCTCTTGCGGGCTACGTGGTTGCAAAGAGTGGTGACACATTTGCGTTCTCCATCATGTGCAACGACCAGACCGGACCGGGAAGCAGTGTCCAGGTGATTGATCAGATCGCCGAGCTTTTGGGCAATTATCCGAACGAAGGGACACGCTAAAGGCGGCCAGGCTAAAACTCCGCTCTCCTCACTTTTTGTGTGAAATCATCCGAATTCGCCCAGTCTTTCTCGCTTGCGAGGTGAGAAGGCCGGCTTTCCAACACTACGGAACCTCTCCTCCATACGTGTCTTAACGTCCTGAGGCAGTAGGGTTTTTGACTTTCTGCCCCCGAAAAGGTTCCTATGTTTGTTCTAGACAAACCACGTTCAACACAGTATTATGGCCGTGGCTATCTCCCTTTGGAGGTAAGCCCCGGCCCCGGTTTGACGTTCGCACACCACCCTCGCGTTGTTAGCTTTCGCTTGAGTGCCCACCTCATTTGTCAGGAGAACAAAATGTTCAGATATTTGCGCAACATAAGCGTGGCGGTCCTACTTGTCGGATGCTCGTACACAGTTCAGGGTCAGAACAATCTGACGGCCCGCGTGGTTCAACCACAGCCCGTGTCCGGTGCCGTTGAGAGTGACAGGGTTAGGGATGGTTTAGTTGGACCAGTCCGGCGCGTACGCACTGAGATTGTCAAACTTGTCAACCAGGATGGCAGGGTAACGGAAGGCAAGAGAGCGCTTCTTGAGGTTGTTGCTTACGATGTGAAGGGTAACAAGACTGAGAATCAGTACTTCCCCGTCATCGGTGCCACACTGACCGGCAAAGAGTTGTACAAGTACGATGACAAGGGAAACATCAGTGAAATGACCTTGTTGAACGCCGATGGGACGTTAATGAGTAAGGAAGTCTATCGGTATGAATTCGATTTCGCCGGCAATTGGAACAAGATGACGACATCAGTCGCAGTGGTCGATGGCGGCAGAGTCAGCTTCGAGCCGTCTGAAATCACCTATCGTTCAATCATGTACTACCTGGATGAGAACATGGTGAGGATGGTTCAATCGCCGCCGGCGGTAACGCCTTCTCAGCCTGCTGCAGCGAACAGTGTTGCCCGCAATTCCGAATCCAAATCTCCGGTGACTAGCTCAGGAAACAAATCTGGTAGTCAGGCAGCGGCGGCGCCATCCATTCCAAAGGCGACCGATCGCGTCAATGATATAAGTCCCGCCGAAGTAAAGGCGACGCCTGGGAGCAGCGATGTAGGTGATCAGAAAGTTGTCATGGAGTCTGAACCACCTACTCCTACACCGAAGCCGATCTTAAAACCAGTGTCAGGAGGCGTACTCAACGGAACGGCAGTCTCACTTCCGACGCCGAATTATCCCGACCCGGCGAAGCGCATGCGGATCTCCGGAATCGTTACCGTTTCGGTGGTGGTTGACGAAACAGGAAAGGTGATCGCTGCTGAGGCGACAAGTGGTCCGATACAGCTTCGCGACGCCGCCACACAGGCAGCGCTACGTGCGCGTTTTTCTCCAACGAAACTTTCGGGTCAGCCAGTGAAGGTTTCTGGTTTGATCAACTACAAATTCTCTCTGTCCCAATAGCCCTTCGATTGACGGCGCAGTTACCTTGCGCCGTCAATATCACTCCCCAAATACCTCTTCCGTACAGGAGTCAAACTTCCCATGGCATTGACAGGACACTTAAGCGACCTTTCGCTTTCGGAACTAATTGAATTTTTTTGCAACCAACGGAAGACGGGAAGCCTTAAAGTTTTGTACCCGAATGGAGCAGGCTATTTTCATCTGCAGGCTGGTTCGGTCGTTGACGCGCAAATCGGCGTCTTACGTGGGATCGACGCAGTTTACTATGCACTCACTTTACCGAATGCCAAATTTGAATTTAGTGCGACCGCGGAACCGGCGGAACGAACAATCAACCAACCTTGGACGCAGGTGGTGTTGGAAGGACTAAGACGGTTGGACGAAGGGATACCACCGCCAGAAGCGTTCCCTGCAGGATATTCGTCACTTGTGAAAGACACGGACAGTGCAGACGAGGTGCAGGGCGTTCGAAGTGCTGCTTCGTCTCATATTCCTGGGTTTCTTTCTTTCATGAGCAGCCCAGCTGTGTCGAATCGCAAACCGTTGCTCGTGGGCGCCGTTGGTGTAGCAGTATTGGCAAGTGTCGCGGTAATCGGTGTTCCGGCCGGTTGGTACAGGCACAAACAACCCGTAGTTACCCAGACACAGGCGGTGGCTGGAACCTCTGAGCCGACCCCCGCTCAGGCTGTGGAGCAACCCTCGACGCAGCCCGCAGCGACCGAAGCTGCCCCTGCGAACGTTGATACACAGGCAGCTAATAAGAAACAGCATGACCGTGAACGCAAGCGCGAGGAGAAAGCAGCGGCGGCGAATCAATCCGCAACCATTCACAACCCCGCAGCACCTGCGGTGTCAACCGATACGGCCAAGCCGGGCGCTAAACGCGTTGTTGTTACCGTCACGTATGATGAATCAGGCCGTGTAACCCAGGCCTCAGGTGGGGATGCGACGGCGCTCCGGATCGCGCGGCAGAAGCGTTTCCCTGCAGGGAAAGCCGGATCGGCTACAGTAACGATTCCGATTAACTAAGATCGCGTGAACGACGGTCGATTTAGAATTTAGAGAATTTAGAATTTTGTGGTAGTTCGGGATCGAGTTTCTGAACATAAATACGATCCACTGAACCACCACAAAATTCTAAATTCTAAGTCCTCGCCAGTCCCACAAATCCCAGCATCACCAACAGCGCTCGTTTCAGACCGTTGGAGCGATCACGAGGATCGTACCACTCCTCCAGTGTGTGCGAGTTCCCCGACATGCCGCCAGCACCAAGTGTTATCGCAGGCACACCAATCGAAATGGGAAAATTTGCGTCTGTAGAAGCCTGCTCGAACTTTGGAACAAATCCGAGTATGTTAGTTGCTGCCACGGCAATCTGAACGATCGATGAATCGCGACGCGTCTCTCCACTCGGACGTTCACCGATAAGCTTCAGGTTCACAGTCAACGGCGGAAAGCCCTGACGACGAACCCCATTCTCGTCATCGACTGCTTCTCTTACTGCGCGTCTAAAGAATGCATCGAGCCGCTGGAGTTCCACTTCACTGGATGAGCGTAGATCGATGTCCATCGCCGCATCGCTGGGGATTGCATTTACGCTGGTACCACCTTCGATACGTCCGACATTGAAGGTGGTTCGCGGTTCACGCGGAGCGGGATAAGAGGCGAGTCTGGCTACTGCGCGTCCCACAGCGTGCACTGGATTTGGCACGCCGAAGTCAGTCCATGAGTGACCCCCAATTCCGGTTACTGAGACGCGGTAGCGTCTTGATCCTAAGGCTTGATTGATAATTCGATCGGCGCCTGGTCCATCGAAGCTGATGAAACCATTGATGCGTTTTGCCCACGGGCTTTCAGAAAACAAATAACGCACACCACGCAGGTTTCCTTCGCCTTCTTCACCAACCGTACCGACAAATAGAATCGAGCCGTGGGTGGTAGCGGCGGTCAAATTCAGCGACTCGGCGAGGGCAACCAGCGCGACTAATCCGCAAGCGTCATCAGCGATCCCCGGCCCAAGCAGCTTTCCATCAGCCGGGCGGACGCTGACATCAGTGCCGTCAGGAAACACTGTGTCAAGATGTGCGCTGACGGCTAACAATGGCTGAAGGGAGCGGCCTCTTCGCAGACCGATGCAATTACCTTCCGCATCGATCTCTACTCCTTCGAGGCCAAGTTGTTTAAATTTCCGAGCGAGGTATTCAGCACGTTGGCGTTCGCCAAAAGGTGGGGCTGGAATTGAACTGATGGCGATCTGTTCTGCGGTGATTGCATCCGCGTTCGCTTCAAAGAATTCAAATGCCCTGCGGACACTGGGTGAAACGACGAGGTCCTTAACAGTCTGAGCCGGAGAATTCAATGCAACTGGCAAGGCCTCGACTCCGTCGTTGTTGCGACCCGCATTGACTTCATTACGTAGAATCACAATAGAGCTCGTATCTCGTCCTCACTCAAGACAGCCGATGACTGTTTAGCGCGGTCGTAAATTCGGTTAACACGCTCTTCATCCGCCGCCAATCCGCGCTTCTCTAACCAGTAAATCACGTTGGACTTCCCGCTCATTGGCCCAATGTCAATTACTTGCTCCAGTCCGAACGCTGCTGCGGGTACGCCCGAGTAGACTAAATCTGCCAACTGCGGATCGCCTTTTCTGTAGCTCTTTATCACGGCCGCAGCATGAACTCCTGTCGCCGTGCGAAACGCATCGCGCCCAAACACCGGATAGTTGTAAGGGATATTCCAGCAACAAGCCTCTGCCGCAACTCTGCAGTATTCACCCAGTCGCGAGAGGTCGTTGTTTATCCAGCCCAACAGCTTCAGATTGACCAGCAGTTGGTCCATCGGAGTATTGCCAACGCGTTCACCAATTCCGAGTGCAGATCCGTGAACCTGATCGGCGCCGCCTTCAATTGCCGCGAGCGAATTTATAACGCCCAGACCGCGGTCCTGATGGCCGTGCCAATCGATCCTTACGTTCCCACCCTCCTCTTCAACGATACCTTTTACGAACTGCACCACCGCGCGAGCACCATCCGGAGTAGCATGACCCACTGTGTCACATACACAAAGAGCCTTTGCGCCACAGCGAATGGCCGTGGTGTAAAGCGCGCGAATGGTCTCGGGAGCTGCTCGGGTAGTGTCTTCGGTCACATACATGACGGGGACACCTTGGTTAACGGCGAACGTTACCGCGTCCTCTGTCATCTGCAACAGTCTGTCGAGCGTCCAGTCTTCCGCAAAAAAACGGATAGATGATGAGCCGATGAAGGTACACGCCTCGATCGGAATTCCCGCACGCTGAGAAATTTCTACGATAGGTACTATGTCATTACGATGGGTGCGTGCGGCGCAATTTGGCCGGATCTTCAGTCTCTGTTGAGCAATCTCTCGAGCAAGCCGCTCAACGCCTGCTGCGTGCGTTCCACCAGCTCCGGGCAATCCGATATCTGCGGTATCGATACCCAGTTGATCCATCAGATGAAGCAGCTCAATCTTTTTTTCAACCGATGGCTCGCTTACTGAAGGTGATTGCAAACCGTCACGCAGCGTTTCATCGTCCAAGCCGATGTGCCGCCCAGGCGGGTGCATCTGAGGTTCAATCGTGTTCCAGTCATAAACCAGCTCGTCTCGCACTGGTTACCTCCACATTTGCGAACTGAGAAACTTGGGAAGCTAAAATCGATTACAGCATAGGGCGGCTGCACTCGCAACCGATCCACAAAATTACACCAATTCACGCAGGCGGCGAGTTTCATAGCTATTTTGACCTAAAACGACAGAGTGTGTTACAAGCGTTCTCAAGCTCAAGTGGCAGTCAAGACAATCGCCCTAGGTTCCGACAGAGCCGCCAAAATTATGGCAGTTCGCGCGAGTATTGCGCGAGTCGCAGAGGTTGATCCGAGCTGGGCCGAGGCCAGCGTCGTCGCACGTGCAGTTGACACCAATGTTCCGGCGATGCCCCTGACCGACTGGCAATTAATGGAAGGCGCACGCGAACGCGCACTCGCCGTCCGCGATCTCCTCTCCAGCCGGCGTATGACGGCAGATATATATGTTGGTTTAGAAGGTGGCTTTCACTCGATATCAGTGGGTGGTGAATGGCACACGTTTCTTCGCGGCTGGGCATATGCCTACGATGGAAAGCGGGGACACTTTGGGGCGGCACCTGCGATAAGTGTCCCGTCATCGATCGTAAAGAAGGTAATCGAAGGGCGACGCGAGTTAGGACTGGTGATCGACGAGGTCGCAGGCGCCCGTGACGTTCGCAGTCGGCAGGGTGCCTGGGGCGTGCTGTCGCGAGACCTTGTAACCAGATCCATGAGTTTCGAACTCGCGCTGCTTGCTGCCTTCGCGCCGTTTTATAATTCAAAATTGTACTTAGAAGACGAAAGCGGAACTAGCGGTAGATGAACCAAGATACGTAGGGATTTAGGGATTAGAATTTAGAATTTTGTGTTTGGTTAGTTAAGCGTGGTTTGATACGAGCGTTTCGTGTCATTTCGTGTATGGATGAACTCATAGCTCAGGTAAATAACGACAACGGAATTCCGCATCAGAGGTCAGCAACCGGATGGATTGAAGTGATCGCCGGTTCCATGTTTTCAGGCAAATCAGAAGAGCTGATCCGGCGATTGCGACGCGCGAAGATTGCTCGTCAAAAGGTGCAGGTCTTTAAGCCGGATATCGACTCGCGATTTTCCGACAACCACATCGTGTCGCATTCCGAGATGCGACACGAGTCATCCAAGATACAAACGGCAGCGGAAATACGCGCGAAGGTGGAACCCGACACAGAAGTGGTCGGGATTGATGAAGGTCAATTCTTCGACAATGATCTGGTGAACGTTGCGAATGAACTTGCGACCAGAGGAGTGCGAGTGATAATCGCCGGTTTGGATCAAGATTACACTGGCAAGCCCTGGGAGCCGATGCCGCAATTGCTCGCGATTGCCGAATACATTACCAAGACTCACGCCATCTGCATGAAATGTGGCCAGCCGGCAAACTATTCACAACGGACTTTCGAATCAGAAGAGCGGGTTGCAGTCGGCGCCGCTGGTATGTATGAAGCGCGCTGCCGAAGATGTTTTGTCCCTCATGCGGACGCACCTACAGTGCATCCGTAAGTCACTCAAGAGGCTCTAACCCAAAACCTGTAGCTTTCCAGCCGATCGACGGTGCCGTTGGCGGCGACTCCGCTCAACTTGATCTGATAGTCCCCCGGTGGAAGGGAGCGCGACTCCAGTTGTAGACTCAAAACTCTACGGCCATCAACAATCTCTGGTTTTGTTGGTCCAGTAGCAAAGATTTCATTGCCTTCTTCACCCGGAATCACTGCGCGATAAGCGTCATACTCACCAGCGGGAAGTTCCAACAGTAGTCTGACCAAAGTTGTTCCTCGCGGCACGCTGACTTGTTTAACTTCACCTCCATCTCGTGTGAGACCTCCAGGTTTGATTACTTCGGTAATCATATTGCCCGGTGCTGACATGTTTGATTGCCTGATTCTGTATAGCGCCAGCCAGGAGACACCTGATATGACGACGAGGATGGCAATAGCCACGGCGTAGGAGATGATTGGATTTGTGAACCAGAAAGGTAGCCGCCTGCGCTGTTCGGTCCGCAACGGAGTAGGAACGGTTGACGGTTGACTCACCGCACCATCGGTTTTTCTAATGTATTGTCGTAAGGATTGGCGAACCGAAGCTTTTCTCGACGCTCGGGAGCATTTAGAAAGTGCGTTTCAATTTGCTTTCGGTCGTCCGCTGAAACCTGCCCCGAGACATGCTGGTCGAGCAATTCCTCCTCAACCATAAGCAATTCCTGGTAGAAATGAGAGACATTTACCCGACCATTACTCGTGGTCGCAGATGACAGCCCCGTCAGGTTCACAGACGTTAACGCCTCATCCTCGATAGTAATGCCTGCTCTCATTGGGTAATGCCGAATGGCGCGAATATATTTCACTTCAACTTCTTATCCAGCCGGCTGGCACTGCGTGTTTAAACCTGCCCTTTAATTCGGACAACGCTTCTCGCGATACTGCCCTCTCAATGCAAGAACACCTCCCCAACCTCGTTCAACATACAGCCGGCCGTCAGTCGGGGAGAGAGCGGTCCCCCCTTACTAGATCGGCTTCTAAACACGTCCATCTCCCCGCAGGAAATTCGCCTCGCCTGATTGGCGTTGGGCAAGCACCTTGTGGTCTCTGGTTCAGGGTGAAATCGCGACGTCGATCCAAGGCTGTTCTTAAGGAGATAACACAATGAAGAAGTCTTTTGTTCTGACGCTGTCAGTAGTTTTGTTGACCGTCGGTGTCGCAACCTCGGTACTTATCAACGGTCAGCGACGAAATGGCAGTCGAAATGTGAGAGAAAGAATCCCCATCGCAAACCAGTATCTAGTCTCAGGTCCCTTTACACATCGCAACCTCTCGATCTTTCTTATCCACGGGCCGAATCAGGTAACTGGCGACTTCCTAACGCTTCAGGAAGCCCTCGAACAGAAAAAAGTCGTGGTCTACGAGACGAAAGATGTAAACGAATTGGCAATTCGAAATTTGTCGAATCAGGACGTCTATGTTCAAGCAGGAGACATCGTGAAGGGTGGTCAACAGGATCGGATGATCGGCGTCGATCTGATCGTTCCGCCAAAATCAGGGCGGCTGCCAATCGCCGCCTTCTGCGTTGAGCATGGACGCTGGAGTGGACGCGGCACAGAGCAAGCCACGGTCTTCAACAGCTCCGCAGACGCCGTTGCCACGAAACAAATAAAACTGGCAGCCAAGGCCTCTAATTCACAGGGAGAGGTTTGGGACAACGTAAAGATCGCGCAGGACAAACTAAGCCGCAGCGTTGGCACGCGAGTTAACTCACCCGTCTCAGGCTCAAGTCTGCAACTTGCGGTAGAAAACCGTAAGGTTCAGGCGACCGCCGAAAGCTATATCAACGCATTATCCGGCGTGGTACGAGGACGAGATGACGTGATTGGTTACATCTTCGCTATCAACGGTCAGCTTAATAGCGGGGATGTTTACGCTTCCAGTGTGTTGTTCAGGAAGCTATGGCCCAAGCTGCTTAAGGCAACCGCCGTCGAAGCAATCGCCGAACTCCAGGGGGACGGAAAACCTGAGCCACCGTCAACGAAAACGGTCGAACGATTCTTGCGCCAGTCTGAGACTGGGACACTGAATGAAAAGGAAGTAACTGCGCGTGTCAAACTAGCGACTCGAGAGAATGACGAGAGTATCTTTTTCGAGACACGCGATCGTAAGCGGAACGATGCCTGGGTACACCGCAACTACATCAAGAAGTAGATGACTTGAGAAAGGCAGGACGGATCACTTTCGGTAGGTAAAGGTGAACGGATCATTTTCCATGTACCATTTTCCATTTCTCATTTTTTCATTTTTTCGCGTTCGATTCGGGTGATTTCGGAAAATGATCCGTTCCTCTATGGAAAATGATCCGTTCCTCTTTTTTAACGACGAACAGTCAACTCAATGAACAACCTTTGTCGAATACAGAATCCCGTACATAGCGTCCTGGTGACGAGCAAAGTCCTTCGCTTGAGTTGCCAGCATCAAGTTCACTAGTTGCACCTGCCCGGCATACTTGCGATAGGCCATCCACTGCAAACGCCTCTGATCGTCTGGTTTTTCGGGATTCGATTCGCGGAACTGCAAACCCTTCAGCCCATCGATTTCCAGCCACTTGACTTCATCAACTTCGCCATTCTTCGACCTGTTCTTTGCACTCTCATAAAACGCGTTAAGGCTAATATCCGTGGGGAAGTCTTCAGCCATGGGTGAAATGTTGACGATCAAAGAAGCTGCTCCCCATGAACCAGGAGAAGTCCACACGAGCATCTTGGTTTCGTTAGTCGATTCAGTCCAATTTGGAGGAACCGTAAATGAGATTCCTTGTTGGGCCCAATTAACCTGTTTACCACCGGCCAGCGCAGCAGCTTGCTCGGCGTTCGGCTCCGCATGCTCAACTGGTGCAGTAGACGCCGGTTTAGAGCTCTCTGACGCGCCTCCGGATCCGCCAGAACTCTTCGAGGTCAACTTGCTCGACAGATTGCATAGTGATAACGCAAATCCAAGCAGAACTATCGATAAAAGGTGCTTCATAGTTTTTAAAGTCTTTTGCAGAATTGAGGAAAGCAGTGCGCTTCTATGACAATTGAAGCTCGAAGTCAACGAAAATTAGCACACTACGAATCCCCATTCGGCAATCGGTAATCG